>DASXIA010000202.1:0-20347 GCA_036488155.1 Streptosporangiaceae bacterium | reverse complement strand
GCTCACCCTCGACACCAGCCGCAACTACCAGCCCACCCGGCAGCCGCCCCGAACAACCCCGTAAACGATCAAGCTCCGAACCCCGATCGTGGGTTCGGAGCCATTCCGATGTCTTGCGACATCACATGGTGGGGCCGGTGGGATTCGAACCCACACTGGCAGGAACCTAAATCCTGTGCCTCTGCCATTGGGCTACGGCCCCAGCATCCCGGCGCCGCCGCCGGGCGCAGCGGTGCTCAGACGCCGAGTTCCTTGCGCAGCCTAGCCACATGGCCGGTGGCTTTCACCGCGTACTGGGCTTGCTCAATCCTGCCATCCGTGCCGACCACGAAGGTTGACCTGATGACACCGACTGACTTCTTCCCGTACAGCATCTTCTCGCCGTACGCGCCATACGCCTCGAGCACCTTGCGATCCGGGTCGCTGAGCAGCGGGAAGTTGAGCCCGTCCCGCTCCCGGAATTTCGCCAGCTTGGCAGGGCCGTCGGGCGAGATGCCGAGCACCGCGAAACCGGCGGCGGCGAGGCTGGACAAGCTGTCCCGGAAGTCGCAAGCCTGCGTGGTGCAGCCAGGCGTCATTGCCGCCGGGTAGAAGTAGATGATGACCCGCTGGCCCCGAAATGAGGAGAGGCTCACCTCGTTCCCGTCAGCATCGGGCAGGGTGAAGTCGGGCGCCGGATCTCCAGGCGCGAGACGCTGATCAGGCACCTCGTTATCCTTTCGCTGCGCAGTAATTGCCCAACCGTAGCGGACTGCTCTCCGGCTCCTGGCAAACCATGTGCGGCAACCGGTTTTGTGCAGTTTTGCACTCTTCAAGCATAGGGCTTTTATCTGTAGATTTAGGGCGGAGGCGAGGCCAGCTTTCGGGCTGCCAACGTAGCAGGGACGGGAGTTCGCTGTGACCGCCAGTGGCTGGGATTCGGACGGGTCGGCTGGTGACGAGAGTCCGCAGGCTGATAGCACCGCCCGCGCACGGTACCCGGCCGGGTACGCAAGCCAGGACGAGCCTGCGGGCCCGGCGGAGTCGGCGCCAGGCCCGCTGTTCTCCGGGCCGACGTCCGGCTCGCTGGTGCCGGGCATGGCCGTACGAAGTCCGGCGCAGGAGTACATGCTGGGCAAGCAGCGGCGGCGGGCGCGGAACGCAGTGGCAGCCGTGGCGGGTTCGATCCTGGCCATCGGCGTCGTTGCAGTCGCTGTGACAATCGCGGCGCACAACGGCGCCGGTAAGAATGCAGGTTCAGCACAGCTGACCGCGGCGCAGCTCGTGCGTCAGGCCGCCCGGCTGCAAAGTAGCGTGAACTCGGAGTCCGCAACAATCAGCGAGCACCTCTCGGGCCAAACCAACGCGGTCATCTCCGGCACGGTCGAATTGCAGCGCAAGCCCCTGCTCATGGCCATGAACTTCACCGCGGGCGGCAAGAGCCAGCCGGTGACGGTCCGCGGAATCATCACCAGCTCCGCGATGTACCTGAAGATGGGCGCTGCCGCGGGCCTGCCGAAGGAACTGGCCACCAAATGGCTCAAGATCCCGCTGACCGGGCTCAAGAAGTCATCTGAGTTCGGAGTCCTGCAACAGGATCTGCAGAACAGCAACCCGAATGCGCAGCTCGCTGGTCTCATTGCCGCGTCACACTTGCGAGCGGTCGGCACGCAAGTCGTTAGCGGAGTCACGACGACCAAGTACAACGGTTCGTTCGCGCCGGCCGATGCAGTAAAGGCGCTGCCTGCTGCGCAGCGCAATGTGCTCGGCCCGGAGCTGAAGCTGATCAAGGGTGACGTCGCGTTCAGCGTGTGGATAGACAGCAGCCACCACGTCCGTAAGTTCCAGGAAACCGAGAGCACCGGCGGTGTGACGATCGTCGTCGAATGCACCTACGGGTCGTTCAACCAGCCAGTGAAGATCGCCCTTCCGCCACCGAGTCAGGTTTATTCGCCGCCCGCGAGCATCCTCAACGCCTGACCCGGGTGACGACCAGCGACGCGCGTGGTCCTAGTCCAGCAGAGCAGCGATGACCGGGGCGAGTCCGCGCAGCGCCTTGCCGCGGTGGCTGACGCGGTCCTTGTCGGCCGGGTCCATCTCGGCAGTAGTGATGCTGGCTGTGCCGGGCACGAAGATGGGATCGTAACCGAAGCCGTTCTGGCCACGCGGCTCGCGGATGAGCCGGCCGGTGAGGACGCCCTCACTGACATGCTCCCGGCCGTCGGGCAGCACGAGCGCCGCGGCGCAGACGAACTGTGCCCCGCGCCGCTCGTCTGGCACGTCAGCTAGCTGGGCGAGCAGAAGGCGCAGGTTCGCAGCGTCATCGCCGTGCCTGCCAGACCAGCGGGCGGACAGCACGCCGGGCATTCCGTTCAGCGCGTCGACGCAGATGCCGGAATCGTCAGCGACCGCAGGCAGGCCGGTGAACCGCGCGATGGCATGTGCCTTCAGCAGCGCGTTCGCGGCGAACGTGGCACCCGTCTCGGCCACGTCCGGAGCGCCGGGAAACTCCGCGAGACTCGATACCTGCACGTCCACGTGGCCAGCCGCGAGGATCCGGGTCAGCTCGATCACCTTGTGCGGGTTGGCGGTGGCCAGCACGAGACGGGCCGCAGCCGTCCCGCCCGGAGCCGCGGTCGCAGCCTCGGTCATGCGCCGAGCGCAGCCTGCTGGAGACTGGTCAGCTCGGTGCAGCCCGTCACTGCCAGATCAAGCAGCTGGTCCAGCAGCTTGCGATCAAACGGCTCGCGTTCCGCGGTCCCCTGCACCTCGACAAATCTGCCGTCGCCGGTACAGACCACGTTCATGTCCGTCTCGGCGGCGACATCCTCGTCGTAGCACAGGTCGAGGCGGGGCTGCCCGTCGACGATGCCGACGCTGACGGCCGCCACCGACGCGGCCAGAGGCTCGCCCTTCGTGCGCTTGCGGCCCTTGAGCCAGCTGATCGCGTCGGCAAGAGCCACGTACCCGCCGGTGATCGCGGCGGTCCTGGTGCCGCCGTCGGCCTGCAGTACGTCGCAGTCGATGATGATCGTGTTCTCGCCGAGCGCCTTCGGGTCGATGCACGCGCGCAGCGAACGCCCCACAAGCCGGGAGATCTCGTGCGTGCGGCCGCCGATCTTGCCTTTGACCGACTCGCGGTCGCTGCGCGTGTTAGTTGACCTCGGCAGCATGGCGTATTCGGCAGTGACCCAGCCCTGGCCGCTCCCCCGGCGCCAGCGCGGCAGTTCTTCCTGAACGCTCGCGGCGCACAGCACCCGTGTCGCGCCGAACTCGACCAGCACCGATCCCTCGGCGTGCGCCAGCCAGTTTCTGGTTATCTTGACATCCCGCAGCTGATCCGGCTGTCGTCCGTCTGGTCGTGACATGGTCGCCAGCCTAGTGCTACCAGCCGGCTCGCTCCGGTGTGCCGGCCTCGATCCAGCGGTAGGCCCTGGCCACTCCCTCGTCCAGCCGCGTCGTGGCCGCCCAGCCAAGATCCCGATAGGCGCGGTCCGGAGCCAGCGCGCCGCGCAGCAGCTCGCCCGGCCTGGCCGGCGCGAACACCGGGTCGATGGCATGACCTGCCACTGCCGCGATCACCCGGATCAGCTCGAGAACACTGACCTCGCTGCCACTGCCGATGTTCCAGGTACCCGGCCGCCCGCTGTCCGCGGCCGCCAGGAACGCGCCCACGGCGTCGCCGACATACACGTAGTCCCTCGTCTGCCGGCCGTCGCCGTAGACCGTCGGGCGCTCCCCTGCGAGCGCCTGCGCGCAGAAGATGGCCACAACTCCCGCTGCGCCCGCCGGATCCTGCCGGGGACCGTACACATTAGCGAACCGCAGCACAGCATGGGTCGTGCTGTGCAACCGGTTATAAAGCTGGACGTATTGCTCGCCGCAGTGCTTGGCAACGCCGTACGGAGATTCGGGCAGCGGAAGAACATCCTCGCGGGACGGTATGGGCGCGTCGCGGCCGTAGATCACCGCGCCAGTGGAGCAGAACAGCACCCTGGCCCCGGTGGCACGCGCCGCCTCCAGCACGTTGACCGTGCCGATGACATTGGCCTGCGCATCGAGCGCAGGCTGGGCAACGGAGACCCGAACGTCGATCTGCGCGGCAAGGTGGCAGATCAGCTGAGGCCGGTAGTCATCGACGATGGCTGCCAGCAGATCGGCCTCGGTGACGCTCACCTTATGCGTCACCGCCTGCCCGGGAACGCGACCTGGCCGGCCAGTCGACATGTCGTCGGCGATGGCTACCTCGTCTCCCCTGGCCAGCAGGGCATCAGCGAGATGCGAGCCGATGAATCCGGCGCCGCCGGTGACGAGCACGCGCATGGCAGAGCAGTCTATGCGCGCGCCTGCGGCTGGTCGTCACCGAGAATCCGGAGGCCTGAGCTAGCCAGCCGGAGCGGCCCGGTAAACACTTCCGAGGCCTGGTCCAGGCAGGTCGCCGGGTCGTTCCATGGCACCAGGTGGGTGAGCACGAGCTCACCGACGCCAGCCCTTGCCGCATGCTCGCCCGCCTGGCGCGCGGTCAGGTGCAGATCAGCCGGAAGACCGGGCCCGTCGATGAACGACGCCTCGCTCAGCAAGACATCGGCCCCGCGGGCCAGCTCGATCAGTTCATCGCACGGCCCGGTGTCGGCCGAGTAGGCGAGCACCTGGCCCGCGTGCTCGATCCTGAAGCCAAAGGTCTCGACCGGGTGATTCACGTGCGCCGTGGTGATCCGCAGCGGGCCGATCTCGATCTGACCGGTCGTCAGCGTGGTGAAGTCGAAGGCATCCGCCATCCCCAGGTGCTCGCTGCCCAGCGCCCTGGACAGCCGCTCCGGGGTGCCGGGCGGTCCGTACACTCCGATCCGCGGTTGCGGACCGTCCGGGTGGTAGTTCTGGAAGACCGAGTAGCCGCACATGTCGAGGCAATGGTCAGCGTGCAGGTGGCTTAGGCAAATCGCGTCCACGTCGGCGAGCCCCGTGTACCGCTGCAAAGCGCCTAGCGCGCCATTCCCGAGGTCGAGCACGAGCCGGAAATCGCCGGTATCGATCAGATAACAGGATGCCGGGCTCTCCGGTCCCGGAAAGCTCCCGGACCAGCCCACGATCGTTAGCTGCACGGCTGCTCACCATAGCCGCCGCGGATCTTGCTCACCTGAGCGGCCCCGTGCCCGCCTCGACAGCCCCGCGGCCGCCCGAGCCACCCGGGCCGCCGAAACCTGTCGGCAGAACCGGTCCTCCCACTATCATCCCCAAAACGGCATTCTGGACGACCAGTGCCGATGGCGAGGCCAGCGCCCGCGGAGGTGTCATGACCGACCAGTCCACCGACTCCGAGCTCGCCGTCCCGGCCGCGCTGGCCGAGCCGTCGGTGCACGTCAAAGCCGGCTGGATCACCGGGCTGAGCCTGGCGAGCCTGGGCATGTGGATGGCCTCGCTGACGCCGATCCAGGTCCTGCTGCCGATCCAACTGCAGGACATTGACGGCAAGCACAAGATCCAGGCCCTCGCGATCGTTTCCGGCGTCGGCGCGGTTGCCTCCGTACTCGCCACTCCGATAGCCGGCGCCCTGTCCGACCGGACCACGTATGCCTTCAGCTTCCTGGGGCTGAACGGGCGGCGGCACCGCTGGACGCTCATCATGGCCCTGCTCGGCGCGGTCAGCATGCTGCTGCTCGGGCACCAGCGGACGGTGGCCGGCGTGGCCATCTTCTGGGTACTGTTCAGCGCATTCCAGAACGGCGAGTACGCCAGCCTCAGCGCCGCCGTCCCCGATCACGTGCCGGTGCGCCAGCGAGCGACGGTAGCCGGCTGGGTCGGCATGCCGCAGGCGCTCGGCCTGGTCGTCGGCACTATTCTCGTCGTCCTGGTGCTGGGCAGCAGCGTGGTCAGCAGCTACTACGTCATGGGCGTGCTGTTCTTCGTGCTGGTAATCCCGTTCGTCTTCCTGACTCCGGACCACCCGCTCGATCCGCACCACGCGGACGCGTTCTCCTGGCGGAAGCTGGCGCAGGCGTACTGGATCAGCCCGCGCGAGTACCCGGACTTCGCCTGGGCCTGGCTGACCCGCTTCCTCGCCTCGCTGGCCATCGCGATGGGCACCCTCTACCTGCTGTACTTCCTGCGCGACCGAGTGAAGCTCTACCACAATGACCACATCCCGGCGGCAACCGGACTGCTGATCCTGATCGTGATCTACACCGTCTGCGTGGTGCTCACCGCCGTGGTCGGCGGGATCTACTCCGACCGGATCGGCAAGCGGAAGATGATCGTCACAGTGTCCGGCTCGCTGATGGGCGTTGCCGCCCTCCTGCTGACCTTCGTGGAGAACTGGGACGCCGCGCTCGTCGCTTCCGTCCTGTTCGGCATGGGCTTCGGCGCCTACCTCGCCGTGGACCAGGCGCTCATCACCCAGGTGCTGCCCGCCGCCGCAGACCGCGCCAAGGACCTCGGCATCATCAACATCGCCATCGTCGGCCCGGCCGCCATCGGCGCGGCCATCGCCGGACCGCTGGTCACGCTTGGCGGTTACCCGACGCTCTTCGGCGGCACCGCGGTGGTGGCCGCACTTGCCTCGATCTTCGTCTGGCGGATTAAGAGCGTCGAATAGACCACGGCGGGAACGCCCGCTCACCGGGCTGGCAGCTGCCGGCCTGGCGCTGCACTGCTAGCTGATGGCCCCGCTAGGCGCGGACGGCCGGCCCGTCGCTCGCGGGTACCGCTGGCTCGCTGGCCATCACGCGCAGCCGCCCCCGGCCGACCCTGGCCAGCTGCCTGCTCTGCGCGACCAGGCGCCCGGCCGCGTCCCACACCTCGGCTTCCTCGTCGAACCAGCCGCCACTGACGTGGCGGCACCGCGCCGCCACCTGGAGCGGCCCGGGCACCGGCACGCCGCGCATGTGCCAGGTCAGCGCGACGGTCGGCGCCCAGCCGGTCGCGCCGAGGCCGAACACCACCGGCGGCAGGGCGTCCACGGCCAGCGCGAGCAGCAGGGCGTCGGGGTCGCGGTGCTCGCGCAGCCGGACGTAGCCGCTCATCTCCGGCACGCCCGACGGCTCGTGCTGCCGCCAGCCAGCACAAGCCGGGTCAAGCAGCACTTCGACGTGCGCGGCGAACCCCGCCGTCCCGTCGGACGCCACCGCGCCGGGCCAGCTGCCGAGATCCAGGCAATCAGCAATGTCGGCAATCCGGGGCCGCTCGCCGGTCCAGTCGAGTAGCTGCGAATTGGCGGGTTCCGCCCCGTCAGCCGCGCCCGTGCCGGCACCTGCCGACCCGCTAAGCAGCGTTCCCGTGGTTGTGGTGGTATCAAGGACCGGCTGCCCGTCCTGCACGAGCGTTGCCCGCGCTATCGACGCAGTCTTGCCCTGTTTCAGCCAGCTGACGTGCACCTCGGCCGCCGCCAGCTGCGGGACCCTGAGGAAATTGGCCGTGGTAGCGACCGGGTGCGGATGCGGTGAGCAATCCAGCACAGCGCGCAGCACGGTCGCCATCAGCGCACCGCCATTCACCGCAGGCGGGGTCGCGCCACCCGGCGCGACGAGCGCGAACCGGGGATCAGCCGCGGCGTCGTATCGCCCTTCGCTGCGAAGGCTGACCGCCGTCGCCTCGTCAAATACCGTCATCCGACCTGACTTGCCCTTCGTGAGGTGGATCGTCGGCAGGCCGCGGAGTGCGGCCGCACCAGGCAATCACGCCCAGAGCTGGCCCTCGAGCCTTGCCTCGGCCTCGGCCAGGGTCCCGGCGTAGGCGCCGGTCGACAAGTACTTCCAGCCAGCGTCCGCGATGATCATGGCGATATCGGCGCGCTGGCGGGCCGCTTGCGCCTTCGCGGCCAGGCCAAGGGCCGCGTGCAGCACGCAGCCGGAGGAGATGCCGGCGAACATCCCCTCTTCCGACAGCAGCTCCCTGGTACGGCGCAGCGCGTCCGCCGACGAGACCGAGAAGCGCGAAGTCAGAACTGACTCGTCGTAAAGCTCCGGCACGAACCCCTCGGACAGGTTGCGCAGGCCATACACCAGCTCGCCGTAACGAGGCTCGGCGGCGACGATCTGCACGCCCGGCACATGTTCCGTCAGGAACCGGCCGGTGCCCATCAGCGTGCCGGTGGTGCCGAGCCCTGCCACGAAATGGGTGATCTCCGGCAGATCCGCGAGCAGTTCCGGGCCGGTCGTCTCGTAGTGCGCGCGGGCGTTCGCCTCGTTGCCGTACTGGTAGAGCATGACCCAGCTGGGGTTCTCAGCCGCCAGGTTCTTGGCAACCCGGACTGCCTCGTTGGAGCCGCCCGCGGCCGGTGAGGACACGATTGTCGCGCCGTAAGCCTCGAGCAGCATCCTTCGCTCGGCGGAGGTGTTCTCTGGCAGCACGCAGATCAGCTGGTAGCCGCGCAGCCTGGCGACGAGGGCGAGGCTGATGCCGGTGTTACCGGAGGTCGGCTCCAGGATGACCGAACCGGGGTGCAGCAGCCCGTCCTTCTCCGCGGCAGCGACCATGTACGCGGCTGCCCGGTCCTTCACCGAGCCGGTCGGGTTGCGGTCCTCGAGCTTGGCCCACAACCGGACTTCGGGGCTAGGCGACAACCGGGGCAGCCCCACTAGAGGTGTGCCGCCAACTGCGTCAAGCAGGGATTCGTAGCGCATGTCTCAGCCCGCCGGCCTGCTGATCGGCCCCGTCAGCACGGTCAGCACGGTCCGTCAGCGCGCGCCGCCGGCCACGGCCGGGAGCACGGTGACGGTGTCGCCGTCGCTCACCGGCGCGGACAAGCCGCCGAGAAAGCGAACATCCTCGTCATTCAGGTACACGTTGACGAACCGGCGTACCCCCGAGTCGTCGATCAGCCGCTCCCGGAGCCCCTCGTAGCGGCCGTCGAGATCGGCGAACAACTCCTCGAGCGTAGCGCCTGAGCCCTCGACCGCCTTCTGACCGCCGGTGTAGTTGCGCAAGATGGTCGGGATGCGGACCTCGATTGCCATGACTATCTGCTCCATTAGGGACTAACCGCTGAGGCGGTAACTGTCGGGCCACGGCCCAGGTCTCTACGCGATGCAACCTGCGGCTGCTCTCGATCATTCCGGCGCGATCGTGACGTCTTCCTCGGTCACTTCACCGTCCAGGATGCGGAAGGACCGGAACTCGTCCTGTTCCGGGTTTCTAGTGGAAACCAGGACATAGTGCGCGCCCGGCTCGCTCGCGTAGGAGATGTCGGTCCGCGACGGATAGGCCTCGGTAGCGGTGTGTGAGTGGTAGATCACCACCGGTTCCTCATCCCGGTCGTCCATCTCGCGCCATACGCGCAACTGCTCCAGGGAGTCGAACCGGTAGAACGTCGGCGACCGCTCGGCGTTGAGCATCGCGATGAACCGCTCAGGCCGGTTGCTGCCGGCCCGCCCTGCGATCACTCCGCAGGCCTCGTCCGGGTGGTCAGCGCGCGCATGCGCCAGGATTTTCGCGCGCAGGTCCGCGCTGATCGTGAGCATGGCCAGAGATTAGCCCATGCGCCAGCCGCGCACCGTGCCCGGATTGCCCGGCAGTGCCTGCGAGGCTCTCCCGCGAGGCCCGCCTAAGACAGCGCCTCGACGAGGCTCTCCTGCAGGTAGGCCAGCCACTGATAAACCCAGATATAGGCGGCCCGTGGGTCGTCCGCCGACAGCCGTTCGGAGATGTCTTCGTTCTCGTCGGTGATACCAAGCCGGACGCTCAGCGCGAGCCGGACATCATTCAGCGCCTTGAGCCACTGCTGGCATTCGGGTTCGCTGAGCCTCACCTGACCGCCGCCCGGCGGCAGCGATGACAGCACCGTCTGGGCCGCGGCAATCTTGCCTGACCGCAGCGACTCTTCGGTATAGCGGCGGAACTCGGCCGAGGCCGACGGGTCGTCGGAATAGCCATCCGGCAGCAGCCTGGCGAGCACAGGGTCATCTGGCAGCGTGTCATGGCTGGACAGGCCAAGCTGGGCCTCCAGGTCATCGCTGTCGACACCGGCGTCCGCGGCGGTGCTGTCTGCGCTGACCAGTTCGGCCACCTGCATGACCAGGTACCTGATCACGCCGGCCTGGGCCTCCTCGAAGTAGGCGACCGCTCCGCCGGCAGCCGGCCTGAACGACGCGGCAACCTCTAGATCTTCCTCATTATCCGTGGAAAACCACTCGTCTTCCCAGCTCATAGCTCGTGGCTCACAGTCACTCGTGGCTCACAGTCGCCCACAGGCCATAGCCGTGCAGGGTCTCGGCGTCCCGCTCCATCGCCTCACGGGTCCCCGAGGAAACCACTGCCTTGCCCTTATGGTGCACGTCCAGCATCAGCTTCTCGGCCTTCGCCTTCGGGTAGCCGAAGACCTTCTGGAACACGTAGGTCACGTAGTTCATGAGGTTCACGGGGTCATTCCAGACGACGGTGACCCAAGGTGCGTCCAGAGCCGCATCCTGGCCTGTCGTTGGTTGCTCTACCTCAACTGGCGCGACGCCCACCTGCCGTCACCTCCCCAGTAGCCCAGTTCCTACTCCACCGAAGCTAGTGTTCCACCCGCCTCTCGCGCGAACGCACGGACATCCCGCGGCTTCGGCCTGAGTTCGCCGTTTTCAGCAAATAACACTGAAATCGGCAAACTGTAAGTGATCTTGGGGCTCGTTGTCCACAGCGGGGCGCTATCCGAGGCGGCGGTTGGGTCAGGTCGGTGATTATGCCAGCATGCCGGTCGACATCCCGCCAGGGCTCCCGCCAAGGCTCAGCGAACTGCTGGTCCGCCAGTCTGGCGTCATCACGCGTCGACAAGCCCTTGGCGCAGGCCTCCCGGCGACGGCCATTGACAACCAACTGAGGTCACGGCGGTGGCAGCAACTCCAGCGCGGGGTGTACGCCTGCTTCAGCGGGAGCCCGGCCCGAGATGCGGAGCTCTGGGCGGCGGTGTTGCGGGCGGGCGAGGACGCGGCGCTGAGCCATCGAACCGCCGCGGAGCTCTACGGGCTGACCCGCGGCATGAGCCACGGCATGAGCGGCGGCACCAGCCGTGGCATGAGCGGTGAGGGAGGTGCCCTCATTCACGCCACCGTGCCCGCCAGCCGACGCGCCGGAATAATTCGAGGCGGAGTTGTCCACTTTTCGCAATACCTCGAACGAACCCGTCATCCTGTGCTGCTCCCGCCGCGGACACGTATCGACGACACCGTTCTCGACCTGGTACAGATCTCGGCAACCTTTGATGAGGCTTTCGACTGGGTATGCCGTGCGGTCGGACGGCGGCTGACAACGCCGGCACGCTTAAGGGCTGCACTCCAGGCACGGCCGCGGCAGCGCTGGCGCACTGACTTGCTGGCCGTGCTTGCTGACGTCGGCGACGGAGCCCAGTCCAACCTCGAGTTGCGGTACGTCCGGCATGTGGAGCGGGCGCATGGCCTGCCGGCTGCTCAACGGCAGATGAAGATCGTCACTGGCAACCGCACACGGTACGTGGATAACTTCTACGAGGAAGCCAGGCTTGCCGTGGAACTCGATGGGCGAGTCGCGCATCCGCCGGAGCAGCGCTGGGACGACAGCCATCGAGACAACGAACACGCCAGCCTGGGCATCATGACGGTCCGGTACAACTGGCAGGACGTCAACTACCGCTCTTGCTCGGTCGCGGCGCAGGTAGGTGGACTTCGCCAGATGCGTGGAACTGCAGTCCAGTTGCGCCGCTGTGGCCCGTCGTGCACGGCAGTCAGCTGAGCTCAGCTCAGCTGAGAAACCTTGCCTCATGCCGCCGCAGCGTCCGTCGCTCCGTAAGCTGCCTTGGTGGAGACCGACCTGCCATCAAGCAGTGAGCCGGCCGGCACGGCGCTGCTCACGGATCATTACGAGCTGACCATGGTGCGGGCCGCGCTGGGCAGCGGTACCGCGAACCGGCGTGCCGTGTTCGAGATGTTCGCCCGGCACTTGCCGGGCGGCCGGCGCTACGGCGTGGTAGCCGGCACCGGCAGGTTCCTGGATGCGCTCGAGCAGTTTCGGTTCGGTGATGCTGAGCTGGAATTTCTTGAGCGGGCGCAGGTCACCGACGCACCGACGCTGGAGTTCCTGCGGAACTACCGCTTCAGCGGCGACATCTGGGGCTACGCCGAAGGCGACTGCTACTTCCCTGGCTCGCCGATCCTGGTGGTCGAAGGTACCTTCGCCGAGGCGGTGCTCCTGGAGACGCTCGCGCTGTCGGTCTATAACCATGACTCGGCGATCGCGTCGGCCGCCTCCAGGATGGTCCAGGCGGCGCACGGCCGGCCGCTGGTGGAGATGGGATCGCGCCGCACCCACGAGCGAGCTGCGATTGCTGCCGCGCGGGCCGCCTACATCGCCGGCTTCGCCACTACCTCGAACCTGCGGGCCGGTTATCAGTACGGGCTGCCTACTAGCGGCACCAGCGCGCACGCGTTCACCCTGGTGCACGACGGCGAGAAGAAGGCCTTCGCCGCGCAACTTGACGCGCTCGGGCCTGGTACCACGCTGCTCGTCGACACCTATGACGTTGCCGACGCGATTGCCACGGCAGTCGAGCTGGCCGGCCCGGAGCTGGGCGCGATCCGTATCGACAGCGGTGACCTGGCAGCCGTCGCGCGGGAAGCCCGCGCTCAGCTGGACTCGCTTGGTGCTGGCAAGACCCGGATCATTCTCACCGGCGACCTGGACGAGTTCTCCATCGCGGCGCTCGCCGCGGAGCCCGTGGACGGCTACGGTGTCGGCACCTCCCTGGTAACCGGGTCGGGCGCTCCCACTTGCGCGTTCGTATACAAGCTGGTCGCACGCTCGGACGGCGACGGGCCCAGTCCGCTGCGGCCGGTGGCCAAGCGCTCTGTCGGCAAGCCGTCGCGCGGCGGCCGGAAGTGGGCGGTGCGCCAGCTCGACCAAACCGGATCGGCCGCGGCCGAGGTGGTTACCGATTATGAACCCAAGGGCGGGAACGGCAGCAGACCGCTGTTGCAGATGCTCGTCCGGGGCGGCGAGGTCGTGGCGCGAGAGCCGATCACCGCCGCGCGGACACGGCACCGCAGCGTAGTCAGCGAACTGCCCGCGCATGCGCGGCAGCTATCGCGCGGCTACCCCGCCATCCCGACCGTCTTCGAGCCCGACCGCGACTGACCGGTCTCACGCAATATTCGGTTTGGCGGCAGCCTGGCCGACTGCCAGACTCGCCCTATGCACTCCTCCGCGGAGCACGTTGCCAGTGAGCTCGCCGCGCTCGGTGTCCGGGGCCAGGTACGGGAGCTTGCCGAACCCGCGCCGACCGCGGCGACGGCCGCGGCCCAGCTCGGCTGCGACGTCGGCGCCATCGCCAACAGCCTGCTCTTCAGCGCCGACGGTGAGCCGCTTCTGGTGCTGACCAGCGGCGCCCACCGGGTCGACACGGCGAAGGTCGCGGCAGAGCTCGGGGTGGCGAAGGTCCGGCGAGGCGATCCCGACTTCGTTTACGCCAGCACAGGGCAGCGCATCGGCGGCGTTGCGCCTGTCGGCCATCCGAAGCCGGTGCGCACCCTCGTCGACGTTGCCCTGGAACCCTATGACGTCATCTGGGCGGCGGCCGGGCACGTGCACACGGTCTTTCCCACCACGTTCGACGAACTTGTCCGGATCACTTCCGGTACGCCCGCCGACGTGAGCTAGCGCTACGCTCTGTCCGTGCGCGCACTGATTATCGTCGACGTGCAGAACGACTTCTGCGAGGGCGGCTCGCTAGCCGTGGCCGGTGGCGCGGCCGTCGCGCGGGCCACCACCGCATACCTGGCCAGCGGCGGGCGTGGAAATTATGACCACATCGTGGCGAGCCAGGACTACCACATCGACCCCGGCTCGCATTTCTCCGGCGAGCCTGACTTCGTGACGACGTGGCCGCCACACTGTGTGGCCGGAACGTCCGGTGCCCAGTTCCACCCGGACTTCGACGAAAGCCGCGTAGATGAGATCTTCCGCAAAGGCCGGCACGCAGCCGCTTACAGCGCTTTCGAGGGCCAGGGCGAGAGCGGTGAGTCGCTGCTTGCCTGGCTGAGCGCCCGCGGCGTCCGGAACCTCGACGTGGCCGGCATCGCTACCGATTACTGCGTCCGCGCGACCGCTGCGGACGCCGCAGCCGCCGGATTCGTCACCACAGTCCGTATGGACCTCACTGCCGGCGTGGACCCGACGACTACAGCAGAAGCGCTGAAGACGCTGCGAGCGGCTGGCGTCGCGCTGTCCGGCAGCCCGCTCGGCACGGCGAGTTAGTCCTCGCCCTCAGGCAGCGACTCGTAGATACGCTGGCAATCCGGGCAGACGGGAAATTTCTTGGGATCCCGGCTCGGCACCCAGACCTTGCCGCACAGCGCGACAACGGGGGTTCCGGTGACGGCACTGTCGACAATCTTGTCCTTGTCGACATAATGCGCGAACCGCTCGTGGTCGCCGTCGCCGAACGAGAGGTCAGGCCGGACGTCTGTGTCCTCGCGTATGTCAGTTCCAGGCATCACTTCGGTATCCACGGCACCAAAGCCTACCCGGCCACGGCCGAACGATCACCGCGACGATGACTGACAAGGCTGATTAATCCTGACTCTGCAACTAGCTCTGGGCTAATTCAGGTCCGGGTCGTCCGGAAAGGTCGCCACCAGCGCCAGGTCGCCGCCCTGGCGCCGCAGCACCGTCTGCCACAGCCGCCCGGGATCGGCGGCGAACGCGTCAGCCGGATCCCCCTGCAGCACGAACCAAGCGCCCTCGTCAATCTCGGCGCGCAGCTGACCCACTCCCCAGCCTGCGTACCCGGCGAAGACTCGCATCGAGGTAATGCCGCCGACGAGCAGCTCCGGTGGAGCGCCGAGATCAATCAGCCCGATCCGGGACATCATGGGCGTACCGTCCAGTGACCGCCAGCCCACCGGCTCGTCGCTACCGTGTGCCAGCGCCAGCGCCAGCGCGCTGTTCGGCGAGATCGGACCGCCGCGAAATACCACTTGCGGGCCAGATGCCAGCTCTGTCCACGGCTCGAGTACCTGGTCGAGCGAGATCTCGGTCGGCCGGTTCAGGATGACGCCGAGCGTGCCCTCGTCGACGTCGTCCTCCACGATCAGGACAACTGCCCGGCGGAAGTTAGGATCGCCCAGCCGCGGAGTCGCCGCCAGCAAACGACCGTTGAGGGACTGCTCCTCCATAGCCTCATAATGCTCCAGCTACCTGAAGGTCTCCACTGCGGCGCCCGATTGTTGCGGCAAAGCGGCCGTAGATGGACGACGGCAGCCGGGTACGGACGTACGCTGCAAGGGTGGCCTCTGGATTGAGTAGCAGCCCCGTGCTTGCCGGTACCGCGCTAGCCGATACGGCTCCGGCTAACACTGGGTCGGCGGCTGACCCGGGCCGCTCCGCCCCGCCGACCGAAGCGGGCCAGCGTGCCATCGATGCCGCCCGCTTGCGGGTCGCCGTCCTGCGGCTGTCCCGCCGGCTCCGCAAGCACGACCTGGCTGGCCTGACGCCGAGTCAGCTGTCGACTCTGTCGTGTGTCGGCAAAACTGGCCCGGTCCGGCTCGGCGACCTGGCCGCGGCCGAGCGTATTGCTCCGTCGACGCTGACCCGGCTGGTGAACGTGCTGGAAGACCGGGGTTACCTGGTGCGCAAGCCCGCGCCCGAGGACGCCCGCGCTTACCTCGTCACGCTCACCGACAGCGGCAACGACGCGCTGGCGCGCATCCGTGCCGAAGCGACGAGCATGCTGACCGACATCCTCATGACGCTGACGCCAGACCAGATGGCTGCACTCGAGGCGGCGCTGCCGGCGCTCGAACAGCTCGCGGGATCAGGCTGACGCCGCGCACGGCAGCACCCTGCCAATGGCGGCGCGCAGCGGCCGATGGCTAGAACAGCAGGCTGGACAGCCTGGCTCGGGCCTTGCTGACTCTCGGATCCCTGGGCGGGAAAATCTCGAAGAGGCTGACCAGGTGCTTGCGCGCTTTGTCGCGGTCCTCACCTGAGGTGCGCTTGATGGTGGCAAGCATCCGGTCAAAGCTGTCCTCGATCCGGCCCATCGCCATCTCGATGTCGGCGACCCTGGCTTGCGCGTCCACGTCATCCGGTTGGCTGGCAGCGTCCCGCCTGGCTGCGGCCTGGTCGTAGCCCTCCACCCGGCGGATCAGGCCGATCTGACCGAGACCCATGGTCGCCACCGGGTCGCCGGGGTCAGCTGCAAGCGCCTTCTCGAACGCCGCCTCTGCGGCGTTCAGGTCGCCGCGTTCCATCGCCTGCTGCGCCTCGGCGTAAATGTCGTTGCCGGGCTCACCGAGCGCGTCAGCAAAGCCGGGCTGCTGGTCCCCGGCCTGATTATCGCCCGGGCCGCCGGCGGCAACCCCTGCGCCGGCTCCGGGCCGCAACCCTAGTCGCTCGGCAACCTGCATTACCTGGCCAAGCCACTGCCTGACCTGCGGCTCCGGCATCGCGCCGAGGAATCCGTCGGCTACCTGGCCGCCGACAACCGCCACCACCATCGGGATGCTCTGCACCTGCAGGGCTGCGCTGAGCTGGGGGTTGGCGTCAACGTCTACTCTGGCCAGCACGAAGGCGCCGTTGGCCTCGGCGGCGAGCTTCTCCAGGATCGGTCCGAGTTGCTTACACGGCCCGCACCAGTCAGCCCACAGGTCGAGCACGACCGGCACCGTCTGGGAGCGGGCAACCACGTCGGTGTTGAACGTCTCGTCGGTGACGTCGATGACAAACCCGGACTGCCCGCCCGGCTGGCCACCGCCGGCATCGCCTTGCTCCGCAGCGCGCTGCCTGCGCTGCACGGCGGCCTGGCGTGCGCCCAAGTCGACGGCGCCATGGAGAGAAAAGTCCCGCGGCTGGTTCATGACACCATCCTGCCGTATCAGAGCCAGCAACTGCGCCGCGAGTTGCCCCACGGCGCACATTAGCCGGAGCGTTCGGCGGGCAATCGCGGCGGAGCCTCGGCGAGCACCCGCTCGTCCGGCGCCGGCTGTCAGAAGGCCGGCGCCTCGAAGTAGCTGCCCCACTCTTCCCGCAGTGCCCCGCAAATCTCGCCGAGCGTCGCCTCCGCGCTCGCTGCGGCGATCATCGGGGGGATCATATTGGCACCCGACCTGGCGGCATCAAGCATGCTGGCAAGTGCAGCGTCTACAGCCGCCTGATCCCGGCGCTGCCGCCGGCCCCCCAGCTCCCGCGCCTGCTCGAGCTCCACCTCGTGGCTCACCCGCAGGATTTCGATCGGCTTCTCCACGGTGTCGGTCAGACAGTTGACGCCCACCACCCGCTTGTCGCCTTTCTCCAGCTTCTGCTGGTAGCTGAAGGCGGCCTCGGCTATCTCCGCCATGAACCAGCCGTCCTCGATGCCGCGGAGGATGCCGCCGGTCATCGTCTGGTCGGGGCTCATCGCCCTGATGCGGGCGAAGATCTCCTCAGCTTCGGCCTCGAGCTTGTCAGTCAGCGCTTCTAGGTACCAGGAGCCGCCCAGCGGGTCGGCGACATTGACGACGCCCGTCTCCTCCATGATCACCTGCTGGGTGCGCAGCGCGATTTCGGCGGCCTTGGCGCTCGGCAGCGCGAGCACCTCATCGAGCGCGTTCGTGTGCAGCGAGTTCGTGCCGCCCAGTACCGCGGCCAGCGCCTCGATGGCGGTGCGGACCACGTTGTTGTCCGGCTGCTGCGCGGTCAGCGACACGCCCGCGGTCTGGGTGTGGAAGCGCAGCCATTGCGCGCGCTCGGTCTTGGCGCCGTAGACATCCCTGAGCCAGCGCGCCCAGATCCGGCGCGCCGCGCGGAACTTGGCGATCTCCTCGAAGAAGTCGATGTGCGCGTCGAAGAAGAACGACAGGCCTGGCGCGAACGTCTCGATGTCGAGCCCGCGGGACAGCCCGAGCTCGACGTACCCGAATCCGTCGGCGAGGGTGAATGCCAGTTCCTGCGCAGCTGTGGAGCCTGCCTCCCTGATGTGGTAGCCCGACACCGACAGCGGCTTGTAGTCAGGGATATGCGCTGCACAGTACTCCATCAGGTCGCCGATGAGCCGGAGGTGCGGCTGCGGCGGAAAGAGCCACTCTTTCTGCGCGATGTATTCCTTGAAAATGTCGGTCTGCAGCGTGCCGTCCAGCTTGCCGATGTCGGCGCCCTGCCGCTGCGCGGCCGCCAGGTACATGCAGAAGACCGGCACCGCTGGCCCGCTGATCGTCATGGACGTGGTGATGTCGGCAAGCGGAATCCCGGCGAACAGCGCATCCATGTCAGCCGCGGAGTCGATAGCGACACCGCAGTGCCCGACCTCGCCCGCCGAGCGCGGGTCGTCGGAATCGCGACCCATCAGCGTCGGCATATCGAACGCCACCGACAGCCCGCCCCCGCCGGCCTGCAGCAGCATCTTGTACCGCTCGTTCGTCTGGGCCGCGTTCCCGAATCCGGAGAACTGCCTGATGGTCCACGTCCGGCCGCGGTACCCGGCCGGATACAGCCCGCGGGTGAACGGGAACTCCCCTGGCCAGCCGATGCGCTCGAAGTCTGGCACCACCGAGCCGGGTGGCGGACCGTAGACCGGATCCACCTCTAGCCCGGACAGCGTGGTGAAATCGGCGTCCCGCTTGCGCGAGGCGTCATACCGTCGCTGCCAGCGCTCCCGGCCGGAGGCTTCGCCGCCCTGGCCCGCTGCGCGCTGCCCGCCGGCTGCGCCCTGTTCCTCGCCCATCGAGCACCCCACAACGCCGGAATTAGTTGGACGTCCAACTATCTAGCTTCGAGTGTACCTAGCGGGGGCCGCCGGGAAAATGGTTGGACCTCCTGCTATCCACGGCCGACCGCAACCGTCCGGCGAGTTCGTCGTCTTAGGTAATGCACCGGCCCGCGCTGCATGCCGGGAACGCGCAGTCTGGTAAACGGCAGAAATGTGGTAGAGCTATGTATGACGGAGTAACTGGTACAAGTTGTGCTGTGCTCCGTCCAAGCGCTGCTTCCGTGGAAGATTCACCATCTTTTCAGCTAACGTGGCCGGCGGGGCTAGCGCGGACAGACAAGGACCGGAGCCCGGCTAAGCAGAGGAGCGCGGTGGCGAGGCTCCGCACGTCGGACCAGCGGGCAGTCGAGGAGTTTTTCAATGCCTGCTATCCGCGCCTGGCCGGCTGGGTCCGCAGGCTGGTTGACGACGACGAGACCGCGCACGAGATCGCGTCCGAGGCCTTTACCCGGCTGCTGTCGCGCTGGTCCGGGCTGGATAACCCGCAAAGCTACGTGTACATGATCGCCACCAACCTGGTCAGGGATCACTGGCGCAAGACGGGCCGTGAGCGGAACGCCATCAGGGTCATGACCGCGGCCGGCCCGGCTGACCCGGCCTATCACCCGGCTCAGGATGTTGACGTACGGGCCCTGATACAGGCACTGCCCGAGCGGCTGCGCAGCCCGTTCCTGCTGCACTACTACGGGGGCTTCGGGCTGAAGGAAGTCGCGGCCATGCTGGGCCGCCCGGAGGGCACGATCAAGGCCGACCTCTTCAATGCCAGGGCCCGGCTGAAGGCAGCCATCGGAGAAGCAAGTGACTAGCCCCCGCGACGAGATCGACAACTGGCTGGAGCACGGCGTGACGCCGCTCTATCCGCCGTCTGGCTCGCTTGACCGCATCAGGCGCCGGGCGAGGCAGCGCAAGACCCGTCAGGCGACCATCGCCGCGGCTGGCTGCGCCGTCGTGTTTGCCGGTGCCGTGGTGACGCCCCAGATCATCGCGACCGGTCACCACAGGGCCCAGGTCACTCCCCCGCCGGTCGCTATCGAGCCCAGCTCACCTGCGGTACAGGCGAGCCCCAGCCAGAACAGCCACACTCCCCCGTCGGTGGCAGGAAAAGCAACGCAGATCAAGCAGCGCACCACTCTCACCAACTCGTGGACCCGGCCGCCGGACCGCTTCGAGCCGACTTCCGTCACGTTCGTCGGAGCGGGCGGCAGATCGGTGAAAGGCGCGGTCATCGGCCAGGCTGGCACCCCAGGCCACTGCGCGACCTCGGTCTGCACTTCGCTGGCGGGCACCTCTGACTACGGGCGGAGCTGGTTCGGCGTCAGCGCGCCGGTCGCGCCCGGCCCAACTAGCAGTGCCGGCGTCAGCCAGCTTCGCTTCGCCACCCTCGCGGATGGCTGGGCTTACGGCCCGGGGCTGTACGAGACCAGTCACGGCGGCTGGCCGTGGAAGCCGGAAGACACCCATGGCCAGCACGTCATCGACGTCGAGGCGGTGGCCAGGCGTGCGTTCGCCGTATTCGGCGCATGCACGGGAACCGGCGTCGACTACGCCGCGAACTGCACGACCTATTCGCTGTGGACCTCGGTTGCCGGCAGCAGGACCTGGACGCCGGTCTCAGTCCCTAGCACGTATCAACAGCTCACCTCGACGTCGCCGGCATCGTCGGCAGCTCCCCAGCTCGTC
>DASXIA010000196.1:0-10095 GCA_036488155.1 Streptosporangiaceae bacterium | reverse complement strand
CCGGTACGGCCGCCGGCGGTCCACGGCGTCCAGAGGCTCGATCAGGCCCTGCGCCTCCAGTCGCGAGATCACCGCGTACAGCGTCCCGGCGCCGAGCGTCACGCCCATGGTCTCGGCGACGTCCTGGGTGATCGCATAGCCGTGCTTTGGCTCGTCGGCCAGGCTGGCCAGCACGAGCAGAGGCGGATCGGCCCACCGGTCTAGCCGGCTCGTCATGTCGCTCTCCCTGATGGCTGCCGCGGCGCGGCGCGTGAGCGCTATCCGTCGGCAGCACTCTATATCGCCCGCCGCTATAGCGCAACACGCTGTATTGCACGTCGCTACAGAACAGCCGCTACGGCGTACGCTCAGACCGACCGCCCCTGGCGCAGCGCAGCCCTGGCCCGGAACCGAATGGCATTCTAGAATGCGGGCGATACCAGCCGACCGTAACGGACGAGGTAGATCGATGGCACTTGCCCTCAGTGATGACCATGCTCAGCTGGCCGACTCCGTCCGCTCCTGGGCGGCTCGCACCTGCCCGTCGTCAGCGGTCCGGGCAGCAGCCGATGGCGATGACAGCGGCGCCGCTTTCTACCGGGACACGATCCGGCCCGGACTTGCCGAACTCGGCGTGCTCGGCCTGCATCTGCCTGAGGCCGATGGAGGCCAGGGCGCAGGGCTGACCGAGCTCGCCATCGCGGCCGAGGAACTCGGCCACGCGCTGGTCCCTGGTGACTTCGTGCCGACCGCGCTGGCGGCGGCGGTACTGGCGTCAGCTGGCCGGTCCGGGAAGGTGCTCTCGTCTCTGGCACAAGGGGCCGGGAACGGGGCCGTGGCGCTCACTGCCGACATTCAGGCGACCGGCAGACCAGGCGGGGACCTGGTCATCACCGGCAGCGCGGACTGCGTTCTCGGCGCGCCAGGCGCGGACCTGGTGATCTTGTCGGCCCAGCTGGAGGCTGGCCCGATCGAAGCTGGCCCAATCGAAGCTCGCCCAGTCGAAGCCGGCACTGACAAGGGCCACACCGTCTGGGTCGCCGTGGACGCTGACGAGCTGGACATCACCGCCGCCACCGGCCTCGATCTGACGCGCCGGCTCGGCCGGGTGACCGCCGGCAGCGTCGCCGTCCCCGCAGACCGTCAGCTAACGCTGGCGCCAGGTGCCGTGGCGAACCTGGCCGCAGTCATCTTCTGCGCGGAGGCCATCGGAATCGCGAGCTGGGCCGTCAGCACTGCGGCGGACTATGCGAAGCTTCGGCACCAGTTCGGCCGCCCGATCGGCCAGTTCCAGGCGGTCAAGCACCGGTGCGCCCGGATGCTGGTCGCGGCCGAGCAAGCTGCAGCCGTCGTCTGGGACGCGGCTCGGGCGATGGACGAGGCGGCGGATACAGGCGCCGAGAAAGCTGGGCACGAGAGCACCGGGCAGGTAAACACCGGGCACGACGTAGCGGTGGCGGCCGCTGCCTCGCTGGCGGCTGACGCCGCAGTGTCCTGCGTGCACGAGTGCATCCAGGTGCTCGGCGGCATCGGCTACACCTGGGAACATGACGCGCATCTGTACTACCGGCGGGCAATGACGCTGCGCGCGCTGGTCGGTGCTGCCTGTCCGGCCGGGGAGGGCTGGCGACAGCGGATAGCGACGCTCGCGCTCGACGGTCAGCGCCGCCCGGTGCGGCTCCAGCTGCCGGGCGGGGACGGTGGCCTGCGGGCGTCAATCAGGTCTGAGCTAGCCGAGATTGCCAACCTGACCGGCGCCGAACGAAACGCTGCGCTCGGCGCCGGCGGCTGGGTCATGCCGCACATGCCGAAGCCATGGGGCCGCGGGGCAGGCGCACTCGAGCAACTGATCATTGACGAAGAACTGCGGACTGCGAACATCCACGTTCCCGGCCTGGCGATTGGTGCCTGGGTGGTACCCGCGCTGATTCAGTACGGCACGCAGGAGCAGCAGCAGCGGTTCTTGCCGGCCACCCTGCGCGCGGACTACCTGTGGTGCCAGCTGTTCAGCGAACCCGGTGCCGGCTCCGACCTCGCCGGGCTGACCACCAGAGCCGAGCGGGTTGACGGTGGCTGGAAGATCACCGGGCAGAAGATCTGGACGTCACTGGCCAGGCAGGCGGCCTGGGCCATCTGCATCGCGCGCACTGACCCGGCGCAGCCGCGTCACGACGGCATTAGCTACTTCCTGGTGGACATGCACTCACCGGGAGTTGAGGTCAGGCCGCTGCGAGAGATCGGCGGCGACTCGTTCTTCAACCAGGTCTTCCTGGACGGGGTGTTCGTACCCGACGACTGCCTGGTCGGCGAGGTGAACAAGGGCTGGCGGATCGCCCGTACCACCCTGGCCAACGAGCGGGTGTCACTGTCGCGGTCGTGGACGTTCGGTTGCGGCGTGCCCGAGTTGCTGCAAGTGGCGCGAGCTGCGGCGGGGGCCGAGCGGCTGGCCGAGGTGGGCGAGCTCACGGCGGCTGGCCAGGCCATCGAGCTGCTCGGCCTCCGCGCCACGCTGAAGCAGCTCTCCGGGACAGAGCCAGGAGCTACTGGCAGCGTCCGCAAGCTGCTGAGCATGCGGCACGCGCAGCAAGTCGCGGAATTGTGCTGGGAGATGTCGGGCGCGGCAGGGGCACTGGGCAGCCGCCACGGCGGCGCGCCGCTGACGGCTGACGGCGTGCCCGATGGAGCGCACTGGGCTCGCCAGGTACTCATCACGCGTGCGCTCACGATCGGCGGCGGCACTACTGACGTTCAGCTCAACATCATCGGCGAGCGGATACTCGGGCTACCGCGCGACCCCGATCCGCCGGAATCGGTGGGCTGAGCCTGCGCCAGGCACCAGGCCCGCCCAGGTGGGTGCCTGGCTACTGGTACCCCAGCCCCACCAAGTCCGCACTCACGAACGCGGGTCAGCTTGCGGCGCGGCGCCGGGAGCCTCATCGTCCGGCGTGGGGAAGAAGCTGGTTGTCGTATCTACCGGCGGCATTGCGCCTGCGCCGCCGGGCGGCGGAGCGGTCGGTCCCGGGTCAGCGGGCGCGCTCGCAGGGGACCCGGCCTGCTGGCCGGGCGCCGGCGGCGCGGAAGCGGACTGGCCTGAGTCAGGCTGCTCTCCGGCCCCCTCGCCGGATGGCGGCTGGCCGGACGGCGGCTGGCCGGACGGCGGCTGGCCGGACGAGGACTGGCCGAACACAGACTGACCGAACAAGGACTGGCCCAAACCCGGCTGCGGCGGATTTGCCAGGTTCAGGTCATTCTCGCTCTCGTACGCTGAGATGTCGCTGATCAGCTGGTCGATCCGGGCCTGACTGTCGGCCGTACCGCGTCCAGTGCGCTCGGCGAACACAAGCGCGCCCAGTTGCCGCAGCAACATGTCGCCGCGCCGGGAGGCCTGAGCCTGATCAAGCCTGGCCTTGCCCTCCTGCGCTGCCTCCTGAGCTTGCTGTGCGATCTGGGTCGCTTGCGCCCGGACCCTGTCCATAAGTCCCATGTGCCGCCTCCGCGGGCTGGCCGGGCGCCCGCCCGGCTCGTCTAGCCGGAGCGCCGCAACGCTCTATCGGCAGCATAGAGCCGTGACGGCCCCATGCACTCTTAGTGATGCGACCGCCGCCACATGTCATGCTGCACGGCACTCTTCATGCGCCCGTCACCACACTTCATGCACCCGCCTCCACGTTTCATGCGCCCGTCACCACATTTCATGCGATACGGCGGCGCTGACGCCTGTTATGCCCCGGTTCGTGGTCGACCGCATGAAGAATGCAGGACGCTTGGGTCGGTGCGCCGATTTACGCGCGCGCAGCAGCCAGTTCGGAGGCTACGGCTCTCGATATGGCCAGGGCGTCGGAGATAACCGTGACGATGCGGCAGCCGTTCTCCCGGAACAGGCGCCCGGTCGCGCCATCGGTGGCGTGCACTCCGGCCGGCTTGCCTGCCGCCGCGCAGTCCGCCCAGATCTTCTCAAGCGCCGGGCGGAATACCGGGTCGAGCGGGTCGAGCGGGCAGCCCAGCGAATAGGAGAGATCGCGCGGGCCGACGTAGATCCCGTCCACGCCGGGTAGCCGAAGCGTGGCCGGAAGCTCGGCCATCGCTTGCCGCGACTCGACCATCACGATGCACAGCGGAAGCGACTGGCTGGCGAGGACACCGCCGCCGGAACGATAGCCGTCAGGCGGGAAACGGCACGCGCCCGCCACTGCAGCGGCCTGCTCGGCCGACTCCACGTTGGGCACGATCACGCCTTCGCAGCCCAGGTCCAGCGCCCTGCCGATATCCGCCGGGTGCGCATGCCTGACGCGGCCGAGCGGCGTCGCGCCGGCCTGCCGGATCGCGGTGGTCAGGGCTGGCAGGTCGTGCTCGGTCGCGGTGCCGTGCTGCAGGTCAATAACGACGTAGTCGAGGCCGCGGGCAAATATTCCGGCACTGACAGACGTAGGCGCCACCGCCCACCCGCCGAACACGGTCTCGCCCGCGCGCACGCGGTCACA
This sequence comes from Streptosporangiaceae bacterium, assembly GCA_036488155.1. Taxonomy (GTDB): domain Bacteria; phylum Actinomycetota; class Actinomycetes; order Streptosporangiales; family Streptosporangiaceae; genus JAJYUU01. The sequence goes on along the minus strand of DASXIA010000196.1, from coordinate 5,635 downwards.
AAAGGGGAGTTGAGTCACTGGCCTAGCCAAGCACACGGCCGTGTGGTCAGCACCCCCAGCCGGCCGCCGAGGCGGAATGCAGCAGTTGGCCGCTGACACCGTATTCGAGTATTCGGACGACCTTCCGCTGGTCCGGGATCGCGTAGCCCAGCGATCTGATCCCGCCGATCGCGACTGTTGCGATCCGCAACTGGCCGCCGTCGGCAAACTGGAGTACGACGTCCTTGACGCCGGGCGGCACGATCGCCACGCCGGACGACGCTTTGGTCGGCTTGCCGCTGCTGGTGTAGAGCGGACCACACGTCAGCGAAGCAACACTCCGGCCCGATAGCAACTGTGATGCGCTGGTGACCGGGAAGCAGCCGGAGCCGTTCGCAAACAGTGCGCAGTAGCCCCACGGACCGCTATGCACAGCGGCGTGCCAGTAAATACCGTCCACCTCGCCGCTGCCGACAGACTTGGTCGCCGCTGGCAAGCCGGTCTGACCCGGACGTAGCCAGGTAATGAACTCGGCCGCGCCGTTGGTGTCGAAGGGAATCGCGAACTGATACTCGGACTCACCGACATAACTCACCGCCCGGGTGATCGCGCGCAGCGGCGCAGCCACGGCTACCCAGCGCTTCCCGCCTGCCAGTACCGGCTGCAGTCTCAGCACGGTGCCGTTGCTGAGCTGGATGGCAACGCGGGTCACGTCGGTGCCTACGAGACCGAGTTCGTATTGCGTGGCCCCGGCGCCGAGAGCATTCAGGCTCACTTGTCGCGGGCCGACATTGCTGCTGTTGTAAGCGAACCCGCAGGTCAGCACATGCAGCTGCGGCGTACATGTGCCGCCTTGCGACCGGTTAACCACGACTCGCCAACGCTTCGTGCCAATCGTCCCGGCGCCAATGACGCCACCTTTCGCATTCGGGCCTAGGGTTGTCACAGTCACCTTGTAGTGCAGCTTCGCCATCGGGGCTACCCGGTGGGTCTGCAGGAAGCCAGGAATTAGAGCAGCTCCGGCGACAATGACCGCGAGACCTGCAGCAACCGAGATCCACCTGCGCATCCGAATCCCCCTGCCCCGCCGCACCACCCGCGTCACCGGCGCTGGCCTCGGCTCGATGCCGTCAAGCAAGGCGCTCAGCCGGGCTCGGAGTTCGTGCTCGTCCTGGACGCTCATACCGATCCCCCTTCCAGCAGCACCGGGCTGGTTCGCAGTTTTGTCAGGCCACGGGAGGCCTGACTCTTCACGTTGCCGACCGAGCAGCCGAGCACTAGCGCGCTCTCGGTCTCGGTCAGGTCGAGCCAGTACCGGAGCACCACTGCGGCGCGCTGACCGTAGGGCAGCTCCATAAGAGCGCCGACCAGCGCATCCCTGGTGTGTCGCTGATCTGCCCCGTCGGTGGCCGAGACGAGGTCCGGCACAGCCTCGGTCAGAACCTCGCCGACGCGGACCTTCCTGAAGCGATTCCGGTTCGCGTTCACCACGATTCGCCGGAGATAAGCATCCGGGTTGTCGGCCCGCCGGACCCTGGCCCACGAAGCGTAGGCCTTGGCGAAGGCCGTCTGCGCGAGGTCCTCGGCTAGTTGCAGGTCGCCGGTCAGGCCATAGCCGAGCCGCACGAGCTGGGACCAGCGGCCGTGCATGAAGTCGCTGAACTCCGCGTCAGCCGTGGCATCCATGGCCACCCCCTTCGCCTGCTAAGACCCTGGGTCGGCCGCCAACCGTTGCATGACGCGAGAATCGCTCTGGTGCGGCAGGCATGTGGGTCCAGCCGGGCTCCGACACGCGCGCAGCGTACAACGACCCTCGGCCGTCGTCAGGCGCCGCCAGTGACAGCGAGCGCGGCGACCGCTACGGCGATTGACAGTGGTACGGCGAGGATCCCGAGCCGGCTCGCGCGGGCCAGTGACGGGCGAGCGCCTGCGTCCCGGGCTGACCGGATCCACAGCAGCCACGCCAGCGATCCGGTCACGCACAAGTTCGGCCCCAGGTTCAGGCCAATCAAAAGCTCCAGCGGATGAGCGGGGGTCCGGGCCGCGAGCATGCTTGCGGCCGGCAGGTTGTTCACCACGGCTGTCGCGATCGCAGCGAACGCGGCCGTCGCCCACCCGGACAGGTGCGAGAGCAGGACGGCCGGACCGGACCAGGCTCGCCCGAGCGTGCCAAGCGCCACCGCAGCACCGAACAGCCCGGCCAGCACTGGCACCCCGAGTACCTGCCAGATCCGGCCGATGGTTACCGGGCCGCCGCGCATCAACCGGATACCAGCGGCGAGCACGCCGATGGCGAAGATGGGAAGTGCAGACGCCCGGATGACGATAACGAGAACGGTCGCCGCGACGATCGCCGCCAGGCCGATCCCTAGCACCGGCTGGGATACCTGGCCAGGCTCTGTTGTTGCCGGGCCGAGCGAGCGCCGCTCGCCGATGGCGACAACAGCAGCGGTAACGACCACGGCGCCTAGCCACGGCAGCCACATCCGCGCCGCGAACTGCCCGCCCGTCAGGTGCAGATGGCCGAGCACGATCAGGTTGGTCAGGTTGGACCCTGGCAGCAGCAGCGACGCGGCGTTGGACAGCAGCAGGCAGCCGTAGAGGAAGGCCGGCTCGCCCTCCCCCCGGCTGCGCGCGGTGTGGACGAGGACGGGTGTCAGGAACGCGACTGACGTGTCCAGGTTCAGCGTGGCGGTCACGACGCTGACCAGCAGAACAGATCCCGCGAACAGCAGCGAGCCGCTGCGAGTGGCCGTCGCCAGGCGCGATCCGGCGGCGGCGAAGAGGCCGTCGTCATCGGCCACCAGCCCGATCAGGAGCAGCCCGGCGACCAGCACGAACGGTGACCAGTCCTGCGCCGCGGCCGCTCCCGCGTCAGATGGTCTGGCGGCAACGGCCGCCACCAGCCCGGCCAGGCCGACAGCGGCCAGCAGCCAGTCGGGCCGTATCGCCTGACGGCCAGCTCGCACGCCGGCTTAGGCCAGCCCGGTCACTCGCTCGCGCGCGGCTTCGATGCGCCGCAGCGTTTCCGTCCGGCCCAGCACTTCCAGCGACTCGAACAGCGGCAGCCCGACTGTCCGCCCGGTCACAGCCACCCGCACCGGAGCCTGCGCCTTGCCGAGCGATAGCCCATACGTCGCACCGACAGCCTCAAGTCGTTCCCGGAGCGCGTCCTTCAGCCACGGCACGTTCTCGTACGCTGCCGCTACCTCGCCCAGCAACTCCGCGGCGGGCTCCCGCATGGCCTTAGCCCAGGCCGCCTCGTCATAGACGGGATCGGGCAGGAAGGCGAAATCCACCATCGCGACGACTTCAGGCAGTACCGCCACCCTGGTCTGGGCCAGCGGCGCGAGCTCGGCGAACACAGCCGGGTCGAACCGCTCGGCCGGCCATGGCGCGGCCCCTGGCGCCAGCCACGGCTGGCATGCGGCGATGAACTCGGCCGGCGTCAGCGCGCGGATGTACTCGCCGTTGAACGCGCGCAGTTTCTTCACGTCGAAGAACGCCGGGGAAGGATTGACGTCCTCGAGCCGGAACTCAGCCACCATCTCGTTCCACGGGACGATCTCCCGATCACCCCTGGGCGCCCAGCCAAGCAGCATCAGGTAGTTGCGCATAGCCGTGGGGAGGTATCCCTCGTCCCGGAAGCTCTCCAGCGCGACCCTGTCCCGACGCTTGGATATCTTCTGCCGCTTTTCGTTCACGAGGATCGACAGGTGCCCCCAGGCCGGCGGCTGATGGCCCAGCGCCTCCCACAGCAGTTGCTGCTTCGGCGTATTCGACAGGTGCTCCTCGCTGCGGAGCACATGCGTGATGCCCTCGTCCATGTCGTCGACGACATTGGCCAGCAGGAACAAGATCGAGCCATCGCCCCGGGCTAGGACGAAGTCTTCAATGGCCGAGTTCTCGAACACCGTTTTGCCGCGGACTAGGTCATCGATCACTGTCGCGCCCTCGTCTGGCGTGCGGAACCGGAGCGCCCGGCCCGCACCAGGCTCCAGGCCCCGATCCCGGCAGAAGCCGTCGTAACCACGGTGCTCGTCGCCGGTCCTGGCAATGACATCAGCGCGGGTGCAATCGCAGTAATAAGCGCGACCCTGGGCATATAGCCGCTGCGCGGCCTCGGTGTGCTTGCCCAAGTTGTCGGACTGGAGGACCGGACCCTCGTACTGGCTCTCGTCGATGCCCAGCCAGGCCAGGGCGCTGATGATGCCTTCGATCCACTCCGGCCGGTTTCGCGCGGCGTCGGTGTCCTCGATCCGGAGCACCAGCGTGCCACCGTTATGGAGCGCGAAGGCCCAGTTAAACAGGACAGACCGGGCGCCACCCACGTGGAACATGCCAGTGGGCGACGGCGCGAAGCGCACTCTGACCCCAGAAACCGAGCTAGTCACGGCAGCCGAGTCTAGTCGAGCCCCGGCCGCCGCCAGCGGGGAGAACGAGCATGAGCATGATCACGGGCGCCACGCAGAGCGCGGCCATCGCCCAGCTCAGGCCGAACCGCTGGGCGAGCAGGCCCACGGCCAGCGGACCGAGCCCGCCCGCCAGCCCGGCGGCACTGGACAGCGACACCGCGAATCCGCTCCGGCCTGGCAAGCTGCCGAACAACTCGGCCTCGAGCACCGGATACCACGGTGCGGTCGCCACGGTCAGCGCCGCGAGCAGCATCAGCTTGGCGCCGAGCCCTGGGATCAGCAGGAACGCGGGGAGTAGCCCCACCGTTAGCCACACGCTGGCCCGCAGCACCCGCCGGCTGTCGAGCCGCTCCAGCAACTGGATCAGGATAACGTCCCCGACCAGGCCAGCGCCGAGACGGACGCCAACGCCGAGGGCCGCACCGAACGGACCGGCGTGCGCGGCTTCAACCAGGTACAGAGCCAGGAACGTGGTGAATACATCCAGCAGCAGGTCTGACACCTCGAGCAGCAGGAGCCAGCGCAACGCGCCGGAGCGGCGGATGATGCCGATGGCGAGCCGCCAGCCGGGCCAGCGGGAGTCGTCATCGGCTGGAGCGCCGTCGCCGGTACGGTCGGGAGCGGGAGCGGCATTGGGGTCAGAGCCAGCCGTCACAGACCCGCCCGCACGGTCGGTACGGCCGGTTGCCGCGACCGCAACCCAGGCCAGAACCGAGCAGGCCGCGCACGCCACGAAGGCCAGTCGCCAGCTGCCGCCGGCAGCCAGCACCGCTGCGACGACCAGCGGCCCTGCGACGGCACCCGCCGAGCCGGCAAGTGTCCAGCGGGCCATGCGCTGCGCCTGGCGGTCGGTAGCTGAATCCATGAGCGCCGACTGGCTGAGGCTGACGAACATGCCCGAAGCCGGGAAGAAGATCGTCAGCGCGATCAGCATCACCGCGAACACCGGGGCGAGTCCGGCGGCGAGCACTGAGGCGATGAAGATCAGGCCACCGGCCAGGATGAACCGCCGGCGGCGCGCGCCTGTCCCGCTGATCACGCCGACCGGCAACTCAAGAAGGCTGCCGGCGACCAGCGGCACTGCGGAGAGCACGCCGACCTGAAAGTAGCTGAGTGTTAGACCGTGCTTGATAAGCGGTAGTGCCGCGCTCTTTGTGCCGTCGAAAAGCTCGTCGGCGAATTCGACCGCTAGCGCTGCGAGCAACCCGGATCTCAGTCGTGCGAACTGCATGTCTGTGCCT
>DASXIA010000083.1:0-3026 GCA_036488155.1 Streptosporangiaceae bacterium | reverse complement strand
GCTCATCCCGTCGCCGCTGCCCGCGTTCCGGATGCAGCCCCCGGACGGCAAGCAAAGGCCCTTGGCCGCCCCCGAGCCGGATGTACCCCAGCCGGAAATACCGCAGCCCGGTTTACCGCAGCCTGGCGAGTGACACTGGCCTGCGCGTGGTCGTTCCCCCCGGAAAGTGCCGTGTTTTTAGGCCGGATACGGCGGGCGGCACGGGCCTGGCGACCCGGCCACCGCCGTATCCGCTGAGGGCTGCGCTAGATCCGGAAGAACAGGTTCAGGAACCGGTTGGCCAGGGCCGTGTCGCCGCTCGCCGTGCCGCCGTTGATCCGGCCGAACGCCGTGAGCACCATGCTGCCCGGGTCGAATTCCAGCACGGCCGGCAAATCGTCGATGCTGCCCGGCTCGTAGCTCATGCCGCCATCGCCGATCGACACCCTGGTGTCGCCTGCGTTCCGGCCGCTGACCCGGATCCCGATGCTGAACGGGGTCAGGTCGGCGTCCGGGCGGATCGTTGACTGCCAGATGATGAACATGAAGGGGACCAGCAGGTCCGCGGCGTCGGCTGACAGCGCATGCGCCTGGCCCCTGCCCTGCCTGATGTCCCAGGTGTGCACGCCGTAGTCCATCAGCTGGCCGCCCGCGTACACGAATGCCGGTACCGGGCCCATGTAGGCATGCGGCACAATCATGCCGGTCCACTCATCCGCGGTCAGCGGTTCGAGGATGCCCATCATCTTGTCGAGGTCGGCGCGAGCGCGAGACAGCATCTCCTGCTGTGACTGCCCGCCGAACGCCTGCGCGGTCCGTCCGGCCCGCTCGTGCATGGCGACCAGGCCGTACGGCGCCGGTGCCTCGGCCCCGGCCCTCGCGGTGTCGAACGCCGCGAAATAGCCCTCTGTCGTGTCGACGATGTGCCCGATGACGTCCTTGACGTTCCAGCTCTCGCAAGCCGTCGGCGCATCCCACGCGCCCGGCTCCTCTGCCAGCGCGAACATGTCGTCGGCCTCCCGGCGGACGACGCGCAGGATCGTGTCCTTGCCCTCGTAGGTCATGGCGTTCCACTGACTCATGTCCCGACCTCTTCTCGGCCTCAGGTTCGGAATGTGAACCGCTGTGCGGTCCGCGTAGCTAAGCCCAGCGCACGGCGGACGCTGTGTCAACGAACCTTTTAAGTGGCGGGAACGCGCAGTTGGCAGTGCGCAGTGCGGCCGCCCGGCCGCGGGGCATCCCGTCCGCGGGTCAGCCGGTCAGGCTGAGACTGGCCAGGGCCGCGCCGTAGCGGATGGCGACGAGCTGGCCGATGGCCTGATGGGCGCCTAGTGTCGGGGCGCACGGCGCTCCGAGCGCGGCGCTCAGGTCTTCGAGCACGGCGAGGTTTGTCTCCGGCCCGATCAGGCACGGCGCCAGAACGGGCCGGGCAGCGCCAGACTCGCTGAGCCGGCCCACGGCGTCGACGATGCTGGCCGGGTCGCCAAGGGACGCAGGCACGACCGGCACCGAGAGCCGCGAAGCCAGCAGAACTGCGGCGACTCCGGCAGCGCTCGCGGCCTCCTCGCCGACGTCGGCTAGAACCACGATGCCACGGCTCTCAGCCGAGATGCTCAGCCCGGTCGACCGGGCCTGCCTGGCAAGGCCTGCGTCGGCCAGCCGGGCGTGGAGAGCCTCGGCTACCAGCGGATGCGGCCCGAGGTGCGCGCCAAGCACAACCGGTATTGGCGGACTAGCGGTGAGTTGCCGCAGCCTGGCGTCGATGTTTGCGTTCGGGCTCAGCAGCAGCGGGACGACCACGCTCGGGAACTGGTCGTGGTCCTCGGCCTGCGGCCCGTCTGGAAGCAGGCACTCCGACAACGGCAGTTCGTCCCCGTCGAGATAGCCGACGCGGATATCGACTCCGGGGCAGGAGAGCGCGGCGGTTGCCGCGACCCTGGGGCCGATCTCTTCGGAGTCGGCCTGTGCGTGTCCGGGAACGGCGATCACCAGCGCCGGCGCATCCGAAGCGACCGACAGCCGGTGCGGACTGCGGTGCCGGCCGGCTGGGCGGGTCCTGGTGGTCCGTCGCGGCAGGGCTCCGACGCTGTCTCCGGCCGGGGCGCGCTGGGGGAGGTCACTGCCGTTGCGCTGGGGGAGCGTGCCGGGGTCACGCGAGGGGAAGTCACCGGTGTCGCGCCGGGGGAGGTCACCGCCGTTGCGCTGCGGCAGCGCCTGGCCACGCTGCGGCAGGTCATCACGCCGGGGGAGCGAGTCGGCGTCCGGCTCCTGAAAGACTGACTCAGGCTGCTGCCGGTCACTATCAGCCGGCAGGGGCTCCCAGACGGATCGCCGCTGCGGCAGGCCGTTCGACAGCGATGGCTGCGGCGTCGACGGCGGCAGCGGCTCTGCGCGCTCGAAGAATGACCCCCCAGGCTGGGGCTGTGACCCGCCGCCTGGCTTGCGCCGTGGCAGTTCGCCGCCTTGCTCGGGCAGCGCGTCTCCTGGCTGCGGCTCTGCTGGCTGGCTCGGGTCCGTCACGCTGTCAGATCGTAATGGGCCTGCCGAGTGGTTGGCGCGCCTTCCAGGATCTTCACACCAAAGCCGCTGCCGTCCGCCGTTGGCGCTACTCAGCAGGCAACATGCTCCGGACCACCGCGATGAGTGCGGTTTTCTGGTCATCGCTGAGCCGCTGCTCGGCCTTGATCGCCGTCTCGATGTCGGGAGGCGCGATGTGCGCGACTCCGTCGACGCTGGTGTCCCTGTGCAGCAAGCCCGCCTGGGCTAGCAGCGTCTCTGCGGACACATTCAGGGCGTCAGAGATGAGCCTGATCACCCGGACCGAGGGCTGGTGGAGGCCGCGCTCGATCTGGCTGAGGTAGGGGTTGGAGAGCTTTGTTCGCTCGGCAAGCTGTCGCAGCGACAAGTTGGCCATCTTGCGCTTGTCCCGGATGAAGGCGCCAAGCGCCTGCATCTGTGAGTCCCAAGGTTCGGCCATCTCGTCTCTCGTTCGCGATCGGAATCTAGCGCTGGGCATGTCACTCGCAGTAGGGCGCGCTTGGGCAACA
>DASXIA010000517.1:0-2991 GCA_036488155.1 Streptosporangiaceae bacterium | reverse complement strand
TGGTATTAGCACCAGTCGTGCCAGCAACACTGTCGACGATGCGCTGCCAGCCAGGAAACCGCCAGCCAAGGCCTTCGTCGCTATCCGCCGGCTCTTCGGGCTCGGGCGGCGGCATATGAAGCGCGTCGTACTCCTTTATCAGCGGCACCGGATCCGCGCCGACCACCCGCGCGATCGCGCGGATATGCCCGCGCGCATAGTAATCGCCGCCGCACGCTGAGTAGTCATCTCGCTCGATATCGCGGATGATCGTTTCCCTGACGCGGGTGCGCTCGCTTACTTGAGCTATGGTCAGCCCGGCCGCAGTGCGCGCCTCTGCTAGCGCCCCGCCGATTCCCACGTTGTCACCTCCGTAGCGACTGTTTCGAAGTCCTGTTATCGCCAGTATGCCGTCGGTTAAGCGTGGTATAGCCGGACGATGTGTAGTTGATTACGTGGAGCCCGTGGGTCGGGGGAACCGCGGCATCCGCTGCGGGCGCTCCTCGAGCACCGCGCCATCTCGCTCGGCCCTGATGCTCGCTGGCATGTGGCCGGGCGGCAGCGCGGCGGCAGCAAACCGCAGCCCGAAGCGCTCGTCAGGCTCGGACAGTTCCAGCACTACGTCGGCGCTGCGGTCGGTTGTGGCCACCACCTGAGTGACCGCGGGCGCCGTCCGCGCCATGACGAAGAACGGCAGGTCGTCGGTCCGGCCGCGCCACTCGGACATGACCGACCCCGGCCGAAGCTTCGGGCCCCCGAAACCAGATCCGGCGACTACGCACTCGTTCCCGGAATAGACCCGCAACAGCGTGTAGAGCTGCTCGTCATCGCCTGAGCAGACGATCTCCCAGCGCAGTCCTCCTGCCGCTGCACCGGACAGTACCTCGACTTCTGCCGCTGACTCGCTCACTAGCTTCTCCCCTGGTCAGATGGGCCAGCCGGGCAAGGCCGGCTGTTGTCAACTCTGGGGGTATTTGCAACTACCCGAAGTATCATCCCGTTAAGCGTGACGAGGGCGGCAGCGAGCGTCACATTGCGGGTAGGAGGGGCAACACCCATGGGACTTCTGAACGAGGCTCGCCGCGAGTTCATCGCAGCGCCCGATGGCTCCAAGGGCCAGATAGTCTTCAAGTGGCCTGATCAGAACATCCGCAAGTTCGCCAGGGCAATCGTCGAGCCAGATGCGGTCGCCGTCTTCACCAGCCAGGGCCAGATCATGGGCGTCCTCACGCCGGGGCAGCACACCCTGGACGCTAAGGAGCTCCCGTTCCTCGGCATGTTCGTGGACTGGGCGACTGGCGGCAACGCGTTCAAGGCCGAGATCTACTTCGTCGGGACACGCGAGTTCCCGAACAACAGGTTCGGTGGCCGTCTAGACGAGGTGCAGGACCCGCAGACCGGGCTGATCGTGACACTGCGCACCTTCGGCGAGTACGCGCTGCGCGTCAGCGACCCGACCAAGCTGATCCTGAACCTGGTCGGCACTGTCGACGTGACCAACAACCAGGCCGTGACCGGCTGGGTGACCCAGCAGTTGCTGAAGGTCACCCGGACGACGGTCACAACCCAGCTGATGTCCGGCGCCTGGCCGATCCTGGGCTTGTCGATGCACAGTCCCGAGATCGAGGCGCAGTCGCTGGAGGCTGCCAACCGCGAACTGGCCGACTACGGGATCTCACTGACCCGGCTCGGCAACGTCGACGTGAACCTGGACGACGACGACAACGCGCGGCTGAAGAAACTGGCCGGCGACACCGCTTACAGCCGGCTGGCAGGCGGATTCCTGCAGGCGGCGCAAGCAGAGGCGCTGCAGGGTGCTGGTGAGGGAATGGCACAGGGCGGCGCGGCCGTCACGCCGATGTTCTTCGGCGCAGGCATGGGCATGGCCGGCCAGATGATGCAGGCGCCCGCGCAGGCTCCGTACAGCCCGCCACCGCCCGGCCCCGGCTTCGCCGGCGGCGGCGAGGGCTACGCGGCGCAGGGCGCCGCAGGCGCGCAGCAAGCCGCGCCCCCGCCGGCACCGCAAGCGCCAGCGGCCGCTCCCGCAATGATGGCGTGCGGCAACTGCCAGAACCCGGTCGCGGTGGGGTCGAAATTCTGCCCGGAGTGCGGCACCCCGACGCAAAAGCACTGCACGAACTGCAACGCCAGCCTGGCTCCGACGGCAAAGTTCTGCGCCGAGTGCGGCACTCCCGCAGCGCCGCGACCGTCATAAGCCCCGGCTCGCATAATTAGCAGTCAGATCTTCGCATTCCGCTACGATCACAGCCAGTATCAGCCGCTGTGTCGGAACATCCGGGTAGTGCGCGTCCACCGCGCCCGGACAACACTCCCCGCCTCGAGCAGAAAGGCCTGCCCGGATGGACAGGATCGAATGTCAGTGGTGCAAGGCTCAGAATCCGCCGGAGCGGACTAGCTGCAGTACCTGCGGCGCCCCGCTCGACAAGAAAAACCTCGTCTCGGACTCCGGCTGGACTGAGGCGCCCCGTCTCCGGGACATGACGGAGTTCCGCTTCTCCAACTCCACCTGCCAGATCGAGGGCGAGATCGTCCCGGTCGCCGAGCTGGCCCTGGCCCAGGGCGACTCGGTGTTCTTCGAGCACCACGTCATGCTGTGGAAGGAACCCGGCGTCCCGCTGTCCGCGATGAACACCGGCGGTGGCGCCAGGCGCATGTTCGGCGGCATGCCCCACATCCTCAGCATCGCGCACGGGCCTGGCCGGATCGCGCTGTCGAAGGACGCCACGGGCGAGGTCGTCGTGCTGCCGATTCACCCGTCACACGAGATCGACGTTCGCGAGCACGCGTTCCTGGCCGGCACGCACTCGCTGAACTACTCGTTCGTGCGGATCAAGGGACTGGCCAACGTGCTGCACGGCGGCAGCGGAATGTACATGGACAGGTTCGTGACCGGGGGCGAGCAGGGCCTGCTGCTCCTGCACGGCTACGGCAACGTCTTCCAGAAGACGCTCCAGCCCGGTGAGCAGATCCTCGTCGAGCCTGGTGGTTTCC
>DASXIA010000036.1:0-4188 GCA_036488155.1 Streptosporangiaceae bacterium | reverse complement strand
CGCCTTGTCGATGCCGGACATCCGCGTCACCTTCGAGGACGGTATGCACCGCGCCGCGATCGAGGACGCGGGCATCACGTGGACGGGCGAGGGCACCAGCACGACCGCCGCCGTGATCGCCCTGCTGGCTGACCGGGCAGGCTACAAGGCGACGGTGACGTTCAAGGACGACGAGGACCCGTGACCGCGACCGCCCTGGAGAGCCTGGAACCGCTCGCCGTCTGGGACACGCACCGCGGCCAAGGCCCGTGGCGTGCCGTCAGCGACGAAGAACGCCGGATTGACCTGATGATCGAGGCGTACGAGTGGGCGAGGCCGCACATTGAGCGCACCGCCGACACGTTCCGGGTTGAGTTCTACCTGCTCGACGCGCCGTTTGCGGTGATTTACAGGCACCGGCGCGGCCAGGGCGCTCGGCTCGCCTGGAACCCGGAGACGCGCCGCCCGTACGAGGAAGAGCCCGCCGTCGTGCCGCTGGCCGAACTGCCGCCCGAGCACCTGCTGAGAGGACGATCGCATGGCTGACGTCTGGGAACTGATCCTGGCCGTACTGCTAGCCGTGCTCGGCCTCTGCGGCTTCGCGCGGTTTCTCCTGGCTGCACGGCTGTGGCCCGCGCTGGCCAGCTTCGCGGTCGCGCTGGCAGCAGCGGTTCCGGCGGGCTTCTGGCTTAGCGCCCACTTCGGCTAGACAGCGGCCTGCTGAGAGGATGACGGCCATGGACAAGCTCACTCGCGAGGAGCTGATCGCGGTAGCCGCCCACCTGCACGACGAGTCCGGCTGCCAGTGCGACCCCAAGTACCTCATGTCGTGCCCCGGCATGGCAAACGCCGTCTTGCAGGCCGGCCGGGTGATCCGCGAGCGGTCAGAGCGCCAGCCGCAGTACATGGACAACCCGAAGGCCATCGGCGCGCGACCCGGTGCAACGTGGGGCTACCTGCCGTGCGGGTGCGAGAACGACGGCTTCGGCAGCCACGCCGCGTACAGGCGCTAGCCCGTCACGTGCTCCCGTCCTCGGCGCGAATTACCTCCTCCAGCCCGTCCAGCAGCACCGCCAGCTTCAGCGCGGTACCCCGCCGCGGCGTGCCCTTCCCGCCTTCCCACCGGCTGATCTGCCACATGGACGTGCCGACCGCCCGCGCGGCGTCGGCCTGGGACAGGCGGGCGCGCTCCCGTATCTGCCTCGCCTTGCCGGAGTGAAGCCACAGCCGGGCCCGGGCGATGGCCAGTGCCTCTTCCGTCTCGTCCACCCGCACATGATACGCACACGTATCCGCAAATGAGGGCCTGAACTGGTAATATGGACGTACCAGGGCAAGAGTTTGCGCCCCCCGGAACGGTGATCGAAGCACCGCCCGAGGGACTTGCCCGCGACCTGCTACAGGAAGGTTCACGGACCATGAAAGACAGTACCTCGCACGTCCAGGCGATGGCTGACCTGCTCGGGGTGATCGAGGAAGCGGTCAAGGCGTCCGGGCGGTTCAACCGCGAAGACGCCGTCGGAAGCTTCCGCAACTGCATGACCCTGTTCGTCAGCGTCCTCGGCGGCCCCGACGACGGCAAGGAACTGGCCGTCACCCTGTCCGCCAACGTGGAAGAGCCGGACGCCTGATGGCCGACGCTGCGCCGTGCCCAGACGCTACTGCTCGCGCTCGCGAGTTGAGTGATGTCGGCGTCGGGCCAACCGAAATCGCCAGGTCGCTCCAGGCCGAGGGGTACCTGACCGTGCGAGGCGGCCCGAAGACGATGCAGAGAGTGTGGCAACTACTTAACTCCCCGCTTCCAACGGCATTTCAGACGTCATGTTCCCAGTGCGGACGGCCCACCTCTTCGGCAGAGGGAGTATGCGCCCGCCCTTCATGTGCCAACGAGTACGCCCGGCGGGTGTATGAACGACTGCCCCGTAAGCCGTATGAACTGCGAGATAAGGCGACCCGCAACGAGGCAGTCAGGCGGTCGCGGCAGGCGCAGAAGCGCGAACCTTCGGTCTATGCCGTATGGTTCCCGGCACCGCGAGTTCTCAAGGTCGGGTTCACCGCCCATGCCCAGGACTCCATCTTTATGGCCGTGGCTAGGCGCCGCGCCGGCCAGCGTGGCTGGGATGCCAAGGACAGCTCGTGCATCTGGAGGCGGCCCGGCGACGTGCGCGCTGAGGCATGGATACAGTCCACGCTCGCCTTCAGGTGGCGGGCGGCCTTCGATCAGAAGATCCACCGCTTGTGTGAGTGGTTTGCCGTACCCGATCTGGCCGTTCCGGAGATCGCCGCGGTTCTCGGCGGCATCTACGACCGCATGCCAGAAGACCTGACCGGACGCCTCGCTTAGCGCGCCGGTGCTTCCGGACTGCCCCTGAACCCGCCAGCGCGGTATCGTGCATATGCACGCGCCGTCTGCACGTGCACCGAGCAGCGGGGAGGGGGTGATTATTGAAGATGGCATCCGGTAACGCCAACGTGATTGCCTTCCCCGATCTCCCTCCCAAGGGTTCCCGCAGCTACGGCGGCGGTAAGCGGAACCTCATGGGCCCGGAGATCGGGACCTTAGGCCAGCTTTGACATGGGCGACCGCTTGTTCGCGTACTTCGGCGAGGGCGACGTCTTTGATTACGGAGAGTACACGGCCCGTGACTTTAAGCAAATGTTCAGCCGCAACGGTACTGCCTCCGCGCTTGAGCTCGTCCTGACGCTCCCGATCCGCGAGGCCGATTTCACGATCGAGCCCGGCAAGGGCGACAAGGGCGAGCACGACTTCGTGCAGGGCGTGCTCATGACCCCGGACACAAGTGGCGGCATGAAAACGCCAATCTCCACCCTGATCGGACAAATTACGTCAGCGCAAATCTACCGGCGTGCCTTCTTCTTAGCCGGTCGAGAAAACTTTCCGCGTACGCGATGACCAGAAGGTCATCTACGACAAGATCGCCTACCGTCCCCCGGCCACCTGCCAGGCCCGCTACAACGACAGGACCGGCGAGGGCAACGGCTTCAGGCAGCAGGTGTGGCTGTTCGGCGGGAACCTGATGCTCAACCGGACCCAGAAAGTTCCCGGTTACGTCGACATCCCCAAGGTCCGCTCGTACATCTACACGCACGGACAGCACAGGGAGCCGCTCACCGGCGTCAGTGAGATGGAAGTGGCGCTCTGGTGCCATTCGACCCAGATGAAGCTTTTGTTCCTATGGATGTCATTTCTTGAGGGAATGGCCCTCCAGCGCCTCGTCGTCTACGGAAACGACCAGCCGGAAGCCACCCAGCGCGCCGACGACATCTCCCAGCTCCGCGGCTCCGGCGTCGTCGGATTGGTGCACCCGATCGACGGCCAGAAGGCGTTCGAGGCGATCCCCTCCGCTGGTGACGCGGGCCAGTTCTTCGAGTCCGCCATGGCCTTCCTCAGTAGCTGGCAGATCAGCAGCGTCCTCGCTGGCTTCCTTGGCCTGGCGTCCGCTTCGACGGGCGGCAAGGGCGCGTACAGCCTGAGTCAAGATCAAAGCGACTTTTACCTCAAAAGCCGCCAGGCGGTAGCCAAGGAGATCGCGGAGTCGATTAGCTACGACGTGATCAGGCCCTTGATCATGTTGAACTTCGGTGCCGATGCGGCGTACCCGCAGGCCAAGTTCGGCCCTCTCCAAGACGAGCAGGCCCAGCAGCTCCTGACCCTTTTCGGGCAGCTCAGCGCCGCCCCGGTGCTCCATGTTCCACTCGTGGTTTTCGATCTTTTGACTGAGCGCATGGCAAGCATCCTGCAACTGGACGTCGACCAGGTGCACGAGGCGCTCGTCTCCACGGCTTCGCAGCGGGCGGAGCAGCTCGCCGGGAACCCGCCGCCGGGTATGCCTCCGGAGGCAGCGGCGGGACTGGGGCAGTTGCAGGGCCTGGCGCATGCGGGGACGCAGATCGCGCAGCAGGCGGCGGCGGGGGCTAACCGCGGTCCGGGCGTGCCAGCGGCTCAGGGTCCGCGCCCGCCGAAGCTGAACCCGCCCGCCGCGGGACCGCCTAGGCCTCCGCAGAACCCGCCGGCTGCGGGCGGGATGCCGGGAGCCGCGCAATGAAGGCAGACGAGGCAGCGGACACCGTGGCGTGGCTGGCTGAGCACGGGGCGCTGGCAGGCATCGCGGAGATCCTGTGCGAGCGGCGCAGGCAAGTCGATCTCGAAATGACCGCGCCCGCGGACGGACGGCTGCTGGCCATGGC
>DASXIA010000020.1:0-4281 GCA_036488155.1 Streptosporangiaceae bacterium | reverse complement strand
ACGGCTTCGTCGCCAAGGACGGCCGCGCCGCCAAGGAAAACTTCTACCGGTACGAGAGCTCGGTCCTCAAGACCGTCGGCATCCCCGTGCCCGACCGGGATTACTTCGACGCCAACTATGCCCCTGGCGGCATGACCATGGTCGGTGAGCCGAATGAGATCGCCGATCGGCTGATCGCCTTCCAGCGCACGCTCGGCCATACCCGTCAGATCCTGCAGATGGACCTCGGCGGGATCCCTCACCGGGAAGTGCTGCGCTCCATCGAATTGCTGGGCACCGAGGTCGCCCCCCAAGTAAGGGCCGAACTGGGATGATCTGAATCCCTCACTGGCAGCGGCGTGGTACGCGGCGTTAGCGATGGCAGCCGATACGCAGACGATTCCGATCTCGCCGGGAAGCGGCCCCTGCCGACGGCCGCCCACCATCTTGGCGACGCGCAGCACGCCCAGTTTGGCCTCGACGCGGACTTCGGTGAACCACGCGGCGAATGATCTGGACGGAGTCAGGCTCGCAGCGGTCGGCCGCGGGTTGGATGGCCGGCCGTCAAGACGCTATCAACTGGCGGATAACGACTATCAACCCTGGTGGACGCGCGACTGCGCGGAGCGACCATAGCGTGAATGTCATATCGCAAGCGTCCATGCGTAGCCGCACCGAAATTCGATGAGCTGCTGACTGCCGCAAGGGCACCGCCCCGATCATCGCGGCGATGGTGACCGCCATTAATCACGGCCGATTAGGAGGAACAGAAAGATGAAGCAACCACTGACAACGCCAGTCCATGAGGCCATCGATCGCCTCGACCCGGTGCATGAATGGAGAGTGTGGCAGCTGACCCGGTTGGGGGTCCCGTTGTTTCTGGCACAGGCCGCCGCCGTCGACCGCGTCGACTGGCATCAGGTCGCCCGGCTGGTCAAGCACGGCTGCCCGCCGCGGCTGGCGCTGCGCATCGTCCGCTGACACAGCCCCGCCCGGCGCCGCCTCGCTGGCAGCGGCGTGCGTAGGCCGTCACCGAAAGGGAGCACAATATGATCGAAACAACAAGTATCCGCCCAACGCGGTCCCGCTCCGCGTCCGCGCTTGACGATTCCCGCCGCCTGGCACCGCGTATGCCGCATTCAACTGTGCCGGCCTACTACATGGGGCGGCCGGCGTGGGTGTGGCTGGCCCATTTCCGCCGTACCAAGTAACACGCCTGATACGCCCCTAGCAAGGTTGCGGGTACTGGCAGGGACCCGGCAAAGTCGTTCATGCGGTCTGTAGCAGCTTTAGCATCCGCTTCGGGTCACGGGCTCGTGGCGGTTGGCCGCGGCGATGTTGGCATGGCCGGTGCTCTCGCTGGACACCCAGTTCTGGACGAGCAGGGGCTTTGCGCTCGTGGAAGTGAACTATCCAGGCTCGACGGGATACGGCCGCCGCTACCGCGAGCTCTTGAACGGCAGATGGGGGATCGCAGATGTCGTGGACCGCTTCGCTGCCGCACGGTCGCTGGCGGAGCGCGGCCAGGTTGCTCCGGCGCGGATGTGCATCCGCGGCGGCTCGGCGGGCGGTTTCGCAACGCTTAGGGCGCTGGCCCGCCAGGACACGCCCTTCGCCGTCGGCGCCGATTACTACCGTCTGGTTAACCTCGAGGTGATCGCGCGTGAGACGCACAAGTGCGAAGGAGTCGAGGACGAGATCGTGCCGCCCGACCAGGCCGAGATGATTGTGCAGGCGCTGCAGTCCAAAGGCGTGCCCGTCGCCTATCTCCCGCTCGAGAACGCGCAGCACGGCTTCCGTCGCGCCGAGAACATCAGCCGCATGCTCGACGCTGAACTCAGTTTCTACGCGCAACTCTTCGCGCTGGTGCTGCCCGCGGCCGAAGAGATCGAGCCGGTGGCGATCGAGGGCTTCCCGACAAGGCATGAGAAGGGTGGGCAGTCGCCCGCGTGAAAACAAGGTCAAGATCGAACAAAGGGGGGGCGAACGCCAAGATCCAGCCTTTGCGCTGCCCGGACAGTTACACCTGGCCGGGGGCGGTGCGCAGCAGCCGTGCGGACAGGCTGGTGACCGCAATGGTCAGTGCGGCTGCCAGGGCGATGACCGTGAGGTAGATCAACGGTGACCCGGCGGGCAGGCCCGGCGCTCCGATCGCGTTGTCGAACGGCAGCAGTACCGCGAGCGCGGCCAGGGTGCCGAGCACGATCCCGCTGGCGGCGACAAGTGCGCCCTCGATGGTCATCGCCAGAGCGACCTGGCTGCCGCTGGCGCCGATTTGCCGCAGCATGTGCAGCTGGGGGCGGCGCCGTGCCGTGGCCGCCACGGTCGAGGAGATCAGGTACACGGTCACATACGCGATCCCCGCCGCCATGATCATGTAATATATCCACGCCGTTGACTTATCCTGCACCGAGAAGGCCGCGAGCGTCTCGGACCGGCTGCTAACCTGAATATCGGCTGCCATGCGGCTAAGGTTGCGCCCGAGCGAGTTCAGGTCGGTATTCGGCGCGGTGCTTACGAGAATCTGTTCGGCCAGCCCGCTGGTCGTGTGCGGTGCGAGCAGCGCGGCGGGCAGGAGCAACACGGGGTAGCCGCGCTGGGCGGTGAAGAGGGCCACGATCCGCACCCGCGTGAC
This sequence comes from Streptosporangiaceae bacterium, assembly GCA_036488155.1. Taxonomy (GTDB): domain Bacteria; phylum Actinomycetota; class Actinomycetes; order Streptosporangiales; family Streptosporangiaceae; genus JAJYUU01. The sequence goes on along the minus strand of DASXIA010000020.1, from coordinate 1,667 downwards.
GGTGTTGTCGCCGAACCGCAGCGTCACGGTGTCGCCCACCTCCTGGCCGCTCTTGGCCCAGCTGGCAGGGATGGCGATGGTGTCGCCGGACAGGCGGGCAAGGCTGCCGCTGGTCACCTGATAGCTGGCGACCCGGCTGGCGGTTGCTCCGTCCAGGCCGAGCAGCGGTGTCGAGTTGGGATTGCCGTCGTCTTGAGCGCCCGGTGGCAGGTTGACGAAGCCGTTGCTGGTGACCAGCGGCGATGCGACGACTCCCGGTAGGCGGCTCACCTGGGCGGCAAGGCCCAGCGGCAGGCCGCCGGCGGGTGAGGAGACCACGAGGTTGGCCTGTAGGTGCTGGGCGTAGACCTGCTCGGTCGCCGCCTGCTGCGATGTCTGCATGTACAGCAGGGCGGTCGCCAGCCCCGTCGCAAACATGACCGGGGTGATCAAGGCGGCAGTACGGGCGCCCCGGCCTTGGATAGTCAGCATCGCGAGATGGCCGGTACGCGGGGCGAGGGCGGCGGCGACCCTGCCGAGTACCGACAGCACCGGTCGGCTGAAGGCCGGGCCGAGCAGCGCCAGGGTGAGGATCCACGCCATGATCGACGGCCCCGCGGTACTCGCGGCGATTGGCCCGTCGAAGACGAGCGCGGTGACGACCGAGAGCGCTATCGCGCCCGCCAGGGTCAGCAGCCCGAGCACGAGGCGCGGCCAGCTCATCAAGGGCTGTGGCGTGTTGTCGGAGCCCAGCGCTTCGACGGGCGGCACGCGGATAGCGCCGCGCGAAGCAACGAGCGCGGCTATCACGCCCGTGAGCACGGCAATGGCGGCGCCGGTTAGGGTGGGAATAAAGTTCTGGTGGTAAATCAGGCCCCCGGTGACGAGGCCGTGGTCGGCCATCGCGGAGAGCAGTTGCCGTCCGGCCGCCTCGGTCGGGAGCAGGCCAAGACATGCGGCAGGGATCGCGACCAGGAGGGTCTGGCGGAGCACCAGGCGCCGTAGCTGACGGGGCGTCGCGCCGACGGCGCGCAGCAGCGCGATCTGGCGACGGCGCAACTGGACAACCAGCCCCAGCGTGCTAGCCACGATAAACATCGCGATTACCGTCATGAGCGGGCCTGAGACGGCGGCGAGCGGGATGAGCTTAAAGCTGTCGCCGGCCGCGTCCGGGAACTCGGCCCGGCCACGGGCGTCTCCGGTCAGCACGAGTGCGCTGCCATGCGGAAGGGCGGCCGTGATCCGGCTGGCCAGCGAACCGGCCGCCACGCCGGAGCTGGGATATACCGCGACCGAGTCCACCAGGCCAGGTTGTCCGATCAGCGCGTTGGCGCGTGCGCCTGTCACGAAGAGCGCCGGGGCCAGTCTCGTGGCGGAATCAGCGATCCCCGCCACGCGCAGGGTGAGAACGGTGCCGTGCGCTTGCGCCTGCAGCAGGCTATTGATCGTTAGGTGCAGGCTGTCAGCGAGGTGCGCGTCTAGCACCACGTCACCGGGGCCCGTGGGCGCCCGGCCGCTGATCAGCCGATAGGGCGTGAGCTGGGCAGCGGACCAGTCGTGCCCATCGACGGGCGGGCCGTCCGCCTGCCCGCCGCTCAGGACCGTGACGGGGAATGACACGTCGGGTACGGTGCGCGCAACGCCGGGGACGGCGGCGATCTCGCTCGCAAGACCGGGAGCGAGGCGGT
>DASXIA010000556.1:0-15732 GCA_036488155.1 Streptosporangiaceae bacterium | reverse complement strand
GCAGGCTGGTTCAGCGCCCAGCCGTTGTTCGACTGGATCATCGCCGAGCAGCCCGACTGCCTTGAGGACCGCTAGTCCCTGGCGCAGATAGCTCCAGCCTCCCGGCAGCCTACGGAACGGCTGTGAAGAACTCGTAAGCGATGCCATCGGGATCGCGGATGTAGACGCCACGGCCGCCGCCCAGATGATTGATCTGACGATCCGTCAGCCGTGGTGCCGAGCCGTACTCAAGGCCGTCTGCCACAGCGTGCCCGAGCAGGCGGTCGAACGTGCTGTCGTCGACAAGGAAGGCGTAGTGGCCCGGCCGGGCGCCGAGGCGGTCATCGAAGTCGAATGTCAGCTCGGCGTTGATCTGGACCGGCGTGAACGGGCCAGTTTGCTCGCCGACGTCAAGGCCGAGGAGGTGCGCGAGGAAGCTGGCGCCGCGTTGCTTGTCGCCCACCGGCACGATGGTGTGGTTGAGGACGATGGTCATCTGGATTCTCCTCCACTGCCCAGGGTGAGGGACTGGGCTGCAAGACGGTGCAGATAGGCCGCGAAGCGGCGGACGTCCGCCGCCGGCCAGCTCGCGGTCAGCTCCAGGAAGGTCTCTTCCTGCCAGGCCCGGGCGGCTGCCAGAAGCGCCTGGCCGGCCGGCGTCATCCGCAGCTCGGTACGGCGGGCGTCAGCAGCCGACGTTTCTTTGGTGACCAGGCCTGCTACGACCGCGGCGGCGAGCATCCGGCTCGCATTCGACCGGTCAAGGCCGAGCTCGACGGCGACGTCGCCGATCGCGGCTGGCCTTTCGAAGGACGCGCCTGACGCATCGGAGGACGCCGCAGGGCCGCTGCCAGCTGCCGCGGCAATTGCCTCCAGGATGAGCACATGGCCGACGTGCTGAGCATCGCCTGCAGCTTCGCTGGCTGCGCCCGCCGCCCAGCGCCGCGACCAGAACCGGATGATCTGGAACAGGGCAGGCCCACCGAGCCGGAGTTCAGCGTCGTCCGCCACATGTGTGCGCATCGCATAGATAATACATGCGATCTGCACGCATATCCATTTGGTGGACTCAGCGACGAGCCGCCCGGTAACGCTCGCCCATCACGGACAGCTCACCCGGCGTGATCTCACCCAGTACCCGCAGGCGGGCCAGGCCACCGTCCGGGAACACCTCCAGCCGGACATGCGTGACCGGTTCGGCCGGCTCGACGGGGAACCGGTGCCGGGTGTCCGCCAGCAATGGGACCCGCGGGATCAATTCGGCCCATCCGGCCGCCGTCAGCGCCTCAGGCGACCGCGCAACAGATGCGAGCAGCCGCGCCGAGCCTGGGGCGTTCCCGATGAAATAGGAGGTGTCGAGCTCGATCTGACTCACCACACCGGCCGCAGCGAGGCTGAACGTCGCATAGTCGAGCCCGCCGTCGCGCCGCCGCGCGTTCTCCCAGCCGTCGGCCATGCTGGCCGTGCGGCCGGGCATGATCAGGTTCCACGCCGAAGAGTAGAAAGCGTCCGAGCATTCGACGAGCCGGCCGCCGTTCTCGAGCGCCGCCAGATCGATTGTCCCGGTCAGGAAGCGCGGATCCGGGAAGGCGTCGCCATGCACCCGCAACCGCGCCACCCCGCCGTCCGGGTAAATCGACAGCCGCACGTGCGTGCAGTGCCGCGGCGCCATGACCGGGTACCAGTTGACTGCATCACCTGCGGCCGCAGCGCGATCGACCAGCGGCTGCCAGTCCAGCTGGCTGAGCTCTGCGGCCGACGGGTAGCCTTCGACGCTGACTGCCTCGACGGATACGTGCGGCGGATAATTGCCGCGGAAGAACGACGTGTCCACCGCGACGCCGTGCACGACGCCCGGCACGCCGAGCCGGATGATCGCGTGGTCGTTCCCCGGCTCGCGGCGCCGACGGCTCTCCCAGCCGTCGTAGATCTTGCCCCTGGCCCCGAACTCGCCGGCTGTGAACACCGGCGGCTCCGGCTTGATCAGGTTCTCCTTGGCGGCAAACAGCTCGTCGGTGGCGTACATGACGCTCCCGCCGAGCCGTCGTGAGGCGAGGTCTGGCAAGGTCGCGAAGTCCGCATCGTTTCCAGGCGGGAACGCCCTCATAGCAGCTCCCCGGTTGGGCCGGCCGCTGTTGCTTCGGCCGTGCTGGCTATCTCGGGGCCGAAGATCTCGCGCCCGCGCAGCCACGTCCGCCGCACCACGCCAGTCAGCTGCCGCCCGGCATACGGCGTCAGCTTGTGCCGGTGCGCCAGCATTCCCGGCTCCACCACGAAGCAGGCATCGGGAGCAAACGCCACCAGATCAGCATCACACCCGACCGCGATGCGGCCCTTGCTCTCCAGGCCCGCAAGTTGCGCGGGGGCGGCCGCCATCCAGCGGGCTAGATCAGCCAGCCCGAACCCCCGTTCCCGCCCGTAACTCCAGACGACGGCAAGGCTGAGCTGCAGCGACGCGATGCCTCCCCACGCCCTGGCGAAATCGCCCGCGCCGGCCTGCTTCAGTTCCGGCGGGCAGGGCGAGTGGTCAGAAACGACACAGTCAATGGCGCCCGCCTTCAGGCCAGCCCAGAGCTGCTCGGAGTTTGCGCGCTCCCGGATCGGCGGACAGCACTTGAACTCGGTTGCCCCGGCAGGCACCTCCTCGGCGGCCAGCGTGAGGTAGTGCGGGCATGTCTCGCTAGTGACCGAGAGCCCTTCGGCTCGCGCCGCGGCGAGCAGGCCGATCGCGTCCGCGCTGGATACGTGCAGGATATGGGCACGGACCCCGGTCTGCCGGGCAGCGTCGATCACCGCCGCGATTGCGGAGGTCTCCGCTTCCGGCGGCCGCGATCGCAGGAACGCCGCGTAGTCTGCGCGGCCCCGCCCGCGGACCTCGCCAAGGTGCGCCGGGTCCTCTGCATGGACGAGCAGCAGGCTGCCGAGCCCCGCGATCTGGGTCGCGGCCCGAAGCAGGCCAGCGCGATCCAGCGGCAGGAACTCCGGCACCCCCGAATCGGCCAGGAAGCATTTGAAGCCGCGCACGCCGGCTCGGTGCAATCCGGCACGGTCGGGTACGTTTCCCGGCACCGCGCCCGCCCAGAAAGCAACGTCAACCCAGCACTGCCCGGAGGCCGCTGCCCGCTTCATCTCCAGCGCCGCCAGGTAGGTCGTCGGTGGCAGGCTGTTCAGCGGCATGTCCACGATCGTGGTCACGCCGCCAGCAGCAGCCGCCTTTGTCGCGGTCGCGAAACCCTCCCAGTGCGTCCGCCCCGGCTCGTTGACGTGCACGTGCGTGTCCACGAGGCCGGGCATCAGCACCTCGTCGCCGGCCAGCCGGCGCACTGGCAGGCCGGGATACGCGCTGGTCTCGCCGAGATCGTGCACACCGCTAACTTTGCCGCCGGTGACCGCGATCAAGGCGGGAACGACGCCGTCCGTCGTCACAGCTGGGCCTGCCAGCAACAGGTCCGGGTGCTGGGCCGTTGCCACGCTTGTCACGCGGTGCCCGTCAGATGCTCTGGCTTGATCGGGATCCGGCCAAGCTCCAGTCCAGTGGCCGCGCGGATGGCGGCCGCGATGGCCGGACCGGACGAAATAGTTGGCGGCTCGCCAACGCCCCGCACGCCGTAGGGGGAATGCGGGTCGGCGTACTCCAGCACGTCGACGTGCATGGGCGGCATGTCCAGGATCGTGGGGATCAGGTAATCGGTGAACGACGGATTGCGGATTCGCCCGTCAGTCACCTGGATCTCTTCCATTACCGCGAGGCCGAGTCCCTGGGCGCTGCCGCCGTGGATCTGACCGAGTACCGCATCAGGGTTGAGTGCCTTGCCCACGTCTTGAGCGCAGGCTAGTTCGACGACCTTGACGAGGCCGAGTTCGGTGTCCACGTCAACGACCGCGCGATGCGCGGCGAATGCGTACTGGACGTGCGCAAAGCCCTGGCCCGTCTCAGGGTCAACCGGGTAGGTCGGCCGGTGCCGCCACTGAACGGTCTCCTCGATCACCTGGTTGCCGAGCAACTCGGCGATCGACACCACGATGTCCGCGCTGGCCGAGACGACATGACCATCGGCCAGCCGCAGGTCGGCCACGGTATGGCCAAGCCGGTACTGGGCCAGCGCGAATAGCCGGTCGCGTACCTTCTGGCAGGCGGCCTGGATCGCGCCGCCGGTGACGTAGGTCTGCCGGGACGCGGAGGTAGATCCGCCGGAACCGACTGAGGTGTCCTTCGGATGGGTCACGACGTTCCGTACGCCCAGCTCGGTGCGGCAGATCTGCTGCTCGATGGTGACCAGGCCCTGCCCCACTTCAGCTGCCGCGGTGTGCACCGCCACGGTGGGCTCGCCAGCGGAGACTTCCAGCCGGACCCTGGCGACTGAGTAGTCGTCGAACCCTTCGGAGAAGCCGACGTTCTTGTAGGCCACCGCGTAACCGACACCGCGCCGCACGCCCTCACCGTGCGTCGTGTTGCCGGCGCCGCCGGGCAGGTCGAGCAGTTCGGGCTGCGGCGCAGGCTGACTGGCCGGGTTCGCCTGCTGCTCCTGCCGAGACGGTATCTGCCGAGACTGTATGTGCCGAGACGGTAGCTGCCGAGACGGTAGCTGCCGAGACTGGGGCATCGGCCTGCGCTGCACTAGCCGGAGCAACTCGGCCACCGGCGCGGGGCTGTCGATGACCTGGCCCGTTGGCGCCTGTGCGCCGAGGCTCATTCCGTTGAGGCAACGCAGCTCGACGGGATCCATGCGCAGTGCTGCTGCCAGCTTGTCCATCTGGGCTTCGTGTGCGAACGCAGCTTGCACCGAGCCGAAGCCGCGCATCGCGCCGCACGGCGGGTTGTTGGTGTACACGCCGTAGGCGTCGACGTGCACGTTGGGCACGACATACGGGCCGATGCCCATGGTGCCGGCGTTCCCCACGACGGCCGGCGTGCTGGAGGCGTAGGCGCCGCCGTCGAGAACGATGGTCGCCTTGACGTAGACCAGCCGGCCGTCGGCCGCCGCGCCGTGCTCATAGTGCATCGTGGCGGGATGCCGGTGGACATGGCCGAAGAACGACTCCTCGCGGTTATAGCTCATCTTCACTGGTTTGCCGGTATGCAGCGCCAGCAGGCAGGCGTGCACGTGCATGGACAGGTCCTCGCGGCCGCCGAAAGCGCCGCCAACCCCGGCCAGGGTCAGCCGGACTCGCTCTAGGGGAAGGCCGAGTGCCGCGCACACCTGGCGCTGATCCACGTGCAGCCACTGAGTGGCTACGTACAGGTCGACGCCGCCCGCGCCGTCCGGTACGGCCAGCCCGGCTTCCGGGCCCAGGAAGGCCTGATCTTGCATCCCCACCCGGTAGTCCCCGCTAACGACCACCGGAGCGCTGGCATCCGGACTGCCCTTGCGCAGCTTGAGGTGACGGACCAGGTTGCCGTCCGGCTGAACGCGCGGAGCGCCCGGCGCCATGGCCGCGACCGGGTCGGTCACCGGCTCCAGCACGTCGTACTCGACCCGGATCTTCCTGGCGGCCAGCCGCGCGATCTCCGGATGATCGGCTGCGACGAGGGCCACCGGCTCGCCCTGGTAGCGGACCACGTCCTCGGCGAGCACCGGCTGGTCGGCGTGCTCGAGCCCGCACCGGTTGGTGCCGGGGACGTCGGCGTGGGTGAGCACGGCGTGCACGCCGGGAGTGGCCAGCGCCTCGCCGATGCTGACTGACGTGATCCGCGCGGACGGATGCGGACTGCGCAGCGTCGCGCCCCACAGCATGCCGTCCATCCACAGGTCGCTGCCGTAGGCGAACTGGCCGGTGACCTTGAGTATCCCGTCTGGCCTGGGCGCGCTGTCGCCGATGCCGCCGGGCGGCGCGGTGACCTGGTCAGGGGCGCTGACCGGCGCCGGCCCGGTGTTCGCTGACACCGTGTTCGCCGCAGTGGAGTTCGCCTGAATGGTCACGAGCATCCTTCCCGGCTAGCCGCGCTCGGCGAGTTCGGCGCTCGCGCGGCGAGCCTGAGCAGCTACGCCTCGCTCGTCGATGGTGACTAGCTGGTCTCGCTCGACGATCGTCTCCCCGTTGACCAGCAGCAACTCCAGCGGCGGGCGAGCACCGAGCACGAGTGCAGCCACCGGGTCGGCGATGCCCGCGTGCGGCAGCGTGTCGAGTCGCCACAGCGCGATGTCCGCGAGCTTGCCAGTCTCCAGCGAGCCGATCTCCTGGTCCCGGCCGAGCAGTTGCGCACTGCCCATGGTGGCCAGTCTCAGCGCCTGGCGGACCGACATAGCCCGCGGTCCGCCAACTGACCTGGCGATCAGTGCGGCTTGCCGGACTTCCCCGATCAGCGAGCTTTCCTCGCTGGACGCGGCGCCGTCTACGCCGAGGCCGACGCGAACTCCGCCGGCGAGCAGGTCATGCGTCCGGCAGATGCCTGCACCTAGCCGGCCGTTGGAGGACGGGCAATGCGCGACTCCAGTGCCAGCGGCGGCGAGCCTGGTGATGGCCGCGTCGTCCAGGTGCACTCCGTGCGCCAGCCAGACGTCGTCACCCAGCCAGCCAAGTGAATCCAGATACTCCACTGGCGTGCAGCCGAAGTGTTCCGCGCAGTACTCGTCCTCGTCGGCCGTCTCAGCCAGGTGCGTGTGCAAGCGCACGCCAGCCCGGCGTGCCAGCTCTGCCGCGTCGGTGAGAAGCTCGCTTGTCACCGAGAATGGCGAGCAAGGCGCGAGCCCGACGCGCAGCATCGAGTGCGGCGAGGCGTCGTGGAACTCCTCGATGGCGGTCTTGCTGGCGAGCAGGATGGCGTCGCGGTCCTCTACTACCTCGTCGGGCGGCAGCCCGCCAGCGCTCGCGCCGAGATCCATTGAGCCGCGTGTCGGATGAAACCGCAGGCCGACCTGCCGTGCGGCAGCGACGGTCGCACCGAAAAGGTCGCCGCCCGATCTCGGGAAAACGTAGTGATGATCCATCGTGGCCGAGCAGCCGGTCCTCGCTAGCCAGGCAAGCGCGGCAGTGGCCAGGTCCTGGACGATGCCGGCGTCCATCCGGGCCCAGACCGGGTAGAGCTGCGTCAGCCACTCGAAGAGCGTCGCGTCGGCCGCCATCCCCCTGGTGCCCCACTGATAGAGGTGATGGTGGGTGTTGATGAGCCCTGGGGTGGCCAGGCAGCCGCTAGCGTCGATCCGCCTGATGGAGCCGCCACCGGTCGAGCCGGCCGGGCTCGCTGGCGGCGGAGCTCCCGGACCGACCGCGGTGATCACGTTGCCGGTGACGACGACGTGTCCGCTGGCGTACTCGGCGCCCTGGCCATCCATGGTGACGACCGCGCAGCCGTCGAGCACCAGCGTGCTCATTCTGCGTCTCCGGTCATCTGCCGTGCCGCTAGGCGTACCGCGTCCAGGATCTTCTCATAGCCAGTGCACCGGCACAGGTTCCCAGCGAGCGCCTCGCGGATCTGCGAGTCAGTCGGACCCGGCGTCCGGGTGAGCAGATCGTGGGCTGCGACGATCAGGCCCGGCGTGCAAAAACCGCACTGCACCGCGCCGGTCCAAAGAAATGCTTGTTGTACCGGATGCAGGTCAGTCCCGGATGCCAGGCCCTCGACCGTGACGATGCTCCGTCCGCTGGCTTGCCCGGCTGCCACCAGGCATGCGCAGACCGGCACGTCATCAAGGTAGACCGTGCAGGACCCGCATTCGCCCTGCTCACAGGCATTCTTGGAGCCAGGCAGGCCAAGCCGCTCGCGTAGCACGAACAGCAGGCTCTCGCCCTCCCAGACATCGTCGGCCTGCCTGGTCTGGCCGTTGACTGTCGCGGTCACTCGCACGGTTCGTCACGCTCCCCTTCGTAGCCAGCACCGTCGTAGCCGTGCTGATAGTCCCGCCAGGCCCAGGCAAGTGTCCGGCGCGCCATCACTGACAGGCCGCGCCGGCGATACGCCGCGGTGCCCCGCACGTCATCGATCGGATCGGCGGCGGCTGCGACCAGATCGCCGAATTCGGCCCCGATCGCGTCGGGCAGGCGGGCACGGGACTCCCACAGGCCCGCTTCGGCAAGAGCGGCAGCCAGGAACTTCTCGGCCTGCCGGGCGCGCCTCGGCGTGGGTCCGGCAGAGCCGATGCCGGTGCCCACCTCCTGGCGGTCCGGACGGAGCGCCAGGCTGAACGCAGCGACGGCGATCACCATCGCGTTCCGCGTGCCCACTTTGCTGAATTGCTCCGGTCCGGATGGCAGCGGGATGCGGACTGCTGCGATCAGCTCACCGGGTTGTAGCGCGTTGTGCTTCGGGCCGGTGAAGAACTGATCGATAGGTAGCGAGCGCGTTCGCGTGACGGAAGCTATCTCCACCTCGGCGCCTGCAGCCAGCAGTGGTGGATGCGCGTCGCCGGCTGGTGACGCGGTGCCCAGGTTGCCGCCGACCGTGCCGCGGTTGCGGATCTGCGGTGATCCGACTGTCCGTGCGGCCAGTGCGAGCCCGGGCAGCTTGCCGCGCAGCTCCGTGATCACCTGGCTGTAGGTGATGCCGGCGCCGAGCCGCACCTGGTTGCCCTCGATGTCCCAGTGCCGGAGCTCGCTGATTCTGCTGAGATCGAGCAGCGCCGGCGGCCGCCGGGCGCCGAAGTTGAGCTCGACCATTAGGTCGGTGCCCCCGGCCAGCGGCACCGCGGCAGGCAGTTCGGCTTGGATGGCCAGTGCCTCGGCCCAGCTTCCGGGCTGAATGAACTCCACGCTCGCGGCCTCCCTGGCGCCACGCTGCGCCGTGCTGCATCGTTCGATTATCTGGTTAGCCGGCGAACGAACTAGGCGAATCCCAGGCCGGGCCGGCGGGCGGCGCGTCCTCTCGCTGCACCGCGCACTGGATCAGGCCGTAGGGCCGGTCGTCCGCGTGAAACACCTCCCCGCGGTTCTCCAGCCCGAACGGACTCAGGTCGACCAGGAAATGATGCTTGTTGGGCGCGGACAGCCTGATCTCAGCGATGTCCTCATGGGCTGCCAGCACCGCCTTGCCCATCTGGAAGAGGCTCTGCTGGAGCGCGCGGCTGTGCACCGTGGCGAACTTCTCGATCAGCACCTGGCGGATGCTGGCGTTCAGCGCAGTCCAGTCCTCGCGTTCGGGGCGCTGGTGGCGCCAGCGAGCGATCAGTGACGTCGCCAGCACACGGTCATCCGTCTCGGCCAGGGTGGTGTACCGGTCGTGCAGGAATCCGGCGAACTCCGATCCGGTCGACTTCAGCAGCACGAGATCCCGCAGCCCGGACAGGACCCAGGCTTGTTGCTCGCGCCCGCTGCCCTCGACAGTCACCGTCGTGGTCCTAACTTCCTGGCTGGCCCGGACGAAGGCGTGCGGATGGTCACCGTCCGAGACCCGTGCCCGCTCCCAGAGGTATTCGTCGACCTCAACCCGCGCCGCGCGCACCGGCTCGATGTCGTTGGTGAAATGCCTGGCCAGTGCCAGCGCGTAGGTCTCGATCTCGGTCACGCCACGCTCGAGGGCGAACGCGTACGCGGTGTTCTTCTGGCTATCGGTGGGCAGCACGTTCGCCTGGTCGCCGTCGAGGTAGGCGGCTGCGAAATCGCCGCGCAGCGAGGTCGAGACGTTGAGGTCGCGGATCTGGTGCCGGGCTGTGTCCCGGCAGATGCGGACCAGCCTGGTCTCGGCCTTGCCGTATTGATCGGCCGCGAGCATGTACTCCACCTCAGCTCCCTCGGTAGGTCGAGTAGCCGAACGGGCTCATCAGGAGCGGAACATGGTAGTGCTCGCGATCGTCGGCGACCGTGAAAGTGACAATAACCTCGGGGAAGAAGGCCGGCTTGTCTCTACCGCTCGCGCTGCTGGCGCTCCTGCCGCTGCCGGCCTGCCGTCCGAGGTAGGCGCCGGTGTCGAACACCAGCCGGTAGGTGCCGGGGCTGATTCGCTCCGGCCCGAGGCTGGTGATCCGGCCGCCGGAGTCTGTGGTGGCTCTGGCTATCTCCTCCGGCCCCGCGGGTGCGACGTGCTCGAGCCGGACGCCCAGCCCAGCGGCCGGGCAGCCGGCGGCAGTGTCCAGCACGTGGGTGGAGATCGCGGTCATGCCGCGCCGGCCAGGAGCCGCTGCAGCCTGAGGGCGTTGATCTTCTGCAATTCAGTCCGCACGACCTGCCACTCGTCCTCCGGTTCGTTCTGCAGCCTGCCGCGCAGCAGAGCGAGCAACTCTGTGCCGGTCCGCCCGGATGCGCACACTAGGTAAATATGCCCGAAACGCTCCTCATACTCCAGGTTTGCCTGGGCCAGCGCCCGCTTGGTCGCTGTATCGTCGGCATCGACGCCGGACTGTTCCTGCCTGGACCAGTCGGCTGCCCCGGCCCGCTCGTGGCCGGCACCGTTCTGGCTGGCCCCCTCTTGGCTGGCACTGTCGTAGTTGGTGGCCGGGCGCTCGCCGATCCGCGGATGGCCAGCCAGCGCCTCGGCTAGGTCGGCGACGGACAGCGCGGCGACGATCGAGCCGGACCGCCGGATTGCATCCGCGGCGGAGGCGTAAGGCCGGCCGGCTGTCATCGGCCCCGCCCAGGCCGGTGCGGAGCAGCAATCCAGCAGCATCTGCTCCGCAGCCCGGGCCGGTAGTTGGTTGAACCAGGTCAGCTCGTTGGTGCCCATTGCGACAGACTCTCCTGCCGGCGGCAGTGGGGCAAGCATGCCAGCCGGCTTGCGGCAAGCCGCAGCACCATGACGGCCGGGGGTGGCCGACGTAAACTCGGGGCAACCGTTGGGCCTGCAGGCGGCCCGGAACCGGAGGTGGCCATGTCGCCGCGCCGAGGAACACCGCATCTTCTTGCCGTGGCGCGCGGCGACGAGCCAGCTGACTTGTTGCTGGCCGGCGGGAAGATCTTCGTGCCCGGGACGAGGGAGTGGCTGCGCGAAGACCTGGCTATCGCCGACGGCATGATTGCCGGCTGGGGCCCGCGGGAGGCCCGCGAAGTCGTGGACGTGTCCGGTGCGGCGCTCACCCCCGGCTTTATCGACGCGCACATGCACCTGGAGTCCACCGGCCTCTGGGTGGACGAGTTCGTCGCTACGGTGCTGCCAGCAGGCACGACGGCCGTTGCCGCCGACCCGCATGAGCTAGCCAATGTGTTCGGCGTCCGCGGGGTGGCGGCGCTTGCCCGGGCGGCGTCGGTGCTGCCGTTCACGTTCGGCATCTGCGCATCTAGCTGCGTTCCGGCCTCGCCGTTCGAGAGCCCCGGCGCGCAGGTTGACGCTGCTGAGGTGCGTGAGTTGCTGCTGGACCACGGGGCAATCGGCGTCGCCGAAGTAATGAACTATCCCGGTGTCGTCGCTGGTGACGGTGAGCTGCTCGCCAAGATCGCCGCCGCCGGCGACCGGCGCGTCGACGGGCACGCGCCGGGCCTGTCTGGTCCGTTGCTCGACGCCTACCTGGCCGCAGGGATCGAGTCCGACCACGAGTGCACCCGGCTCGATGAGGCGGAGGAAAAGCGCCGCAAAGGCATGTGGATCTTTATCAGGCAGGGCTCGGCGAGCAAGAACCTGGCGGATCTGATCCCGACAGTGCTGCGCCATGGCACCGAGCGAATCGCGCTGTGCACCGACGACCGGGAGCCGGACACAATCGTGGCCGAGGGCCACATGAATGACTGCATCCGGCTGGCGGTGGCTTGCGGCGCCCGGCTTGAAGACGCGCTCGTGCTAGCCACGGCCAACCCGGCGCAGTACCACAACTTCCAGCACCTGGGCTGGCTGGCGCCGGGCTATCAGGCGGATGTGCTCTGCTTCGATTCCCTGGATCAGCTCCGGCCGGTTCGGGTCTATCAATCCGGCCAGCTGGTCGCCGAGCGAGGGCACGTCGTCCCTGGCGCCGTGCCGAGCGTGCCTCCACCGGACTGGATGCGCGACTCCGTGCATCTGGCCGGGGTGCCGGATGCCGCGGCCTTCACTCTGACGCCGCCGGATGGCGGCCGGGCCAGGGTGATCGGCATCGACTCTGACACCCTCACTACCAGGCATCTTGTACTCGATGTGCGCGACCCGGCCGCCGCGGTCGCGAGGATCGGGGTGGCGGAGCGGCACCTGGGCACCGGCAGGATCGGCCTCGGCTACGTGCGTGGTTTCGGGCTTGCCCGCGGCGCGATTGCTTCCACGGTGGCGCACGACGCGCATAACTGCATGGTCGTGGGGGAAATCGGGCCGGCCGGACCGGCCGAGATGTCGGTAGCCGTCGCCAGGCTCGCAGAACTCGGCGGAGGTCAGGTAGCGGTGCTGGACGGCAAGGTCATTGCCGAGGTGCCGCTGCCCATCGCCGGGCTGATGAGCGACCAGCCGGCGAGCGCCGTGGCCGCGGCAGTCGAGCACCTTGAGCACGTGGCGGCGGCTCAGCTGGGTGTCACCATCGGCGCGCCGTTCATGCACCTGAGCTTCCTCGGGCTGTCGGTGATCCCTGAGCTCAGGATTACCGACCGTGGGCTGGTCGACGTGGACAAGTTCGCGCTGACCAGCATCACGCCTGCCTGACCCCGGCGCGGCACGCCGGCTGCAGAGCTTGGCCTAGCTGGCAGTGGCCTCTATCGCGGTGGCCGCCGTGGCCTCGCCGTCGGCTCGAACCGACTTGCGTGCCAGCAGGAAGTACACGCCGCCGCCGACAAGCAGCCCGATAAACACGCTGAAGTCGGACCCAAATGGGCCGCCGTTCCGGCTGGCGAAATAGGCGACATACGGCGGATAGGCATTCACCCAGAAGGCCGCGCAGACCATGCCCAGCACCTGCGCGATGATCGCCGGCCAGTGCACGCCGCCATTGCGGAAGTACCGGCCACCTCGCTCATTGAGCAGCCCATGGTGGTCGTAGCGGTTTCGCCTGAGCCAGCTGTCCACCAGGTAGATAGCGCACCATGGCCCGAGCCACAGGATGATGAACAGCAAGAAGTCATAGAGCAGCGTGAAGAAGTGCGACGAGAAGACCGCGTAGGCGGCGAGGCCGCCGGCGATCACGGTGTCGATCGCCACACATTGCAAGCGGCGCAGCCGGGGGACCAGGCTCTGCAGCGTTACGCCCGACGAATACAGGTCGATCGTGTTGATCGCAAACAGCTGGATGATCGCGAAGATCAGATACGGCCAGATGAACCAGCTCGGGAATCCCGCGATCAGGCCATTGACAGAGGTCGCGCTCGGGACGCCGGTGGCGATAGCGGCGCCGAGCACTTCAAGCAGAGCCGATGGGATCGCGCCGCCGAGCGCAACTGCGAACACGATGCGCACCTTGCTGGCGTCCGGTGCCAGGTACCGTGAGTAGTCGTTGCCGTTCTCGGTCCAGCCCAGCCCGCCAGCCGAGATCACCAGCGCGAGGAAGATGGTCAGCGCTCCCCAGCTTGCCCCGTGCGCGGGCACGTGCAAGTTGACCTTTCCAGCGGTGAGCCCCGCCAGCACCGCGAACAGGACGACGAACGGGATCGCCAGCCAGCGCAGTACCCTCAGCACAGCGGCATGCCCGAGCAGCGGCAAGACCGCCTGGATGGCAACAGCGAGGATGATGAAGATCACCTTTACCGCCACGCCGGCAGTGAAACCCGCCTTCGACGCCAGCAGGATGGCGGCGAACACTACGAGAGCGATGCCCTCGATCTCGAATCCGACCTGGGTGACCCAGTTGAAGAAGGACGGCAGCCGGTTCCCGTTCGGACCGAACGGAGCCCGGCTCACCCCGAATGTTGTCGTGCCGGCCTGCGGTCCTTGGAGGCTCGCCAGACCGGTCAGCACATAGAACAGGTTGCCGATCAGGATGATGACGACGGCCTGGGCAAATGAGAGCCCGAATATGACCACCGCAAGCGCGCCGTAGACGACGAACTCGACGTTCCAGACGGCGCCCGCCCACATCCAGAACAGCCCGCTGGGCCTGCCCCAGCGCTCCGATGCCGGAATGTGCTCGATGCCGCGATGTTCGACCGACGTCGCCGTCGGCGCGGGACCGTTTCGCAGAACCTCCGACCTACCCGAACTGGCCACTGGCGGGCCCTTTCTGTTCGGTGAACTTCGGGCTGACAAGGTGCGTATGAAACCCGTATGGGACCTTACTACGCCGAATGGCGGCCGGGAAAGCTCCACGCGCAGGTCGGCAAAGCTGCTTCACCTGATTGCCTTGTCGTCAGCGTCGCGCATCGCGCAGGGCGATCAGAACGGCCCGGTCGAGGCCACATCGCTCGCCGATGTCCGCATCACTAAACGCCCCGCAGTCAAGACCGCGGAGCAAGAACCCGGCGAGTGCGCGCGCAGTGGCCGGTTCTTCTAGCGTGGCGCTCTTAGCCGACTCAGCGTAGGAGCGCAGCCGCTCGCAGGCGCGGGGAAGGCCTGCGATGAAGAAGCCGTACGTGGCCGCATACCGGCTTGCCAGCTGCGCTGGATGCAGGTCCCAGCCTTGGTAGAAGCCGCGTTCCAAAGTGCGGCGGACCAGGCGCGAGTGCTGCTGCCACGCAGCGACCACGTCGCCGCGGGATCCCGTCGGTAGCACGTTGAGTGATCCGTCAGAGAGCCGGACTCCGCTCCCCGCCACGGCTACCTGCATGATTTCTCGGGCATGATCGGCCGCCGGATGGTCCAGACGCTGGTACTCCCCGGCAATGCCCAGGGCTGCCGCGTAGTCGTACGTTCCGTAGTGGACGCCAATGAGCCGCGCCCCGCCAGCCTGCACGCAGCGTGCGATGGTGGCGGTGCCGTCAGGGCCGAGTATGAGTTGCGGGGTCTCGGCTTGAATCTCGAAACAGAGGCGGCCGCTAGGCAGCCCGAAGGTGTGCTCTAGGCGGTCGCAGAGCAGCGACAGCGCCTGTACCTGGTCGGCCGAACTTACCTTTGGCATGGTGAGCACGAATCCCGCGGGCAGCGGTCCGCGCGCCAGCAACTCTGCCAGGAAGATGGTGATCGTACGGATCGCCCGCAGCCGGGTGGCCGCCTCGAGGCTCTTGCTGCGGATCCCGGTGAAAGGCGGGGCCGAGCGGGCGTCAGCCGCAGCGGCAAGATGCCTGGCGGCCGCGACCGCATCGCTATCCTCTGCCATGTCAGTGTTGCCCGACGGCTTGTAGCCGTCCTCGAAGTCCAGCCGGAAGTCTTCGACCGGCTCGATAGATAGCTTCGCAAGCACACCTTCGCGCACGACGGCCGCGATGTCGTCCGGCACGCCCATTGCTTCCCCGAAGTCAGCCGGCGATGGTGCGCAGTCGGCGAGTGCCTGCCTTGCCTGCCGGCCCCACTCGACGGCCAGTCCGGGACGGAATTGATCAGCCGGGACGTAGGCGGTGTGCACTGGCTGGCGACCGAGCCGCTCGCCGGTATATCCGAACTGCAATGCATGGTCTGAGGCGGCGAGCAGCTCGTCGACCTCGGTTACGGCGCGCGCGATCGCGTCGGGCAGCCCCGCGGTTGCCTGCGCCGGTCGGTCACTCATCGCTGCACCTAACTGACGCGTGCTTTATCTGCCAGCCAGGGGCAAATGGTAGCGGACATCAAACGCTCGATTGCTGAAGCAACTAGTCCGCGAGTGAGTAATGCACTTCGAGGCGCTCCGCTGTGCGGTTCACCGTGACAACGACGCTGTCGGCGGGCAGCAGTGCGTAATCATCGATGAGCGGGACGCTGGCGGCGGTGAAGCTGATCCGGTGGCTGACAAGTGCGGGACTGCGCAGGGGCCGGGCAAGGTCGCGGGCATCGTGCGGGCCGAGCGTTGTGGGGCTGATGCTCTCGTGAGCGCGCGCGATGGTCACCCCGTGTTCGGCCAGCAGGGTGTAGAGGCCTAGGCGGCCGAGTTCCGC
>DASXIA010000543.1:0-1701 GCA_036488155.1 Streptosporangiaceae bacterium | reverse complement strand
ACGGAACTGGCCGCATCGTGCTGCCAGGCGCGCCGGAGTGGGCGACGCTGGCCGGCCATTTCCCTGCGGCCGGTTACGGCAGCAACCAGGCGAGCCAGCGCGCGATCATCGTTGTGGACCTGGACCGGATTGCTGACTCGTGCGGCTACGCCGTACCGATGATGGAGCTCACCCGGGAGCGGGATGTACTGGCCAAGCACGATGAGAAGAAGTCGGCCGCCCAGCTTGCCGCTTACCGGGCCGAGAAGAACGCGGTCAGCATCGACGGGCTGCCAGCTCTCGACGCCCCCGATTCGGCCGGGGGGATCGATCCTTAGTGCTGGCGACCTCAGCGCTGCGGGGCCAGCGAGGCGCGGCACCGGTACAGGTCCCGCATCAGGCTGATCTCCGCGCCATGGTGCACTTGCTCGTTGATCAGCGTGACGATGACCCGGTGCAGCGGCCACTCCTCGCCCCAGCTGGTTGCCACTAGCTTGTCCAGGTCGAGGTCGTTAAGACCGGTCAGGGCGTCCCTTACAGGCTGGTGACTCGCGAACAGCCAGTCCGTTGCCTCGGCTGCGTCTCCGGGCAGTTCGAGGTCGAAGGTCAGCGACGCAGTGCCGAACGCGTAATCCCAGTACAGGTAGTTCACGCTGGCGAGGTGCAGGGTCCGCCATGCGATCGTGGTGAACGGCCCCGGCTGCGGCTGTGACAAATCGTAGTCAATTACCCACTCGCCGCGGCCGCCGGAACTGACGCCACGGCTCTCTGACCGGCGGTGCACTGTCCAGCATCCGGCCACGGGCTCCCAGAAGAACTCCTGCTCGCCCATCCCGGACAGCACCCGCTGCAGCGAGTCGCAGGAGGCGGCGTACGCAGTTCGAAGGATCTCAGCACCCGTGGTCATGCCAGCAGTCTTACCCGGGCTGGCTGCACAGAGCGAATCGCTGCACCTCTTACAGTTGGCGGATGCGGATCGCGCTGATCAACTCGGGACTGGGGCTGCTCGCGCCGGCGGCGGCATTGCACCGGATGCGGCCCGATGCGGACCTCGTGCTTGCCCCCGACCCCGACGGGATGCCGTGGGGACCTCGCACGCCAGAGGACATCGCTGACCGCGCCTTGCGCTGCGCCAGCGCCGCCCTGCGGTACGAGCCAGACATTCTCGTGATGGCGTGCAATACCGGCTCGGTCCACGCGCTGGACGCGATGCGGGCTGAGTTCGAGCCGGATGTCCCTGTCATCGGCACCGTTCCCGCCATCAAGCCTGCGGCGGCCGCCTACCAGAAGGTGGCGATCTGGGCGACCGTCGCCACCACCGCCAGCGCCTACCAGCGCCGCCTCATCGCCGAGTTCGCCGGACCGGCCGACGTCAGGCCGGTCGCCTGCCCGGGCCTCGCCGACGCCGTCGACGCCGGCGACCTCGCGGCGACTGCCGCGGCAGTGGCCACTGCCGCGGCGCGAACGCCGGCCGGCTGCGAAGCCGTGGTGCTTGGCTGCACCGAGTACGAGCTGGTCGCCGAGCAGATCGCGGAGGCCGTGCCAGGAGCGGTGACGTTCGGCTCGGCAGCCGCGGTCGCCGCACAGGCGCTCCGCCGCATCCCCGCAGTCGACACGATCACGGGCGGGAGAATCGCCGGCAATGGCGCAGGCGGGCTCCGGCCCGGCGCGACCCGTGACTGCGCCACCGAACTGTCCGGCGGCTCCGCCGGAGAGCCGGCC
>DASXIA010000510.1:0-6297 GCA_036488155.1 Streptosporangiaceae bacterium | reverse complement strand
GTGAACCTCCGCGCCGGCCCCGGCAGGGACGACCTGCACCTTGCGCTGCGGCTGGCTGCCTACCGCGAGGCAGGCAGCTGATGGCCGGCTGGAGCTTTCGACAATTGTCGCAACGCCAGCCGCGTTCTTCCGCGCCGGCGACGAAGCTGGCGCGCGCCGCCCGGGCTTACCGTCGAGGCACCGCATTGCGACGTCGCCACCGGAGGCCGGATGGGCAGCCAGGCCAGCACGGATGTCATCGTCATCGGCGCCGGCGTGCTCGGCGCCAGCTCCGCCAGCCACCTGGCTAGCGCCGGGCTGGCGGTCACTGTGGTCGAGCGCTGCGGCGGCCCCGCCCAGGGCAGCACCGGGAGATCCTTCGCCTCGGTCCGGGCGCAGTGGGCCGACCCGCTCAACATCGAGCTGTCCTGGCGCAGCATCTGCACGTACCGCTCGTTCAGTGCCGACCATGGCACCGACGTCGGCTACCGGCCGAGCGGTTACCTGCTACTAGTACCCGAGACTGCCTGGGAGGCACAGCTGGCCGCGGTCAGCCTGCAGCGCGAGCACGGGGTGCCGGTCGAGGTGCTGAGCCCGGCCGCCGCCGCCAGCATTGTCCCGTTGGAGCCGGCCGGGATCGCTGGCGCCACCTGGGGCCCGGCCGATGGGGTCGTTGACCCGCACCTGGCGACGGCCGCCTACCTCGCCATGGCCCGCGCGGCCGGCGCGCAGGTGCTCTTCGGCCACCCGGTGACCTCGATCGAGGCCGGCCCTTCCGGCGACTGGACGGTGACGGCCGGCGGGCGCGTGCTACGCGCCGGGCACGTCGTGAACGCGGCCGGCGGTTGGGCTGCCGAGGTAGCCGCGCTGGCCGGGCTCACTGTGCCGGTCACCCATTCGCGGCGCAACATTTACGCGACGGCTCCCGGCGCGCTGCCGACTCAGCTGCCAATGACCATCGACCTGGGCACGGGCTTCTACCTTCGCAGCGAGGGGCAACGTCTGCTGTTCGGCGCCGCCCGCCCGGACCAGCCCGACGGGTACGACGTGAGCGTCGACTGGCCGTGGATGGAGTCGGTGCTGAGCACCGGAGTGGCGCGCTTCCCGTGGCTGGCCGTGCTGCCGCTGGACCGGGCCGCATGCTGGGCGGGAACCTATGAGAACAGCCCGGATCACCACGGCATCCTCGGCGCCGACCCGGCCGCGCCGACCTGGGTGAACGCGTGCGGCTTCTCCGGCCACGGCCTGATGCAGGCCCCCGCAATCGGGCAGCTGGTCGCCGAGCAGGTCAGCCGCGGCGAGATCACCAGCATCGACGTCACGCCGCTGAGCGCCAGGCGGTTCGCCGCCGGAGCTCCAGTGCCGCGGCTGGGGCTGGTCTTCTGATGGGACAGCCAGAACTTCGAGGTGAGCGATGACCACGCCATTCCGCATGGTGCACCACATCTGCATCGTCGTGCACGACATCGACAGGGCCGTCGGCTATTACAAGTCGCTCGGCATCGGTCCGTGGCAGGACTACCCGCCGCTGCAGCAGTACACGGCGCTCGCGGTCCCGGACCGCGACGCCTTCCTTGCCACGAAGTACAAGCTCGCCAACCTGGACAACGTGCAGTTGCAGCTCTGCCAGCCGCCGATGCTCGACTGCCCGCAGCGGAGATTCCTGGACTCGCGCGGCGAGGGCGTGTTCCAGATCGGCTTCGAGCGCGACATCGAGGTTGCGGCCGCCGAGGGTGCCGCGCTCGGCCTGCGGGAACTGATGCGCGGCCAGCGCCCCAACGGGACCGGATTCGTCTACTTCGACACCCTGGACGAGGCCGGCGTCGTGCTCATGACGCGGCAGACCGCGCCGACAAGCGCGCCGACGGCAGCTGCGTCGCAGCCGCCGGCGGCCGGCTGAACGGTCGTCAGTTGCCGGCAAGTCAGCTGCCGGAGAAATACCTCCGGGGGTTATCGACCAGCATCATCTGGATCTGCGACTCGGTGACGCCCCGCTCACGCAAGGCCGGCAGCACGTCGTCAAACAGGTGCTCAAAGTGCCAGGCCGGCGCGAAGCGCGGGATCACCTCCGCCGGGAACCAGTCGATGTGGCACGCAGCGTCATGCGACAGCACCATGCGATCCGCGTAACCACGCTCGCACATCGCCGCTACCGTCCCGACCCGGTCTTCGAACGGCGTGATCAGGTCCAGCCCGAACCGGTCCATGCCCAGCAGGCACCCGGCGTCGGCAAGTTCTGACAGGTAGTCCAGGTCGGTGGTGTCGCCGCTGTGGCCGAGCACGACTTTGGTCAGGTCGGCCTTCTCGGCCCGCAGCACGTCAAGCACCGCCCGGCCGGTAAAGGAGCGCGGGTGAGTGTGCACAGTCACCGGGGCGCCGGTCTCGGCGTGCGCCTGGCAGACCGCCCGCAGCACTCGTTCCACGCCCGGTGTCATCCCCGGCTCGTCGATCGCGCACTTGAGGAACGCGGCCTTGACCTGCGTGCCCGCGATCCCGGTAATGAGGTCGTCGATGAACAGCCGTGCCATCGGGTCGAGCCCGCCGGTTGCTGAATTTGCTGGGCCGGGCCCTCGGAACCTGAAGTAGAAGGGCACGTCGTCATAGGTGTACAGGCCGGTTGCGACGATGATGTTGAGGCTCGTGCCGTCCGCGACCCGGATGATCCGCCGGATGTCGCGGCCGAGGCCGATCACCGTGGGATCGGCGATCGTCTGGCAGCCGCGTTTGACCAGCGCATTCAGCTTGAGGATGGCGTCGTCGACCCGGTCGTCCTCGTCCCAGCCGGCCGGGTAGTTGACCCGGATCTCCTCGTTCAGGACGAACACGTGCTCGTGCATGAGCGTCGTCCCGAGAGCCTGCGCGTCGACGGGACCCCGGACGGTCTCGACCATTGCCATGGCAGCACCGTAGCGTGGAGCCGTACTGACCGGTAGGTAGCATTGTCCGGACTCGTCGTGGCCGCAGCTGGCCCCTGGAGGCTCAGATGGATTTCGCATTCGACGCGCGTACCGAGGACCTCCGCGGCCAGCTTCAGGCATTTCTGGCCGAGCACGTCATCCCTGCCGAGAAGGTGTTCGAGGAGCAGGCTGCCGAGATGGCAAGCCAGGGCCGCGGCTGGGAGCGCCCGCCGGTGCTCGAGGATCTCAAGGCCGAGGCCAGGAAGCAGGGCCTGTGGAACCTGTTCCTGGCGCACCATCCGCAGGGCGCCGGGCTGAGCAACCTCCAGTACGCGCCGCTGGCCGAGATCACCGGCCGCTCGTTCATCGCGCCGGAGGCGCTCAACTGTGCCGCGCCGGACACCGGCAACATGGAGGTGCTGGCCGAGTTCGGTACCCCAGAGCAGCAGAAGCAGTGGCTGCAGCCGCTGCTCGACGGCGAGATCCGGTCCGCCTTCTGCATGACCGAGCCGGACGTGGCCTCCTCGGACGCCACCAACATCTCGACCAGCATCACCCGTGACGGCGACGTATACGTGATCAACGGCCGCAAGTGGTGGTCCAGCGGGGCGATGGACCCGCGCTGCAAGATCCTCATCGTGATGGGCAAGAGCGACCCGGAGGCTGACCGGCACCGGCAGCAGACCCAGATCCTGGTCCCGAGAGACACTCCCGGTGTCAGCATCAAGCGAGGCATGCACGTCTTCGGCTACACCGACGGGACGCACGGCGGCCACGCGGAGATCGAGTTCACCGGCGTCCGGGTCCCGGCGAGCAACGTCATCGCCGGCGAGGGCGAGGGCTTTGCGATTGCCCAGGCCCGCCTCGGTCCGGGCCGCATTCACCACTGCATGCGGCAGATCGGCGCGGCTGAGCGCGCGCTGGAACTGATGTGCCGCCGGGTGAGCGGTCGCGTTGCCTGGGGCAAGCCGCTGGCTGAGCAGGGCGTGATCCAGGACTGGATCGCCGAGTCGCGGGTGCGGATCGAGGCGGCCAGGCTGCTCGTGCTCAAGACCGCCTGGCTCATGGATACGGTCGGCAACAAGGGCGCGCACACCGAGATCCAGTCCATCAAGATCCTGGTGCCGCAGACGACTGAGTGGATCATCGACAAGGCGATCCAGGCGCACGGCGGCGGTGGTGTCAGCCAGGACTTCCCGCTGGCGATGATGTGGGCGCACACCCGGACGCTGCGGTTCGCCGACGGCCCGGACGAGGTGCACAAGCGGTCGCTCGCCCGGCGTGAGCTCAGGAAGTATCAGTAAATCAGGCAAATGAGTCCCCGGTTCCGCGGGCAGGCCGGGGCACACAGAGGATAGACCGGGCTTAGCCGCCCGTTACTCAGGAGGAACATATGTCAGAGGCGTCCCAGCGAGTAGCCGTCGTCACCGGTGCCGCACGCGGTATCGGCGCGGGAACGGCTAAGCGCCTGGCTTCGGACGGTTTCGCGGTCGCGGTGGTCGACCTGAAGGAAGGCGACTGCGCCGCAACCGTCGACGCGATCACGCAGGCCGGCGGCAGGGCCCTGGCCGTGGGTGCCGACGTCAGCGACGCCGATCAGGTACAGGCGGGTGTCGACAAGATCGCCAGCGAGCTCGGCGGCCCCGCGGTGCTGGTCAATAACGCCGGTGTCATCCGGGACAACATGCTGTTCAAGATGACGCTCGATGACTGGGAGACTGTCCTCGGCATCCACCTGCGCGGCTCGTTCATGATGAGCAAGGCCTGCCAGAAGCACATGGTCGACAACAAGTGGGGCCGGATTGTCAACCTGTCCTCCAGCTCGGCGCTCGGCAACCGCGGCCAGTCCAATTACTCCGCCGCGAAGGCCGGCCTGCAGGGTTTCACTAAGACCCTCGCGATCGAGCTCGGCCAGTTCGGCATCACTGCCAACGCGGTCGCGCCCGGCTTCATCGCCACCGACATGACCGCCGCCACCGCGGCCCGGATCGGCATGGGCTTCGAGGACTTCCAGAAAGCCGCCGCCGCCAGCATCCCGGTCCGCCGGGTCGGCACGCCCGACGACGTCGCGCACGTGATCTCCTTCCTGGTCAGCGAGGGTGCCGGGTTCGTCTCCGGCCAGGTCATCTATGTGGCTGGCGGACCGCTGTGCTGACAGATAACACCGACCAGGGCGGGAACGGGAAGTTGACCGACGCCGACTCCCTCCGGTCGCAGGTTGCCGAATTCCTGGCGGCGCATGACCCCGCCGGCACCGAGCGGCTGGAGTTCCTGCGCGCCCGGTTCGACGCCGGATTGGCCTGGGTGCATTACCCGGCCGGACTCGGCGGACAGGGACTACCCCGTTCCCTCCAGATTGTGGTTGATCGCGAATTCCTGGCAGCCAGCGCGCCTACGAACCACCCCGAGCGCAACGGCATCGGGCTGGGCATGGCCGCGCCGACCATCCTGGCGCACGGCACGCCGGAGCAGAAGGAGCGCTGGCTGCGGCCGCTGTGGACAGGGGAGGAGATTTGGTGCCAGCTGTTCAGTGAGCCGGGCGCGGGGTCTGACCTGGCCGGGCTGGCCACGCGTGCGGTGCAGGACGGCGACGCCTGGACGGCCAACGGGCAGAAGGTCTGGACGTCCTCAGCGCACATGGCGAAACGCGCGCTGCTGGTCGCGCGCACTGACCCGGCCGCACCGAAGCACGAGGGCCTGACCTATTTCGCGCTGGACATGAAGCAGCCGGGCGTCGAGGTGCGCCCGCTGCGGCAGATCACCGGCGAGGCGGAGTTCAACGAGGTCTTCCTCACCGACGCGAAGATCCCGGACGCCGACCGGATCGGCGATGTGGGCCAGGGCTGGACAGTCTCGATGTCGACCCTGATGAACGAGCGGGTCTCCATCGGTGGCAACGCCATGCCCCGCGAGGGCGGCATGATCGCGTCCGCGGTCAAGACCTGGCGCGAGCAGCCCGAGCTGCGGACTCCGGGACTGCATGACCGGCTGCTCCGGTTGTGGGGCGATGCCGAGGTTGCCCGGCTCGCCGGCGCACGGCTGCGCCAGCAGCTCGCGGCCGGGCAGCCGGGTCCGGAGGGCTCGGCGGCCAAGCTGGCATTCGCCCGGCTTAACCAGGAGATCTCCGAGTTCGAGGTCGAGCTGGCCGGGGGAGACGGGCTGCTCTACGACGACTGGACGCTGCGGCGGCCAGAGGGCGCGAACTTCTTCGGCCGTGATCCTGGCTTCCGGTTCCTGCGGGCCAAGGGCAACTCGATTGAGGGCGGCACGTCGGAAATCCTGCGCAACATTATCGCCGAGCGGGTGCTCGGGCTGCCGAAGGAGGCCAGGGTCGACACCGGGCCGTGGAAGGATCTGCCCCGGTGAGTGAGGCAACGGTGAACGACACAGTTTCGGGCGGGACGGCGGGCAGCGCGGCGGT
>DASXIA010000484.1:0-3333 GCA_036488155.1 Streptosporangiaceae bacterium | reverse complement strand
CGCTGCCGATCCGGGGCGGTCGCGCGCGCGGACTGACCCTCGGCGGCAACCTGGCCCTGCTGGGTAGTTCCATCGGCACCGACAGCTGCCTGCCGGCCAAGGGCGGCATCCTGCTGATAGAAGATGTGGACGAGGAAGACTACCGGCTCGACCGGATGCTCACTCAGCTGCGCCGCTCGGGTTACCTCGAGGGAGTCGCCGGGGTGCTCACGGGCACGTTCGCCGACTGCGGGGAGCAGTCCGCGATCGAGGAGATTCTCGCCGAGCGGCTAGGCGATCTGGGGGTGCCGGTGCTCGCCCGCGCGAATGTTGGCCACGATTGCCCGTTGCAGGCGTTCCCGATCGGAGTAGCCGCCGAGCTGGATGCGGACGCCGGCACGCTGACATTGCTCGACCCGCCGCTGCGGCCCGCCACGTCCGCCGACCCAGCCGCTATCAACACGGCCGCCATCAACGATGCGGCCGGGCCCGTTCTGAGCCGCTGACAAGGAGCGCCATGAAGATCCTTATCTCCGCCGACATGGAGGGCGCGACGGGCGTGACCTGGCCGGCGGACGTCGAGCCCGGCACCGAACAGTGGCAGCGCTGCCGGGCGATGTTCACCTCCGATGTCAACGCGACGGTCGCCGGTCTCTTCGATGGCGGCACTACCGAAGTGCTGATCAACGAGGCACACGCCAGCATGCGGAATCTGCTGCTTGAGTCGCTGGACGAGCGCGCGGCGATGCTGACCGGCCGGCACAAGGACCTCAGCATGGTCGAGGGCATTCAGCACGGCGACGTGGACGGCGTGGCGTTCGTCGGCTACCACGCCGGCGCGGGCACCGAAGGCGTGCTCGCGCATACCTTCCTGGCCAACTCGATCACCTCGGTAGTCGTGAATGGAGAGCCGGCCAGCGAAGGCTGGCTGAACGCGCGGGTGGCGGAGCAGTTCGGCGTCCCGGTGATCTTGATCACCGGCGACGATCGGACCTGTAGTGACGCGGCCAGCTACGCGCCGGCGGCCCAGACCGTGGCGGTCAAGAAGTGCGTCAGCCGGTACGCAGCTGTCTGCAGGCCGCCGAGGGTTACCGCTGAGGCCATCCGCTCGGCGGCGGAGAAGGCGATGGCCCTCGCGATACGGCAGCCGCCAGCGCAGGCTTCGACGTTCCGGGTCAGCGTGGAGGTCGACGCCGCGCAGCTCGCGCTCGCCGCGGCCATCGTGCCGGGGGTTGAGCGGACCGGCGTGCGGACCGTCGAATACCAGGCAACTGAAGCGACGGAGATGATCCGCTGCTTCAAGACCGTGTGCACGATGATCTCCGCGGCGATCGAGGCCAACTATGGCTGAGACCCGGGCCGAGCACGAAGTCGTGCGCTTCGCCTCCGACCTGATCGCGATGGATACCACGAATCGTGGAGGCGGCGACTGCTGCGAGCGGCCGGCCGCCGAGTACGCCGCGGCCCGGCTCGCCGAAGCCGGCCTGGACCCGCAAGTCCTGGAATCCGCGCCCGGCCGGGCTAACGTCGTGGCCCGATGGGAGGGAACGGGGTCGGCTGACGGCGCGCTGCTCTTGCATGGCCACCTGGACGTCGTGCCTGCCAGTCCGGCAGCCTGGTCGCTTCCTCCGTTCGCGGGGGAGATCCGCGCGGACGAACTGTGGGGTCGTGGCGCTGTCGACATGAAAGGCGCGGACGCCGCGCTGCTGGCCGTCGTGGGTGACTGGGTGCGCAGCGGCAGGCGGCCGGCACGCGACGTGGTCATCGCGTTCACTGCAGACGAGGAGGACACCGCCGCCTACGGCGCGCGGTGGCTGGTCGACAAGCACCCGGAGCTGTTCGAAGGCTGCACCGAGGCGATCAGCGAGTCGGGCGGTTTCACCTTTCACGCCGGGCCGGACCTGCGGTTGTATCCGATCGCGTCAGCTGAGCGCGGGACCGCGTGGCTGCGCCTGACCGCGCGCGGCACAGCCGGGCACGGTTCCAAGCCGAACGGCGACAACGCGGTGGCGCGGCTAGCCGAGACCATTACCAGAATTGCGGGGTATCGCTGGCCGGTGCGGCTGATCCCGACGGTGCAGGCCGCCATCGACGCGATCTCGGCAGCGGTCGGCGCCGATAGTGCGCAGTTGGACCGTATCGTCGCCGATGGCGATGCCGTAGCTCTGCTTGACGAACTCGGTCCAGCCGCTGCGCTCGTGGCCGGCACGATTCGCAACAGCGCTAACCCGACAATGCTGCAGGCTGGCGAGAAGGTGAACGTCATTCCCGCCGAGGCGGTCGGATACGTGGACGGCCGGACACTGCATGGGCACGAGGCCGAGTTCAGGGCCACGATGGATGAACTGACGGGACCCGGAGTGGCCTGGGAGTACTTGCATTCCTCGCCGGCTTTGGAAGCCCCCGTCGACACGCCGCTGGTTCAGGCCATGGCGGCGGCGCTGGTCGCAGAAGATCCCGGCGGTATCCCCGTTCCCTATTGCATGAGCGGCGGGACAGACGCCAAGGAGTTCTCTCGCCTGGGCATTAGCTGCTACGGTTTCACGCCGCTTGTGCTACCGCGCGGTTACGACTACTACGCCATGTTCCACGGCGTGAACGAGCGCGTGCCGCTGTCTGCGCTCCGCTCCGCCGTGCGCGTCCTGGACCGCTTCCTTGCCAGCCTGCGCTGAGCGATCCGGCCAGCTGACGCGATCGCTGCAGTTCGGTCTGAGGTCGATTGTCGGTGCCTCACATGTCCTGACCGGAGCCGCTACCGCCGGCTACTCGGTCGACTGGACTGGCCGTTTCCGCGGCGAGGCCGCAGCGGTCGTGCGGCCGGCCGACACCGAGCAGGTGGCGGCGGTGCTGCGGCTATGTACCGGCGCAGGTGTGGCGGTCGTTCCGCAAGGCGGCAACACTGGCCTGGTCGGCGGGGGAGTGCCACTGCACGGCGAGCTGGTGCTGAGCCTGACCCGGCTGAATCGGCTGGGCCCGGTGGATGGCGAAAGCCGCCAGGTGACGGCGGGCGCCGGAGTGACGCTGGCGCAGGCTGCGAGCGCGGATCCAGCGCTTGACCTCGGCATCAAGATCGCGAGCCAGGACAGCGCTACGGTTGGCGGCGCGATTGCCACCAACGCGGGCGGCACGAGGGTGCTGCGGCACGGGCCGATGCGCGCGCAGTTGCGGGGCGTTGAGGCTGTGCTCGCGGACGGCAGCGTCGTGGAGCATCTGTCCGGGCCGGTCAAGGACAACACCGGCTACGACTAAGGGTCGCTGCTGGCTGGCTCCGAGGGCACCCTGGCTGTACTCACCAGAGCGCGGCTGCAACTGGTGCCGCGGGCAGCACAGCTGTGCACGGTGCTCATCGGCTCG
>DASXIA010000398.1:0-17801 GCA_036488155.1 Streptosporangiaceae bacterium | reverse complement strand
TCGGTCAGCGCAACCCAGCGTGGATTGTCGCGGGGGGCGCGCAGCGGCGCGTACTTCGGCAGTCGGCCGCTGATCAGCCAGGCGAGGAGAAAGGTCAGCGCGTTCCCGGCGATCAGCGTGCGGTAGGCGTTCGGAGTGCCGATTTGCACCGCGACCGCGCAGCCAACCACACCGAGCGAGATGCCAACGTTCGAGATGGCATAGGTCGCGGAGCGGAAGACGGTGGCATTCTCGCCGCCCACGCGCCGCAACAGCGCCCCGTCGGCCGCCTGGTTCGCGTTCATGGCGAGCATGTCGATCGTGGAAACGGCCACGAAGGCGGCGAAGTCGTGGATGAACAGGTAACCGAGCGTGCTGAGGAACTGCACAAGCAACGTAAGCCGGACAACCGTGCGCGCACCGTGCCGGTCGGCAAGATCGCCAACCGGAACTCCGGCGATCAGCCCGATCAGGCCCGATATCGTGAGGCCAAGTCCTACCTGGACGGTGCTCAGGTGCACAACGCGGGTGAAATACAGCGCCTTTGACGTGATCACCAGGCCGAAGCCAAGCGTGTTCACCAGAGTCACCAGCCCGTACAGCCGCTGGGCACCTGGCTCGGGAAGCAGTGGAATCCGCATGCCCCTTACGACGGGGTCGCCGGGCGGAAATCATCGCCCCGGACGCGGTAAGCTCCGTCGCGTGCACCGGCTCTTTCCCATAACGCCTCCGCCGCGCTCCTGAGCGGGGCGTTAGGCCACTCTTCCTTCCCCATCGGGTAGCCAAAGCCGGCGCCCCGCTTCCGCGACCTTTCCCACCTCGTCGCAGGAGCGATTCTTCATGCCAATTTCTACCCTTTATCTTGTGCTGTCCGGCTTGCTCTGGGGGACCGGCGGCGTCATCGGCACCCTCTTCGGCCGGGCCGCGGGCATTTCCGCGATGTCGGTCGCCACATACCGGCTGCTAGCCGGCGGCGGGCTCATCGTCGCCTTCCTTACGCTGAGCGGTAAGCGGTGGCCCACCGGACGAGCCGCCTGGACCCGGATCGCCGTCAACGGCCTGCTGTCCGCGCTCTTCCAGGGCTGCTACTTCGCGGCCATATCGCTGACCTCCGTCAGCCTGGCCACGCTTGTCACGATCGGCGGCACCCCGATCATCGTCGCCATAGTCGAACAAGCTCGGGGCCATCGCGCCCTCGGCAGGGCGGACGTCGTCACCGTTGTCATGGCACTGGCCGGACTCGGCCTGCTGGTCGGCCTTCCCGGCGGCGGATTCAATCAGACCGCGGTGCTCGCCAGCGCGGGCTTGGCGCTGCTTTCCGCCGCCGGCTTCGCCGCTGTCACGCTGATCGGGACGTCGCCAGTGACGGGCCTGGACGAACTGGCCCTGAACGGCTTCGGATTCAGCCTCGGCGGCATGGCGCTGCTCCCGCTGGCCGCGGTGCTCGGTGGCGGACTCAGTTTCCGGCCAAGCCTCGCCTCGGCCGGTCTGCTGGCCGCGCTCGCGATCGGCCCGACCGCGATGGCCTACACGCTGTACTTCCGCGGCCTGCGGAGATCATCAGCGAGCACCGCGGCCCTGCTGTCGCTGATCGAACCGCTCGCCGCCGCCGTGCTTGCGGCGCTGGTGCTCGGGAACAGGCTGAGCGCGACCGGGATCGCGGGCGCGGTCATGCTGCTGGCCGCCGTGGTCCGCACCGTGCGGGCGGACGCCGTCTAACGCCGGTTACCGCAGGAGGTGCACCAGGCCGGGAAACCACACGGCCGGGAAACTGAGCCTCCGGCCCCAGCGAAACCCGGCCCGCCGCCTGGAGCCGCATCCGCCAAGGGACGGTTCCAGGCGGCGTCCATCGAAGTCTGGGTGGGTGTTCCCTGTGAGGGCGCGAACTGCGGCAGGGCGTTACTCCAGTGCCTTAGACCACACAGCCACGCCACACACGTAACGGCTCGCTGTTTTAAGGACTAGCCGTAGCCCGGACGCCCGGCCCAGCCGTCGCGACGGCTAGGCCGGGTCCTGGGGTTCTGGCATCCGGGTGTTCGGCGGCACACAGGATGCCGACGTTTGAGGGGTTGCGGCGGAGTCCGGGGTAGCGGCGCCCCATCGGGCGGCTGTGCCCAACGATCTAGATGGGGTAGCGGTCAGGGCTTACGAGATAGCTACGGCCAGCTGGGGTGGTCCACCAGAACACGCCCGGGTGTGGCTGTTCGAGGTGCCAGCCCGGCAACTGCTTCATCTTGTGGTGTGTCCGGCAATCGCCGCCGAGATTGCACGTGCACGTCGGTCCGCCCTGGTCGTACGGGATTGTGTGGTCCAGGTCGGCGCGCCACGCAGGCTGACCGCAAGGGCCGAACCGGCAGGTGACATCGCGGGCCGTGACATGCTCACGGATGCATGGCGGGGGGCGGGAGGCGGTGGAGGCGCTTCTGTGGTCGCAGCATCCGCCAGCCGCATCGAATGCCTGTGCTTCGTCCTGCGCTCGCTGGGTCGCGCGCACAGCAGCACGGCCGATGGCGGCCAGGGTTGCATCGCGGGCGTTCGGCCTCGGGCTGGCAGCGCGCGGGCCCTCTGCGGCACTCGCCGACATGGTGACGGTGACGCGCCCGACGATGCCAACACTCCCCGGCGGGCTAGGCGCGCCGCCGGCTCGCACGCGGGCGCGCTCGACAGCTAGGGCGCGGCCCTCGTCGTCGGTGACGATGATCCGCCACTGGGTACCGGGCGAGCGGATGGCGAGGTCAACGAGCTCGCTGGTTTGGGCGCCGGTGAGCGGTCCGAGCCGGCCGAGCACGGCTGGGACGTCGGCGGCGCCAGTGAGCGTGCGCCACGGGATCAGCAGGTCAAGGAGACCCACGGGCGGAGCGCCGGGTTTCCGGGTACCGGCACGCGGATCAGTGGCGACCGGCGGACCGGTATCAGCGGAGAGGTCAGCGCCGACCGGCGGACCGGGATCAGTGGAGAGGCCGGTGCTGGCTGGCGGGCCGGTATCGGTCGATGGGCTGGCGCCGCTTGGCGGGCGAGTGCCGACCGGCGGGCCAGTCTCAGCTGGCGGAATGATGCTCGCGGGGAGCACCGCCGGCAGCTCCGGCCAAAGCGGCGGCGCCCAGTCGGACTCGTCCTCGTCCAGATCGCACTCCATCCAGCAGTCCGCAGCGCCGTCGCCGTCAGCTAGGCCAGAGTCGTCCATCGTGGGCGCGTCCGCGTCGCCGGGCGGCGGGACGTCGTCCCACGGGCAGGCCTGGCCGCCGTCGGGCTCGGCGTTGGTGGCATCGGAGTCGTCGCGGGGCTCGGAGCCGTCGGCGTTGCTGGGCGGCGGGACGTCGTGCCGCGGGCAGGCCTGGCCGTCGTCGGGGGGCGCGTCCGTGGCTGCCGCACCGTCAGGCGCGGGGATAGCGGGGCCGGTACCAAGGAGCAAGCCGAGGAAAATGCAGGCGCGCAGCAGGTCCAGGTCACCGGGGGCGCCAGCGGACTTCAGAGCCCTGGCCATCGCGGAGATCCGGGCCATCGCGGCAGCGGCATGCACGCCGGGCAGCGAAGAGCCGAGCAGCGTCGCGGTGCCGTCGGCATCGGGGTAAAGGCTCAGCCTGGCGCGTCGTTCGCGGTCCCGGCGCCGCTGCTCTGCACCTTCGGGGTCGGCGGCAATGACTGCGCGTTGAGCCGAAGATCGCAGTTGCCCGCAGGTTTGCTCGCCCGCCGCCGGCAGCACTCGATCCTCCACCTGCTGCGCTACCTCGTCGGGAAGGACTGCAGTGGCCTCGGCGATGATCTTGGCCCTGGTCAAGTCGATAGTGCCGTCAGCCAGCGCTGCACCGGTACCGGGCAGTTGCCAGCGCATCCGCACCGCCAGACTCGCCCACGCCTGGGCGCCCTGCTGGGTCATCGCCAGCTCCAGTGCGATCTGCGCTGCGGCATCGGCAGCACCTGCCGGGGTTGGCCGTCATCCTCCACGCCAACGCGTGGGTTGCGCGCCGCGCAACGCGCGCTGACCTCTGCGACGGCGGCCAACTCTCCGGCCTGTGCCCAGGAGGCCAGCCGCCGATACGCCGCGGCGATCCCCACCAGGTCCTGGTCGGTAGAACTTTCCGGGCTCGTTTGCGCCAACCAGGCGGCCAGGCCCGGCCCGGTCGGCAGCGCTTCGGCGATCCGGCCACTCAATTCGACAGGCGCTGAGGGGCAGGAGGCAAGAGCCTGCTGCTCCGCCTCGAGCACAGCATCCTGATCTTCGTCCGTGCCAGTCAGGTCGGCCAAGCCTAGATCGGCAAGCAGTCCAGCTAAGTCGAACTCGTATAGCCACGCGGTGCCCTGACCGGTGGCAGCCAGCGACGCGGGCCGGTCAGCCCCTGCCGCGTCGCGCAGAGCTGCGTCAGGCAGAGCTGCGTCGGGCGCAGCTGCGTCAGGCGCAGCCGGGCCAGGACCTGCCGGATCAGGCTGTGCCCGGTCAGGCCCTGACGAGGTAGCGCCTTCGCTCATACGACAATGTTAGCGGTTGGTACTGACCAAATCGGAGTGCATCGAATACATGGTCGAACACGAACTGCTGGAACTCGGATGACGGCCGCGCGTCCCGGCCCGCCTGCGCGCTGACGTGCGGTTGATCTTCGAGCTAGCTGCGAATAGTCCCTGTGCGGCGCGCTGCGCCTCGGCCGCGGTCCGCCCGGTACAAGGCCGGCGCGGCGTGGCCCAACCGCCGTCCGTCACGACTCGCTGGCGTACTTGTCGTGGTGCCGCAACTCCACCTGCTCGTCCTGGCGTCCGAGACGGGTGAGGTCCAGGTACTGGTCGGCGGCGCAGAGCAGATCGGCGATGGTGCAGCCGGCATAAGTGTGCAACACGGCGTCGCCCTCGCCGTAGAAGACGCTGATACCGCCCTGCTCACCGGGCCTCGCAAAGTACGGCATGCCCGCGTCGACTAGGCCTTGATTGCTCATGAAGTTCCACTCGATCGGCGCGATGTTCTCGTCGTGCGTGACGTGGAAGTTGTAGTTGAAGTCGCTGCCCAGGGACGAGTACCACGGGAAGGACCAACCCATCCGCTGCCGGAACGGCTCGATCTTGCCGATCGGTGCTCGGGACACGGCGGCGAAGGTGGTGTTGCGGGCGTGCAGGTGCGCAAGATTGCCCACGCTGTCGGCTTGGTAGGAGCAGACCGGGCAGCCCTCGTCCCACGCAGGGTCGAACATGAAGTGCTGGACGATTTGAGCTGGAAGCGCCCCTCGAACATGTCCGCCAAGCTCGCTGTTCCGGCCGGACCGTCGAACAGGTAGTGCTTCTCGACTTTGACGGCTGGCAGTTTCCGCCGGCGTTCGCGGACGCTAGCCAGTGCCTTGGCCGTCTGCTCCTCTGCCGCGAGCAGTTTCTTGCGCTCGGCGAGCCACTCATCGGCCGATACGATCCGTGGAACGCTCGTCATGCTCCTCCTTGCCTGGACGGTCTCGCCGAGACGACAAACGGACAGGGCACCGATGGACACCGCATCCCCGCGTTCAAACCGGGCGCATCCGCGCGCCTCCCCGCGTCAGGCTGGAGGCCTCGCCGGCACTCTGTTCAGGCCGTGCGTATCTCCGCGAAGCGCACGAACATCTGGTCCGGCGCCCGCAGGTTGAAGTTCGGCTTGTAGTGCAGCGCGTCCGGGTCCAGCTCAGCCCCGATCACCCTGGCCGCGAACGATTGCAGCACGATCGTTGCCTCGAGCCGCGCCAGCGGCGCACCAAGGCAGAAATGCGGGCCGGCCGCGAAAGCCAGGTGCCCGGTGGCGCTCCGGCGGATATCGAATCGGTCAGGATCGGCGAATACCTCCGGGTCACGACTAGCGGCCGCAAGCAACAGCAGCAGCAAGGCGCCGTCTGGAGCAGCAACGTCGCCGACCTGCATCCCGCCCCGGACGACGCGGCCGGTCATCTGCACCGGCGCGTCGTAGCGCAGCGTTTCCTCGACCGCGCCGGCAGCCAGGGCAGCATCGGCGCGCAGCAGGTCGAGCTGGTCCGGATTCCGCAGCAGCGCGAGTATCGCGTTAGAGATAAGGCCGACGGTCGTCTCGTGCCCGGCGACGAGCAGCAGCACACAGGTGGCGGTGAGCTCGTCCTCGGTGAGCCTCGCGCCGTCGTCCTCGGCCTGGATCAGCTCCGACAGCAGGTCAGGCGCCGGCCTGGCCCGGCGCGCGGCGATCAGCTCGCGGAAGTAGGCAGCGAACTCGTCTCTCGCCAGCTGCGCCGCCTCGTCCCGTGCCGCCGCTTCTTCCCGGCTGAGGCCGAAGCCTGGCTGCAGTGAATGAGCCAGCCTGGCCGACCAACCGGCGAACCGCGGGTGATCTTCCACCGGGACGCCGAGCATCTCCGAGATGATCCGCACTGGCAGTGGATAGGCAAGCTGGCTGACGACCTCGAGCTGCCCTGCGCCGGACGCGGCCGTCAGCAGGTCGCCTGTCAGGGCCCGAATCCGCGGCTCCAGCTGCGCGATCGTCCGGGGAGTGAACGCCTTGGCTACCAGCCGCCGTAGCCGGGTGTGGTCCGGCGGGTCG
The DNA here is from genome assembly GCA_036488155.1 of Streptosporangiaceae bacterium. Lineage (GTDB taxonomy): Bacteria > Actinomycetota > Actinomycetes > Streptosporangiales > Streptosporangiaceae > JAJYUU01. The sequence continues at coordinate 11,308 of DASXIA010000398.1, read as the reverse complement.
AGGGACAAGAACGACGGCCGCTCCCTGTCCCGCCGCTGGCCCGCTGTGGCAAGCAGCGACTTGCCTCGCTCGCTGCTCGCATTGGGGTCGCGCAGGACTGCCGAACAGTCGGCATGCCGACCGACGACCACGAAGGCCCCGTCGAACTGGACGAACGGTGAGGCCTCACGCAAGCGCGCCAGGACCGGGTAGGGATCCGGCAGGACCGCAGGGTGGGCTAGGTCAGCGAGCTCGGCCCGCGGCTGAGTGGACATGCCGCTAGCGGGGTTACTCATGAGTACATCATCCCTATATTCCGGAACGACGGATATACCCCGCGGGAACGCCCCGCTAACGGGCCGGTGCCAACCGCCGCGAGTCCCTGGGCGGCCGCAGCCTTGGCTCTGGCAACGGGCATGCCGATTTTGGTGGGCCTAACCGGCATAGGGGTGTGACAGGCACCACTGGCCGACCCGATTGCGGGCGCGGAACTAATTACGGCACAATGATGTTGTGAAATACATGGGACCAGCAGACATCCCGCGCAGCACCCCCGGTGGTGCCGCGGCGAGTGCTGTCCCGGTTCAGCACGCTTCAGACGAAACGGTCCGAGTCGTCGGAGCCCAGCAGGCCGTTAGCGGTCTTGGCTCGGAGCCTGGCACTCGCGGAATGATCGCCCGGCTCATTCTAGAGAACGGGCCAGTGACCGCTTCCGGCCTGTCCGCCCGGCTGGGCCTGACTCCCGCTGCGGTCCGGCGCCACCTGGACAACTTGCTGGCTGACGGACTGGTCGAGGTCAGGAATATCCGGCCGTGCGGCAGCCGCGGCCGTGGCAGGCCGGCCCGCATGTTCGCCATCACGGACGCGGGTCGCAGCGCCTTCGAGCATGCCTATGACGACCTGGCGACAAGCGCGCTCAGGTTCCTGGCCGAGCGGGCAGGCGATGGTGCCGTTGCCGAGTTCGCCAGGCGGCAGATCTCCGAGCTCGAGCGCCGCTATCAGCGGACGCTCGAGTCGGCACCGCTGTCTGAGCGGGTAAGGGTCCTGGCGGAAGCACTGTCGGCTGATGGCTATGCCGCGTCGGCCTCGGGTTCACCGGCGGGCGCTGGCGGAGAGCAGCTCTGCCAGCATCACTGCCCGGTCGCGCACGTGGCCGCGAAGTATCCGCAGTTGTGCGAGGCAGAGACGGAGGCATTCGGGCGACTGCTCGGAACCCCGGTCCAGCGCCTGGCGACGATCGCGAACGGCGACGGCATCTGCACCACGCACGTCACCGCACCATCCCTGGTACATAACCGCACGACAAACGAGGTCGGAGGAATCTCCGCATGACCGCTATCGCACACCCGGAGCTCGAGGGCCTGGACCGCTACAAGTTCGGCTGGTCTGACTCGGACGTCGCCGGCGCCGCTGCGCGGCGCGGGCTGAACGAGGAGGTCGTCCGGGACATCTCGGCGAAGAAGAACGAGCCGGACTGGATGCTGGACCTGCGGCTGAAGGGCCTGAAGCTATTCGGGCGCAAGCCGATGCCCACCTGGGGCTCAGACCTGTCCGGTATCGACTTCGACCACATCAAGTACTTCGTCCGGTCAACCGAGAAGCAGGCGGCTAGCTGGGACGAACTGCCTGCCGACATCAAGAACACCTACGACAAGCTGGGCATCCCCGAGGCGGAGAAGCAGCGGCTGATCGCGGGGGTCGCCGCACAGTACGAGTCGGAGGTCGTCTACCACAAGATCCGTGAGGACCTTGAGGAGAAGGGTGTCATCTTCAAGGACACCGACACCGCGCTGCGCGAGCACCCGGACCTCTTCCAGGAGTACTTCGCCACGGTCATCCCGGTCGGCGACAACAAGTTCGCGGCGCTGAACACGGCGGTCTGGTCCGGCGGCAGCTTCATCTACGTGCCGAAGGGCGTGCACGTGGAGATCCCGCTGCAGGCGTATTTCCGGATCAATACCGAGAACATGGGCCAGTTCGAGCGGACGCTGATCATCGTCGACGAGGACGCCTACGTGCACTACGTCGAAGGCTGCACCGCGCCGATCTACTCCTCGGACTCGCTGCACTCCGCGGTGGTCGAGATCATCGTCAAGAAGGGCGCTCGCTGCCGGTACACCACCATCCAGAACTGGTCGGCCAACGTCTACAACCTGGTCACCAAGCGCGCTGTCGCGCACGAGGGCGCGACGATGGAGTGGGTCGACGGCAACATCGGCTCCAAGGTCACGATGAAGTACCCGGCCGTGTACCTGATGGGCGAGCACGCCAAGGGCGAGACCCTGTCGGTAGCGTTCGCCGGCGCCGGGCAGCACCAGGACGCCGGGGCCAAGATGGTGCACTGCGCGCCGAACACCTCGTCCAGCATCGTGTCCAAGTCGGTAGCCAGGGCGGGCGGCCGCACTTCCTACCGCGGCCTGGTTGAGGTGCGGGAGGGCGCCGAGCACTCCAAGTCCACGGTGAAATGCGACGCCCTGCTCATCGACACGGTGAGCCGGTCCGACACGTACCCGTACGTGGACGTGCGCGAGGACGACGTGGAGATGGGCCACGAGGCCACCGTCTCCAAGGTCTCCGAGGACCAGCTGTTCTACCTGATGAGCCGCGGCATGACCGAGGACGAAGCGATGGCGACGATCGTGCGCGGCTTCGTCGAGCCGATCGCGCGCGAGCTGCCGATGGAGTACGCGCTCGAGCTCAACCGGCTGATCGAGCTGCAGATGGAAGGGGCGGTCGGCTGATGGCAGGCCTGCAGGGGGCCGTTGAGACGGCTCCCGTGTCAAGGCTGCACGAGAGGCAGTCGTTCGACCCTGCCGACTTCCCGGTGCCCGGCGGCCGCGAGGAGGAATGGCGGTTCACTCCGCTGCGTCGGCTTCGCGGTTTGCACACGGATGGTCCGTTTGGTGATGGGAAGGTAAGTGTCGTAGGCGACGCCGCCGCCGGGGTCACCATTGAGAAGGTCGAACATGGTGACGCCCGCCTCGGCACCGCCTACGTCCCTGCGGACCGCGTCAGTGCCAGGGCCTTCGCATCATTCCGCGAAGCGACGCTGATCTCCGTTCCGGCAGATTACGAGTCAGACGAGCCGACGTGGATCTCGGTCCGCGGGGAGGGAACCGACGGGGCGGCATTCGGGCACACTCTGATCGACGTGCAGCCGAACGCGCGCGCGGTCGTGGTGCTTGACCATTCCGGCAGCGCTACCTACGCGGACAATGTCGAGCTGAGCGTGGGTGATGGCGCATCACTGGTCATGGTCAGCCTCCAGGGGTGGGCGGATGACGCAGTGCACTTGTCGCATCATCATGCGCGGCTCGGGCGGGACGCGCGGCTGACTCACACGGCCGTCACGCTCGGCGGCTCCGTCGTCCGGCTGGCACCATCGGTGCGGTACGCGGGGCCTGGCGGCGACGCCGAGCTTCGCGGCTTGTACTTCGCCGACGCGGGCCAGCATTTGGAGCACCGGCTGTTCGTGGACCACGCGGAGCGGAACTGCCGGAGCCGGGTCAGTTACAAGGGCGCGTTGCAGGGCAACGGCGCGCACGCGGTCTGGATCGGCGACGTCATCATCCGGCCCGAGGCGACCGGAACCGACACGTATGAGTACAACCGGAACCTTGTGCTGACCGACGACACGAGGGTCGACTCCGTGCCGAACCTGGAAATTCTCACCGGTGAGGTAGCAGGCGCCGGGCACGCCAGCGCGAGCGGGCGGCTCGAGGACCAGCACCTGTTCTACCTGATGGCACGGGGCATCACGTTCCACGAGGCCAGGAAACTGGTGATCCGCGGCTTTTTCGGCCAGCTCATCGGCCAGATAGAAGTGCCGGAGCTGCAAGACCGGGTCAGTGCCGCGGTAGAGGCGGAGCTGGCATGAGCGGGGAGGCTGAGTTCCGCCGCGCTTGCGCACTGGCCGACGTGCCCGATGAGGGCGCGATCGGCGTCGAGGTAGCGGGCGTTCCCGTAGCGGTCGTGAGGGCCGGCGGTGAGCTATTCGCCCTGCACGATGTCTGTTCGCACGAAGAGGTCCCGCTCTCCGAGGGCGAGATCTACGACCACACCGTCGAGTGCTGGCTGCACGGGTCGTGCTTCGACCTGCGCTCCGGCAAGCCGACCGGGCCGCCGGCTACGAAACCGGTCGCCACCTACCCAGTCAAGGTCGACGGCGACGACGTCTACGTCGCCCTGCCTGACTAAGCAGATCGGGAGAAATTACATATGTCCACCCTTGAGATCCGTGACCTGCACACCAGTGTGACGGACGCGGCGGGGGAGAGCCGTGAGGTACTGCGCGGCGTTGACCTGACGGTCAAGGCGGGCCAGACGCACGCGATCATGGGCCCGAACGGATCAGGCAAGACCACGCTTGCGTACGCCATTGCCGGGCATCCCAAGTACACGGTGACCCAGGGCTCAGTCACACTCGACGGTCAGGACGTACTGGCGATGAGCGTCGACGCCAGGGCGCGGGCAGGGCTGTTCCTGGCAATGCAGTACCCGGTCGAGGTGCCCGGCGTCTCGGTCTCCAACTTCCTGCGCACCGCTATCACAGCTGTCCGAGGCGAGGCCCCGAAGATCCGCACGTTCGGGAAGGAACTGCGCGAGGCAATGGAGCAGCTGCAGATGGACGCGTCGTTCGCCCAGCGGAACCTGAACGAGGGCTTCTCCGGCGGTGAGAAGAAGCGACACGAGATCTTGCAGCTCGAGCTACTGAATCCGAAGATCGCAATCCTGGACGAGACCGACTCCGGGCTCGACATCGACGCGCTGCGGGTGGTGTCGGCCGGTATTAACCGGTTCCGCGAGGATGAGTCCCACGGCGTCCTCCTGATCACGCACTACACCCGGATCCTGCGCTACGTGCAGCCGGACTTCGTGCACGTCTTCGTGGCCGGCCGGATTGTCGAGGAAGGCGGTCCGGAGCTCGCTGAGGAGCTGGAGACCAGCGGCTACGAGCGATTCGTGAATAAGGGTGCGGCAGCGTGACAGCCTCGGGCGAGATGACCGCTGGCGACACGAGCGTCGCCGACCGAGTGGTGGCTGGCCCTGCGCCACTGGACGTCGAGGCAGTCCGCAGGGACTTTCCGATTCTCGGACGTGCCGTCCGCGGCGGTAGTGACCTGATTTACCTGGACTCGGGGGCGACCTCGCAGAAGCCGCGACAGGTGCTGGACGCCGAGCGCGACTTCTACACCACGCGCAACGCTGCCGCGCACCGGGGCGCTCACCTGCTCGGCGAGGAAGCGACCGACGCGTACGAGAACGCGCGCGCCAGGATTGCCGCGTTCCTGCACGCAAGTCCGGCCGAGATCGTTTTCACCAAGAGCACTACGGAAGCCGTCAACCTGGTCGCGTATGCGATGAGCAACGCGGCGACATCAGGCCCGGAGGCCCGCAGGTTCGCGGTCGGCCCCGGCGATGAGGTGCTCGTCACCGAGGCAGAGCACCACGCCAACCTGGTGCCCTGGCAGCAGTTGTGCGAGCGCACCGGGGCCACCCTGCGCTGGTTCGGTGTGCAGCCCGATGGCCGGCTCGATCTCAGCAACACGGACGAGCTCATCACCGGCCGGACGAAGCTGGTCGCGGTCACCCACCAGTCCAACGTCACCGGCGTGGTGCCGCCGGTCGCCGAGATCGCAGCCGCCGCGCATGCGCAGGGTGCGCTGGTGCTCGCCGACGGCGCGCAGTCGGTGCCGCACCAGCCCGTTGACGTGACTCGGCTTGGCGCCGATTTCCTGGTGTTCTCCGGGCACAAGATGCTCGGGCCGTCGGGAATCGGCGTGCTGTGGGGGCGGCGCGAGCTGCTCGAGGCCATGCCGCCGTTCATCTCCGGCGGCTCGATGATCGAAGTGGTCCGGATGGAGGGGTCGACCTTCCTGCCGCCGCCGGACCGGTTCGAGGCGGGCGTGCCCGCGGCCGCTCAGGCCGTGGGGCTCGCTGCCGCCTGCGATTACCTGGACGCGCTCGGCATGCCGAACGTGGCCGCGCACGAGGAGGCGCTGACAGCGCATGCGCTCAAGGCGTTGTCGGGCATCAGCGGGCTGCGTATACTCGGGCCGCTCGATACCGATCACCGGGGCGGGGCCGTGTCGTTCGTGGTGGACGGTATCCACCCGCACGACGTCGGGCAGGTGCTGGACGAACTCGGCGTCGCCGTCCGGACGGGCCATCATTGTGCCTGGCCGTTGCACCGGGCTCTCGGTGCCCAGGCCAGCACAAGGGCGACGTTCTACGTGTATAACACGCACGACGAGGTCGATGCGCTGGCGAACGGGATCCGGCAAGCGCAGGAGTTCTTCGGGAGCGCGTCCGTCGGGGCCGCGTAGCGCGGGAAGCTGCCGGTCCCGGAACAGCGGACCAGGCTGTCGCTGTTAAAGGTGGCGTTATGGAGCTCAAGTCGATGTACCAGGAGATCATCCTGGAGCACTACCGCAGGCCGCTGCATTCGGGGCTGCGGGAGCCGTTCGACGCCCAGGTGCAGCACATCAACCCGACCTGCGGGGACGAGGTCACGCTGCGGGTAACGCTGAACGGCGGTGGCAGCGAGCCGGCCCTGGCTGACGTGTCGTACGAGGCCCTCGGCTGCTCGATCAGCCAGGCGAGCGCGTCGGTGATGGCGGACATGATCATCGGGAAGACGGTCGGCGAGGCGATGGCGATCAGCGAGGAATTCCTCAAGCTGATGCAGTCGCGTGGCGAGGCCGAGCCGGATGAGAACGTGCTTGGTGATGCGGTGGCGTTCGAGGGCGTGTCGAAGTACCCGTCCCGGATCAAGTGCGCGCTACTGAGCTGGATGGCCTGGAAGGACGCAACCGCAAGAGCACTGAGCGAGCGCGCCGCGACCGTGCCTGTGGTTAGTAGCACTGGGGTCGGCCACAATGGGGACAGGGAGCAGTCATGACGGAGAACAGCACCGAACTCGCGCCTGGGTTGGCCGAGACAGCGGGGACAGTCGGCGCGGCAGGGCCGGCCGAGACAGCCGGGCAGGCGCAGGCGGCTGAGACTGGCAGCCAGCAGGCGGCGGGGAGCGGCCCGGAGACTGACGACGTCCTCGAGGCGCTGCGCGACGTTGTTGACCCCGAGCTCGGGGTCAACGTGGTGGACTTGGGACTGGTCTACGGCGTGACGGTCGAAAGCGACCGCAGCGCCACCATTGACATGACGCTGACCAGCGCGGCATGCCCGCTCACTGACGTGATCGAGGACCAGACCCAGGTCGCTCTCGACGGCCTGGTGCCGGACTTCCGGATCAACTGGGTGTGGCTGCCGCCGTGGGGCCCGGAGAAGATCACCGAGGACGGCCGCGAGCAGTTGCGGGCGCTCGGCTTCAACGTCTGACGGCGCAATGCCCGTCGGAGTCCGCGACCGGGTTGGTCACGTCTGAGCATCCGGATCGTTGGCCGTTGGCTTCGTGAGACCCAGGGCCGGCTCAGCGTCGCATGCCCGCGGTTGCAGCGCTGCCTTCATCAGCTCGCCGATGCCGTCCTCGATCCCGCGCGCCAGGACGTCGATGTCCGGGGTGGTGGCGTAGTCGCCGGTTATCCCGAAGGTCAGCTGACCGCAATAGCTGAAGATCGAAACACCAGTGCGCAGGCTCGTCGCGATCGGAACGTAGGGAATGATCTCCACGAGCTTGCGGCCCAGACCATACAGCGGCTTCTGCGGGCCTGGCACGTTGGTGGTTACGGTGACGATCTCTCGTTGCGGCAGCCTGTAGGCGAGGCGGACGGTCAGGGAAGCGAGCGGGAACGGCGTGAATCTGCCGAGCGTGATCAGTGCCTCAGCAGCTGACGCTTCCCGGACTGCCTTCAGTTCTGACATCTCCGCCCGGATGGCGGCAAGCCGCTCGAGCGGATCAGCAAGGTGAACGGGCAGGTCGGCGACGACCGCGGACACCCGGTTGTCGTAGCTGCTCTCCTCGCCCGGGGCGCGTAGCGACACCGGGACCAGCGACGGAACCATGTGAGGCCGGGGCTGCTCGCCGCGCGAGATCAGCAGCGCGCGGAAGCCGCTGCTGATCGCGGCCAGCACCACGTCGTTTACGGTCCCGCCAAGCTCGCGCTTGATTGCCTTGGCATCGGCCAGCGATGCACGGGCCCAGGTGTAGCGTCGTTGGCGGCCGATGGGACCGCTCAGCGAAGACGGGGTGGCCGGCAAGGTAGAGGTCGCGAGCCTCGCGACAGCACGTGCCGTCTGCAGCACCTGCCGGACGGCCTCCTCCGGCTTGACCAGAGCCCCAGCCAGGGCGATGGCGCCCCTGGCGGGCTGTGCCACCAGATCGGCCGCCGCCAGCGCAGCGAGCGCCAGCCCGGTCGGCTCGGCAGGGACCGGCGAGATGTCCGCAGCCGACGGCGGGGGTGGCTCGGGCGACAGATCGAAGAACACTCGGTACAGGTCGGTGCCGGAAACGCCGTCGACCATGCAGTGGTGCACCTTGGAGATCAGCGCCCAGCGGCCGTCGGCGAGCCCGTCGACGAGCCAGTACTCCCACAGCGGGAAGTCCCGGTCGAGCCGCTGCGCCATGACCCGCGCGATCAAGTTGCCGAGTTGTGCATCGCCGCCTGGGGCAGGAACTGCGGTGTGCCGGATGTGGTAATGGAGGTCGAAATCAGGATCGTCTACCCACACCGGCGGGCCGAGCCGGAACGGCACCTCGCGCAGCTTGCGGCGGTAGATCGGCACCAGCGGCAGCCGGCGTTCTACGGAACTGCAGAACTCGTTGTAGCTCGGAGCGGGACCCTCGAAGACAGCGACCGACGCGATCGCGAATGAGGCGTGCCGGTCCTGGTTCTCCGCGTCGACGAACTGGGCATCCATCGGCTTCAGTCGTTCCATGACGTCCCCTTTGCCGCGCGATGTGCGGAGATACTGCGGAACATAGCCCCCGACCCCAGGCTGACCGCTGACCTTGTTCCTTCGTTCCTTCCCGGGAGGGACCAACGGCACCGGACCCGCTCGCCGCTCTGGCCGTCATGTGCAGCCTCTGCGACGGCTCCCAAGTGGTTGAGGACTATCACGGAGGAACGTCAGGTTGGTTGGATGCGTCGTCCGCTGATCTGGGTCGGAGCGAGACGCACGTACACGTCGCGGGCCCCGGGCGCCCACGGCTTGAGGTGTGTTACGTCCCCAATCTGCTTCACCTGATGCTCGTCAGTGACCTCGTGCGCGTGACCTTGTACCAGCACGCTCCAGCCTTCATGCAGGGTCTCATCGCATTGGTCCACTTCGAAGCTGACCTGGGTGTTGACGTGAAGAGCCAGCAGTGTGTCCGGTGCTGTGCGGTAGATAATGGCCTGGCCTTTTACGGCGTAGTTGACCGGCAGGATAATCACGCCTTCTGCGGACGCGATCCCGACGCGGCCGATGCCGCCCGGCTCGAGCAGGTCCAAGCACTCTGCTGGGCTGAGCGCCCGCAAGAATCTCCGGCCGTGGGCGCTGTGCCCCAGGGGCGGGGACTTCCGGCTGGACAGAGGACGTGGCGCGCCTGCACTTCTTGCAGCCGCCTTCGCTGGAGCCATACCTTTCACCTCGCAGTTAGCCCGGCGCCTGTCGCGTCTTGCCTTCAGCCTCGCCTCTCACGAGCGGTACCTGCCGCGGCCTGAGTTCCTGCTCGGCCGGGCTGTTCGATCCTTGGACGACCGCCGCGCGGTCCAGCGGCCACTTGCCTGACACCCCAAATCAGGCCATGTCGCCCGGCCGTTGCGGATCGGGACGATCAGTTGGCCATGGCGAGGGTGGCTATGTAGATCGACCCGCCCGACCACGCGCCGACGGCGGTGCACCGGGCCGGGGCACACGACATGCCGTTGACAGCGCCCGCGGCGAAACCGGCCGGGTAGGGCGCGGTGACCAGGCGCCAGCGTTGGCCGTTCCAGGTCTCGTGGAAATAGGCCGAATGGCCGCCGGGCGCGTACTCGCCACTTGCGGTGCAGGCCGTGGCGGAGGCGCATGATACGGCGTTCAGTTCGAGCTCCTGTTGGCTCGTACCGGAGTTCGCCGGGTAGGGGGTGGGCTGGACACCCCACCGCGTGCCGTTCCACCTTTCCGCCAGCGTCGGTCCGGTGCTGCTGAAGTTGGCGCCGGTCGCCGTGCATGCGTGCGGTGAGGTGCAGGACACCGCGGCCAGGATCCCGCCGGGGGATCCGTGCGGGAGCGGCACCGCCTGAATGTGCCACGTCGTGCCGGTCCACGCCTCGGCAAAGGGCCGGGTGCCGCCGGTGCCGAGGTAGTAGCCGACTGCGGTGCACGCGCGGGCGGCCTGGCACGACACTCCGGTGAACTGGGTGACCTTGGCGGGCCGGGGCAGGGCCTGAATGCGCCAGGCCGTGCCGTTCCACCGTTCGGCCACAGCGAGCACGCGCCCGGCGGCGTTGTCGTAAAACCCGACCGCGGTGCAGGCGCTCGGCGACGAGCAAGACACCGCGCTCAGGTTCCCGCCGGTCGAGCCCTTGGGAGTCGGAATGGCCTGGATCCGCCAGCTCTTGCCATTCCAGGCTTCGGCCAGATTCACGCTGCGATGTGTTGCCTTGTAGTAGGCGCTGCCAACGGCGGTGCAGGCGGCCGCCGAGGCGCAAGTCACGCCACTAAGGGCGCTGCTCTCGGCGTCTTTGGGGAGGATGGTGTGCTGGATCCGCCAGCGCGTGCCGTTCCGCCTCTCCGCCAGGGTGAACGACGGGCTGGACACGCTGGCCGCGTGCGAGCCGACCGCGGTGCAGGCCCGCCCGGAGGTGCACGAGACGGCCGAAAGCTCATTGATGCCCGCGCTGGTCCGATTCTGGTTCGGCGTAGGCTCGAGCTTCCACGCGCTGCCCGCGGCCGCGTGTACCTGGCGAGCCTGCGCTGCGCCAGCGGTCACAATCGCGGTGAAGCCAAACAGCACAATCACGGCACCCAGCAGATGGACGGCATGTACCCAGCCCACCGCCGCCCGCACCCCGCTGGCGTCCCGCCTGACTGCACCCGTCCGCTGCGACTCTGCCATTACCCGACCCTCCATTCATCCCGGCCAGAGCCGGTGCTTGCGCTAACTAGCGGACACCGGGCAGCCTTGCCCGGCAAGCACCAGACTCTGCGGGGAAAGCGTCTGCTCCAGACGAGATTCGCAGTAGGGCACAAAGTCCCTTCTCCTGCCATTCAGCCCGGTACGACGGAGCCAGGGGGAGCTTCAGCGCTCCTGCTCGGACGCATCGGCTCGCCGTCGCCGGGCTAACGGAGCGTCACCGGCCGTCGTACTCATCGTGGCGGCGCCACCACATGCCGTTCTCGTTTCGGCCGCGCGGCGCCCGGTCGAGCCACTGATACATGCCCCACAGGCCGTCCAGGCCGCGCG
>DASXIA010000335.1:0-27759 GCA_036488155.1 Streptosporangiaceae bacterium | reverse complement strand
TAATGATCGAAGGACTGGCGGCCCGGTGGCTGCTCACCGTGGTCTTCGCCGCCGCGGGCCTGTGGAGCGGGACGGGGAGGTGGGTGGGGCTGCCGCGACGCGGACCGGCGCGGTCAGCGCAGCCTGCGGACCCGGCCTCGGCTGTCTTCTGCGGCGTGATGTGCGCGGCTCTGATCGCCATGACCTGGCGGTCAGAGCCGGCCGCCGCAACATGGCTGCAGGCGGCCCTGTTCGGATGTGCCGCACTCTGGTTCGGGCTGGCCAGCATGGCCGGGTCGGGCAGGGCCCGGCGGCGCAGTCGGCCTGCCGTCATCCACGCGCTAATGGCGGGTGCCATGATCTGGATGCTCACCGGGATGCCTGCCGTTCCCCGGACGCCGACCGAGCCTGCGCGCGGGGCGATGGAGGCCATGTCCCGTGCTGCCATGCCCGCGCCGACACTTGTCGTCAGCGTCCTGCTCGCGACGTGCTGCGCGGCCGCGTCAATCCCATGGCTCGCGCGCGCCATTGGCCCCGCGCCCTGGGTGAAAGACCCGATCGCGGCTGGCCAGGCCGCGATGAGCGCTGGCATGGCGGCCATGCTATTCGTGACGCTGTGACCGACCAGCCCTGCATCGGCTTCTGGCAATCGATTCCATATAAGACTTCATTGAACTGTCCAAGATTTTTGGCACAGTTCAGTCTCCTACAACCGGACCCGGCTGCATTTCACCCTAAGCTCGGGTGATCGCCATGGCGTCGGCCAGGAAATCCAGTCCCTGCTGACCTTCTGCCAGCTGCTGCGCATGGCATTGTCAATGCAGTGGAGACCCGGCCCGGCACCAACCCCGACCGGGCCAGCTTCGCCACCGCGCTGGAAACCGCACGTGCCCAGCTCGCTGGCGATTGGCATTTGGCTGCAGCGGTTGACATCGCTATACGCCGGGTAGAGCATAATGTTCGGCCCTAAATGAGATGTTCTGAGGCTGTTACGTGCCCCTCTGAGGAGGGCGGCGACATTCGCGACATCGGCCATTTCGTGCGGAGCTGGTCAGGTCAACCCCACAGCAGGGCGTGCGTCACGGCGTCGTTACCGGGGATCTGGTGGCTGCATCGGCGCCAGACACAGCCAGGTGTGGGCTTCCGGGCTCGATGGGGGGCCCGCCTGACGCCGGTCGCCCCTCTGAAGACGTGCGCACCGCGTGCTCCGCCAGTCAGGCTGCATCCAGCCGTAAGCCACCTAGGTCAGCAACGACACACGCTAGGAGCGCACGATGAGAAACAAATTCCGCGATCTTTCCCGGCAGCGGTCTGGCATAGGCCGCCTGCCGGCCTTAGCCCGCCGCAGGCCGGTGACTATCACGGTAGTGGTGATTGCGCTGATGATCGCCATGTCGGCTGCCGCCATGACCAGGACCACCGCCCTGGCCAGCGGCCGCCCGGCCTACCTCAACTCGCACCTTCCCGTTCCGGCGCGGGTCGCCGACTTGCTCGGCCGGATGACCCTGCCGGAAAAGATCGGCCAGATGGTGCAGATCGAGGCGACCCAGGTCACCGATACAAGCAACAGCTGCACCAGCACCGGCGGGTTCAACATGCCGAACCCGGTGTGTGAGCAGAAGATCTTCGTAACCAACGATGTTGGCTCGATCCTCGCCGGCGGGACCGACGTACCGCCCGACACCACCGGCAACGGCGGTACCGGCAACACGGGCCTGGACTGGGCCACCGAGTACAACATCATGCAGTCCTACGCCATGCAGCACTCGCGGCTGCACATCCCGGTCATCTTCGGCGTCGACGCCGTGCACGGCTTCGGGCACCCGTGGCAGGCGCCACTTTTCCCGCAGTCCATTGGGATGGGCGCGACCTGGGACCCGTCCGTTGCCAAGGCGGGCGGTGAGGTGACTGCCAACGCACTGCGCGCCACCGGGTGGAACTGGGACTTCGCCCCGGTGCAGGACCTGGCTCGCGACAACCGGTGGGGCCGCACCTACGAGACCTGGGCTGAGGAGCCTGCGCTTGCCGCCGCCATGGGCGCTGCGAACGTGGCCGGCCTGCAAAGCGGCGGCGACAATGCGCTGAAGGTCACCGCCACGGTCAAGCACTTCGCCGGCTACTCCGAGTCGATCAACGGGCACGACCGGGTGCAGGCGGAACTGCCGATCCGCTACCTTCAGGACACGTTCCTGCCCTCCTACGCCGGCGGCATCGACGCCGGCGCGGGCACCGTCATGGTCGATTCTGGTTCGGTCAACGGGATCCCGGCGACTGCGTCGCGCTTCCTGCTGACGACCGAGCTGCGCGACCGGCTCGGCTTCAAAGGCGTCGTGATCAGCGACTACGGCGACGTGTCCGCACTCGCGTCGACCTACCACATGGCTTCAGACCTGGCCGGGGCAGCCGCGATCGCAATTAACGCCGGCGTGGACGTAGCCATGTTGCCCTTCAACGCCGAGCAGTGGCAGGCGGCTGTGCAGGAGGACGTGGCCAACCACAGCATCTCCATGGCGACGATCAATCAGGCGGTGAGCCGGGTCCTCACGTTGAAGTTCGACCTGGGGCTGTTCGACCACCCGATGGTCGACGCGAGCAAAGCAGACGCCGCCGTCCAGGCTGGCCGGGACGTCACCCTGCAGGCCGCGCGCGAGTCGATCACCCTGCTGCGCAACGAGAAGAACGTCCTGCCGCTGCCCCCGACGAGCAAACTCGTGGTGACTGGGCCGAACGCGGACTCGATGCCCTTCCAGGTCGGCGGCTGGAGTGTGAGCTGGCAGGGACCTTACACCAGTGGCCATGTGTGCTGCGAGGGGCCGAAAGGCCAGATCCCGCCCGGCACCACTGTGCTGAAAGGCCTGCAGGGCGAGGACACGAATGTGACCTACGCCCCGAACCAGGCAACTGCCGTGAGCGACGCGGCCAGCGCTGACGCCGTGGTCGTGGCGGTGGGCGAAAAGGCGTACGCCGAGGGGCTCGGGGACAACCCCGCGCCGCAGCTCACACCCGACCAGAATTCCCTGGTCAGCGCGCTGGAGGCGACCGGCAAGCCTGTGATCGTGGTCGTGATCGCGGGCAGGCCGCTCGGCCTCGGCCCGGCGGAGCAGGCCAACGCGATAATGATGGCCTACCAGGGCAGCACTGAGGCGGGCCAGGCCGTCGCGGACGCCATCTTCGGGAAGATCGACCCGAGTGGCAAGCTTCCCATTACCTGGCCGTCGGACGCGGCGGCACCAGGCGGGGACTTCAACACCGGCGCCCCGTCACCGCTCGGCGATGAGCCGAAGTTCTTCGACCAGCTCCCCTACACCGGCTCGGGCCAGGGCAGCGGCTACAACCCCCTCTACCCGTTCGGCTACGGGCTGTCCTACACAACTTTCAGTGTCACCGGGCTTTCGGCGACGAGCAGCGTGTCCCGCTCCGGCACCGTCAGCACGAGCTTCACGGTGACCAACACCGGCGGCCGGGCCGGCACCGACATCGTGCCGGTCTATGTACACCAGCCGGTCAGCGCTGTCCTCGTACCTAACCAGCGGCTGGTCGGCTTCACCCGGGTGACCCTCGATGCCGGGGAGTCCAAGACCGTGCAGGTAACCTTCCCCGTCTCCGAACTGGCTGTCACGCCTGGTGACATCTCCGGGATCAGCAGCCCGCAGGTGGAGCTGGGCTCCTACCAGGTGCAGATCGGCACACCGGCCAGCCTGACCGCCGACTTCAGCGTCCACGGCTGACAGGCCCGACCGGCGGCTTCGGCCGACGGTACCACCCAGTACAGAGTGCTGAGAGGAGTGCGCGAAGGCCCCGCGGCAGCCGTCCGGAAGATGTTCCGGACGGGTGCCGTGCCAGGTTGCCGCGGTGGCGGTCCGCAGCCATCCGCGCCGGAGCCGGGAGGGACGTTCAAGCCTGTGCGACGTGAGATGGAGGTAGTCACCTCGCCCTCGGCCGACAGCGTGGCCATAACCTAGCGCCCTCCCTAGCATCGATGGCGGTTTGCCGAACTGCTCGAGTCGCTCCACGCGTTGGCGCGGCGCGGCCCGCATCTCTTCGACCGACATCGCATTGACCGGGGCGCGTCATGCTGCCACCTGTTCTGGCCAGCGCTGGTCAGACGGATCCGCGTCGGCGACGGCCCAAAAGCGTCGACCATCTGGGTCGACATCTTGCTCAGCGTCGCGGACTCTTCGTCCTCGACCGCGGTCAGTGCGCGGACCTCTTCGTCGGTCAGCTGCGCCGCGACCTCAGTCGCGCTGATG
This sequence comes from Streptosporangiaceae bacterium, assembly GCA_036488155.1. Classification (GTDB taxonomy): domain Bacteria; phylum Actinomycetota; class Actinomycetes; order Streptosporangiales; family Streptosporangiaceae; genus JAJYUU01. The sequence goes on along the minus strand of DASXIA010000335.1, from coordinate 23,530 downwards.
TTATCCGCCAGGTTCAACAGCGAACTTGTACCCGGGATCGGGATCATTACCGGCGAGCGTCGAGACAGCCAGGCCAGGGCCACCGCCGACGTGGAGACGCCGAGCCGCTGAGCCGCTGAGCTGGCCGCGTGAGCGCCTCGATTTCGCCGAGGGCACCGACCGCGAGGGGAAAGTAAGGAACGAGAGCGATGCCGTGCCGCTCGCAGGCCGGCGGACCGCTGACTGGCCCGGGGTCCTGTGCGGGACGGTTGCGTCGAAGTCTGGCTGGTCCTTCTGGCAGCCGTGCTTGGCCATGAACAGCAGGACCAGCTCGGGCGCCAGGTACGGGATGCCGTCGTGGGTGCGGTGGATGATGTCGCGATAGGTAAGCCGGATTGTCTCGTCCCTCCGGCAGATCCAGGTGTCCCCGTCGTGCGGTTCGCAGAACACGTCGCGCAGGTAGTTGCCGGTGGCCGGATCGCGCATCCGGCCCGGCCGCCGTCGCCGTCTGCAGCGCCCAGCGCCGGCAGCGGCACGGCCGGGACGGCTCCTACGATGGCGGTGTGACGGACACCAACGCAGGCCGGACAGGGCACCGCTCCTACCCGAAAGGCGTGCGACGCCGGCAGCAGATCCTGGACAGCGCGATCGCGCTGTTCGCGCAGCGCGGGGTGGACCGGGCGTCGCTACGGACGGTCGGCGAGGCGATCGGGGTGTCCCACACCGCGCTGCGGCACTACTTCGTGTCGCGCGACGAACTCCTGGTTGAGGCCTACCGGGAGCACGAGGCCCGGGCAGCCGGCGAGGCGCGCGCGGTGAGCGAGTCGGCCGTCGGCCAGATAATTGAGGCCGCCGAGCGGAACCGGTCGATCCCCGGCCTGGTCGAGCTCTACGCGACCCTCACCACCGATGCGCTGCAGGAGCAGCACGCCGTCACCCGGGAGTTCATTCGCGGCCGGTTCGGCTCGCTGCGCGCACTGCTGGCCGCCAGGATCGAGGCTGGGCAGCAAGCCGGCCGCATTGCGGCGAACATCGACCCGGCCGATGCGGCCGCCCTGGTCATCGCTGCGTCCGACGGCCTGCAGGTCCAGTGGCTCCTTGATCCGGATGCGGTCGACGTCGGCCGCTCGCTGTCCATACTCGAGCGGCTGTTCCCGCTCGGCACCGAACCGGGGACGCCAGCCTAGCCTCCCCGGCCAGTGTCCGCCGACCCCTCTGAGGATGATACCTTCCACTGGAAGGTTTCTTTGCGCGGAGGCGATCGTGCCGGCATCCTCGGCCCGCTGGCGGTGGGCGGTCACCGTCGGGTTCGGGCTCGGCGGGATCACCATCTCCGCCTGGGGCCCCCGGCTGCCGGGCATCAAGGCCGATCTCGGCATCGGCACCGGCACCATCGGACTGCTGCTGGCGGGCATAACCGTGGGGTCCATCCTGGGGCTGCTCGGCTCCACCCCGCTGCAGCACCGGCTGGGCGGCCGCCGGGCGATCTTGGCCGCGCTGCTGCTCATCGCCGCCGCGATGACGCTGCTGGGCGTCGCGCTCATCGCCGGCTCGCTGCCGCTCGTCGCTGTCGGCTTCGTGACCGCGGGGGCGGGTATCGGCGCTCTTGACGTGCTGATCAACGTGGAGGGCGCCGCCGTCGAGCGGGTCACCGGGCGCACCCTGATGCCGATGATGCACGCCGCCTGGTCCGTCGGGGCCGCGGTCGGCTCGGGGATCGGCGCAGCCTGCGCGTCCCTCGGCATCAGCCCGGCGGCGCAGCTCATCGGCGAGGCGGGGGTCATAGTGGTGGCCGCCTGGTGGACCACGGCCGCCATCCCCGCTGACAACCATGCGCCCACCGACGCCCCTGCCCGCGACCGCGCGGCCCGGCTGCGCCACTGGCTGCACGGCTGGCTGGACTGGCGGTTGCTGCTCATCGGCCTGGTCATGTTGGGCGTCGAGCTCGGCGAAGGCTCCGCCAACAGCTGGCTGACCCTGGCGGTGCACGCCGATCACGGGCAGAGCGCCGCGGTCGCGGCGCTGTTCTTCACCGCGTTCGCTGCGGGCGAGGCGACCACCCGGATCTTCGCCGGCCCGGTGGTCGACCGCCTCGGACGCACTCGCACCGTCCGCATCACCACCGCGCTGGGCGTCATCGGCATGGTGCTGTTCATCGAGGCCGGGAACCGCTGGATCGTCCTGCTCGGCGTGCTGCTGTGGGCGGTCGGCGTCTCTATGGGCTTCCCGCTGGGCATGTCGGCGGCCGCCGAAAGCGGGCCCGACCCGGCCGCCCGGATCAGCGTTGTCGCCTCGATCGGCTACTTCGCGAACCTCGCCGGACCGCCGGCCATCGGCGCCCTCGCCCAGTCAGCCGGCGTGCTCAGCGCGCTGTGGCTGCTGGTCGCCCTGTTCTTGGCCGCCTTCGCCGCGGCCGGCGCCCTCCGGCCGCGCCCGCTCGCTGGCCCGCCTGACGCCGGCGGCCCTGCTGCCGCCCAGCCCGCGCAGGCCGGCCCTAGCGCCTGATGGTGCCAGCATCGTCGCGTAATTGGGACGCGACCACACGATTTGAGCTTGCCGAGGTCGCGTCCTCGGTTAACTACACGCCTCGTAAGCCCGCAGACCATGGTCGGCGCCCTCGACGAACTACTCCGCCAATGTCAGCGTTACATAATCGCGATCAACAGAACGAGCTTTAACTCGGATACGGGCGGCCGGTCCCTTACGCTGGCCGCGCAATCATGCGCGGCGCCCTGGAGCGCGTCCGGCCGGCAAGATACCGTGCGAGCTATGTCCAACTGGCCGACGGCGTCGTACGAGAACTGGCGGGACACCTGCGACACGCTGCACGCGCACAGCCAGGTGCTGGGCAAGGTGGCAGCCAGGCTCGCTCCGCCCGAGCCGCAACTGCAGCACGCGGCGCTGCGGCTCTCCGTGCGGGGGTGGGAGACCGCCCCGCTGCCGGCTCCCGACGGGTCGGGATCGGTGACCGTGGCGCTGGACCTGCACCTCCACGAGGCGGTCGTCGAGCACAGCGACGGCCGGGCCGAGCGCATCGCGCTGACTCCCGACCGCCCAGTCGCGGACGTCACACGTGAGGTGCTGACCGCCCTGAATGCAGTAGCCGGCCACGTGGAGATCGACCCGACACCGCAAGAGGTGCCCTGGAGCGTGCCGCTCAATGCGGACTACGAGCACGCCCGGTATGACGCCGGCAAGGTCGCTGACTATTTCGCGGCAGCGACCCGTGCGGCCCTGGTTCTGGCCGCCTTTCGGGCGCCTTACCGCGGGCGGTCAACGCCCGTCAACGCGTGGTGGGGTTCCTTCGACCTGGCTGTCAGCCTGTTCTCTGGGCGGCCGGCTGACCCGCCCTCTAACGACTTCATCATGCGCAACGCCGGGACCGCGCAGGCAGTGGAGATCGGCTGGTGGCCGGGCGATGCGCGGTACGGGAAGGCTGCCTTCTACGCCTACGCCTATCCGGTGCCGTCGGGCTTCGCCGGTCAGGCCCTCACGCCGTCAGCCGCCCGCTGGGACGGTGCGCTCGGCGAGTACATCCTGGACTGGGATGACATTCGCCCCCATCCCGACCCGCAGGCGGCGGCGCTGGAGTTCGCCCGCTCGGCATTCCGGCACGCGTGCGTGGTGTGCGGCTGGGATCCCGGGCTGGCCGCCAGCGCTGACTCCCGCCCGCCGCCCGTCACCTGACGCGCCGCCGGCGGCGCCTTCCGCGGCGTCCGCCGCCAGCGAAGCCTGCCGATAGGAAGACAACCTCCGAGCTACGGTACCTCGCTCATGTAGGCCAGCCAATTGCGGAGAGGAGACAACGATGGCTGACCTGACGATAGTGACGACCGCCGACTGGCCAGCTTAGAAGCGAGTGCGCTCAGCGGCTCAGTGGCGCCTGATGTTGGCCCTAGAGACTTACAAGCAGCAGCGGCCGGCTCCCCTCTTGGCTCCCCCGCTCCAGCCAAGGCCACCACATTCTCGAACGGCAAGACGAAATGCCGCCTCTCACAGGAACCAATAGGTGGGCGCAACTGGGTTCGAACCAGTGACCCCTCGCTTGTAAGGCGGAGCGCAGTCTCCGTTGCGACTCGCAGAACACATCTCGTCCGTTCTCGTCCGTGCCGGATGCATGTCGCTCACTCGTCTGCGTGGCGAGTGGCCACATGCTCCGCTCTAGAAGGGAAAGGCCTTTCAGGCGGCCCTTGCGACGAGCTGCCATGCAGGGCTGTCCAGGTACGTGCGGGCCAGGTCATACCGGCGCTCGATGTGACCTAGCGCAATGTTGCACCCATGGCAGAGCAGTCCGCGCACGCACTTGCCGCACGATCGGTTCCTCTTCTGGCAGCACGCGTGGTCATGATCCACATGGATGAGCTGCCCCCCATCAAACGGCTCGTGGCACATGGCGCAGGCGTGCCCCTGCACCTCCAGCAGCCGGTCGAACTGCTCCTGGGTCAGCCCGTAGAGGCTTATCCGGTACCTCCGGTTGGACTTCTTGCGCGACTCCGGTGACTCGGGGTGCGGGTGGTCGCGCCGGTATACCCTGCGACTCGCCATGTTCTCAGCAGTCATGCACGGTGGCGCATGGCCCGGCGTGCGCGCACAAGTCGTCCTTTTTCGCGGCATCCATCGGCCGCACAACTCTTGCCTCACTAGGACAAAGTAGATCTCCGACCCGTCCGGCTTGCATTGCGACACGCCGGATAGCAGCCATCGGCCCCTCGCTTGCAGGCACTCGCCCCGGTAGCGATGGGCCATCTGCTGGAGCCACGCGCAGCCCTTCTCAGCGTGCTCCCGCAATGCTGCCCAAGTCGTCTGTCCAGGCTGACGGCGTAGGGTGCCGCACTGAGCGCAGACCGCCTGCGTGTCATTGATCACCAGCAACATCGCGGACCTCGCGCTGCCGTAGACTCCTCGTTCGGGCTCTTAGCTCAGCGGTTAGAGCGTCCGGCTTACACCCGGAAGGTCAACGGTTCGATCCCGTTAGAGCCCACCACCCTGGTTCTGGCGGGCCTCCGCGACGATCGTGTTCAGCAGGCCCCGGCCGTGCTCGCGAACCTTGCGGATGTCGTGCTTGTAGGCCAGCGGCACAATTATTCAATTCCCGCTGCTCGAGTTGTCCGCCGTGTCTAGCCGCCAACCGACCTTGCCGCAGAACTCGTCAGGGCACCAGGTGCTCCAGCGCAAGCTCGGCCACTTCGTCCGCGACCGCCATCCGGTTCTCCAGCCGCGCCAGCCGCGCGTCCATCGCCGGGCCGCTGACGCCGGACAGCAGCGCCAGCTCAAAATGCACCGCGCCGACCACTGCGGCTGCGAACTTGACCGCCGCGGGCAGCAGGGACAGCTCAGCCGCGGACAGCCGCCGGGCGCCGGCATAGCCCGCCGTAACCTCCCGGATCCGGTCCTCGTCCGGCGAGATCAGCCAGGCATCGGGCTGGTGGTCTGGCACAGCCGCGTCCAGGTGGCACTCCAGCAGGCAGTTGCCAAGATCGATCACAGCCAGGCCAAGGCCGCCGGTCTCCCAGTCGATGAGCGTCACCGGGCCGCTGTCGGCCTGCACCGCGTTGCGCGACCAGACGTCGCCGTGCACCACGGTCTCCGCCCAGGAGCCGGCGGCGGCCAGCACCGTCTCCGCACTCTCCCGGCACGCCGCATACAGCGGCCGCCAGGCTGCCGGGACGAGTCCGTCCACCGCGTCCAGCCGGGCCAGCGCCGCTGGCCCCGCGACGGCCGGGTGCCGCGAGGCCAGGTCGGCCTTGTCGCTGCGTCCGGACGGCAGGGCCGGCCAGGGAGCGACGTCGTGCAAGCGCCCGAGCGTCACGCCGAGACTGCGAAGCTGACTCAGCGTCGGCAGCAGCAGGTCGCCCGCTACAAACGAGGTCGCCCAGGTCAGCCACGGCCCGGCAACGCCGACGAGCTCGCCGGTTCTGGTACGCACCGGGCGGGGCGCCGGGTAAGCCGCTGCCTCGAGCCAGGCAAGCGTATGCGCGCGCCCGATCAGCCAGTCCGCCACAGTCAGGTTGCGTGAGTCACGGCCGTGCACCGGGACCAGTGCATCGGCGCGGAACGCACGGATGACCTGACCGGACCCGTCCGGCAGGGTCAGCACATAGGTGACGCGCGTCTCGTGCTCAGAGCCAGCGGCGACGTGGATGTCCGCTGGCGGAACCGACCGCTCGTGGTACTCGTCCAGCAGCCGGCCGACAAGTGCTGCGTCAGTCACGACATCGCGTACGGCGGCCGCTGCCTGCTGCGCCCAAGCACTTTTGCCAGTGCGGCCTCGACCTCGTCGGCCAGGTCAGCCGTCGGACGGTCGGCAATGCTGCCATCACTGACGCCGGCCTCGAGCCGCTGTCCGACGGCGCCGCAGTCTCGGCATTCCACCTCACCGAGCCGCCGGACCAGGTGAACGCTGGCGCACACCCGGCACCGGTCGAGTTCGGTTGCCCAGTCGACAGCACCCTGGCAATCCGGGCAGATCAGGACCTGACGATCACCGCGAACGCCTCGCCGCCAGGGGCTTTCCCCCCGGTCAGGGTCAACCTGCCGGGTTCCGCACCGATAACAGGGCATTCAGCCTGTCCCGATTCTGCCGCGCTGCCTGCAGTCGCCGCGTCACCAGACCAGCAAAGAAGCTAGTCCAGCTCAGCGAGGGCCTTCTGGTAGTCGGCGATCTCTCGCGCCTGCGGGATGGGGTTTACGACCTTCCAGCGCACGACGCCGGTCTTGTCGATGATGAACGTCCCCCGAGTGGCGACGCCCATCTTGTCGTCGAATACACCGTAGGCCTTGGCTACGCCACCATGCGGCCAAAAGTCAGCGAGCATGGTGAAATCGAAATGTTCGCGCTCAGCCCATGTGCGCAGCACGAACACAGAATCCACCGAAACCGTCAGGAGCTCCACATCGTCCCTGGTGACTTCCGGGAAGTCGTCGCGTATGGCGCACAGCTCACCGCTGCAGACTCCGCTGAATGCCAGCGGGTAAAAGACCAGCACCACGTTCTTACTGCCGCGAAAGCCTGACAGCTTGACCGCGTTACCATGCTGGTCCTTGAGTTCGAAGTCAGGGGCCCCATCGCCGACCTCTACCGCCATGTCCTGATCCTCTCAGCGAAAATTCCGGGAACGGGCACTACTCGCGACTCACCAGGGTCGCGCGCCGCCCGGCCCGCTTTCGGTGAACGGACTCAGTGTGTCAGTAACGCGGCGTCCGGTCTGAGCCGGATGCCGGTAAGCCCCGTCATTGCCTTAGCGACGCGCCTTTGGTGCCACCAGCCGAGTGCCGGACCAGTTGCGACCTGCGCTCACGGTCGATGTCTGGGACAGGCCCGCGGTCGGCGCGGCCTCCCCGATCTCGCTCGGCTCTACGTGGCCATCCCGCCCGGCTTTGGGCGTGAGCAGCAAGATGTAGCCGCCGTCGGCGAGCGGCGTGAGTGCATCCACCAAGGCATCGACAAGGTCGCCGTCGCCGTCCCGCCACCACAGCAGAACGCCGTCCACGACGTCGTCATAATCCTCGTCGACGAGCTCAGTGCCTTGGAGTGCCACGACTGAGTCGCGAAGAGCCTCGTCGGCGTCATCGTCGTACCCGATCTCCTGCACCACGTGGCCTGGCTTGATGCCGAGCCTCTCGGCCAGGTCGCGCTGGTCCTGCGCCTGACCCGCGGTCGCGCTCACTGAAGTCCTCCTCATCCTTTCTGCCCCGGCTGGGGGCCGAACCCCTAGATCTCGGCACATGCCCAAGTCTGGTGACGGCTACACAGCCGCAGCATTGTCGCTGCTCTTGATCGGACAGTTCACACTGGGTCGGCGCGGTGCGCAAGTCACAATTGGTGCTCAGAGCGAAATCCCTTGCTCAGCCGGCCGCCAAGACCGCCTTCGGACGCCTCAGCTACCCTGTTATCAGGCATTAAGCGCCTTATGCGATGCCAAGTGCCGGCCGCAAGACTGCGCTGCCGGACCGCCTACCGGCCGGTAGTGTGCGTTTACCTGCATGGCCGGCTTCAATTAGGACAGGACTACCCGACAGGGCGCAGCCAGACCGGCCGTGCCCGCCTATGACGTGGCGTGCAGCGCCCCAGCCGAGCCCGGCCCCGCCAAGGACCTGGAACAGCGCCCGCCGGCCTGCTCGCCCGCGGAATGCGAGGAAGTACTCGTGGCCTCCGGACGCCAGCGCTTTTCCATCATCAGCGACGGACTTCCCACTCAGCTCCCGGACATAGATCCGGATGAAACCAGGGAGTGGGTGGAGTCCTTCGATGACGTCGTCCGGACCCATGGCCGGGCCCGTGCCAGGTACGTCATGCTGCGGCTGCTCGAGCGCGCCCGCGAGCAGCAGGTCGGCGTGCCAGGCCTGCGCAGCACCGACTTCATCAACACGATCCCGCCAGAGCGAGAGCCGTGGTTCCCCGGCGATGAATACGTGGAACGCCGCATTCGCGCCTATATAAGGTGGAACGCGGCGATTATGGTCAGCCGTGCCAACCGGCCCGGTCTCGGGGTCGGGGGGCACATCGCGACTTACGCCTCGGCGGCCAGTCTGTACGAGGTCGGCTTCAACCACTTCTTCCGCGGCAAGGACCACGGCGAGTCCGGCGACCAGGTTTTCTTCCAGGGTCACGCCGCCCCCGGCATCTACGCGCGGGCGTTCCTGGAAGGCCGGCTAACCGAGCAGCAGCTGAACGGGTTCCGCCAGGAGCTGTCTCACCCAGGCGGCGGCCTGCCGTCCTACCCGCACCCTCGGCTGATGCCTGACTTCTGGGAGTTCCCGACGGTATCCATGGGCCTGTCCGCAATCAATGCGGTGCACCAGGCCCGGTTCAACCGCTACTTGCTGGCCAGGCAGCTCAAGGACACCAGCCGGTCGCACGTGTGGGCCTTCCTCGGCGACGGCGAGACCGATGAGCCGGAGGTACGCGGCGCGATCGGGCTGGCCGCGCGAGAGGAGCTCGACAACCTCACCTTCGTGATCAACTGCAACCTCCAGCGCCTGGATGGACCCGTCCGCGGCAACGGCAAGATCATCCAGGAGCTCGAGGCCTCGTTCCGCGGGGCCGGCTGGAACGTGATCAAGGTGATCTGGGGCCGGGACTGGGATCCGCTGCTGGCCAAAGACACCGACGGCGTTCTGGTGAACAAGATGAACACCACGCCAGACGGCCAGTTCCAGACCTACGCGGTCGAGTCCGGCGCCTACACGAGGGAGAACTTCTTCGGCGGCGACCCGCGGCTGCGGGCCATGGTCGAGCACCTGCCCGACGACGAGATCCGCAACCTGTCCCGCGGCGGGCACGACTACCGGAAGGTGTACGCGGCATTTAAGGCAGCCACGGAGCATGTCGGCCAGCCGACTGTGATCCTCGCGCATACGATCAAGGGCTGGACGCTAGGCCCGGACTTCGAAGCCCGCAACGCCACCCACCAGATGAAGAAGCTGACGGTGGCCGAGCTGAAGGAGTTCCGCGACCGGCTGTACCTGGAAATCCCGGACGCGGCGCTGGAAGCCGAGCTTCCCCCGTATTACCACCCCGGTGAGAAGTCCGACGAGATCCAGTACATGCGCGAGCGCCGGGCCGCGTTGGGCGGCTACTTGCCTAGGCGGGTAGTGCGGGCCAAGCCGCTTGCCTTGCCCGGCGACGCGGTCTACGACGAGCTGCGCCGCGGCTCTGGCAAGCAGTCCGTCGCCACCACGATGGCATTCGTGCGCTTGCTCAAGGACCTGATGAAGGACCCGGAGATCGGCGCGCGCTTCGCACCGGTCATTCCGGACGAGGCGCGTACGTTCGGCATGGACTCGTTGTTCCCGACGGCGAAGATCTACGACCCGCAAGGCCAGACCTACGAGGCAGTCGACCGCAACCTGCTGCTGTCTTACAAGGAGTCAGCCCGCGGCCAGATCCTGCACGAGGGGATCAGCGAGGCTGGCGCGATGGCGTCCACCGCCGCCGCGGGTACCGCCTACGCCACTCACGGCACGCACATGATCCCCGTCTACATCTTCTACTCGATGTTCGGGTTCCAGCGGACCGGCGACCAGATGTGGTCGATGGGCGACCAGCTCGGCCGCGGCTTCCTGCTCGGGGCGACCGCGGGCCGCACCACGCTCACCGGCGAAGGGCTGCAGCACAATGACGGCCATTCGGTGCTGCTCGCCTCAGTCAGCCCGGCCTGCGTGAGCTACGACGCGGCCTGGGCGTACGAGCTGGCCTACATCGTCAAGGACGCGCTCCGCCGGATGTACGGGGCCAGCCCCGAGCACCCCGATGGCGAGGACATCTTCTACTACCTCACCGTGTACAACGAGCCGTACGTGCAGCCAGCCGAGCCCGCTGACTACCAGGGCGGCAGCCAGGCACTCGAGCGGGCGATCCTCAGCGGCCTGTACCGGTACTCGGCGGCGCCGGAGCTGCCGGCGGACGTCTCGGCCGGCATCTCCAGCACGGGCTCGCATCCGCAGGCGCAGATCCTTGCGTCCGGCGTAGCGCTGCGCTGGGCACTTGACGCCCAGCGGCTGCTGGCCGAGGACTGGGGCGTCAGGGCAGAAGCCTGGTCAGCTACCTCCTGGACCGAGCTTCGCCGCGAGGCGCTCCGATGTGAGGAATGGAACATGCTTCAGCCCGAGGCCGAGCATCAGGTCCCCTACGTAACGCGGGCGCTGGACGGGCATCCGGGGCCGGTCGTCGCTGTGAGTGACTGGATCCGGGCCGTCCCCGACCAGATCGCCCGCTGGGTTCCGGCGCCGTTCACCTCGCTCGGCACCGATGGCTGGGGCTTCTCCGACACGCGGCCGGCTGCCCGCCGGTTCTTCCACGTCGACGCCGAGTCGATCACCGTAGCCGTGCTGGCCCAGCTCGCCCGGCTCGGCGAGGTCAAGCCGGAAGCCGTCGGCCAGGCCATCGCCAAGTACGGTCTCGACCTTGCCGTGAGCGAAGCACTCTAGCGGTGGCCTGCCGGCTCCGGATGAGCGCGGAGCTCAGCGACTGGCTCGTTGAGCTCTGCGCAGCCGGGCCGGGCTCCTCCAAGTGGCTCGCCGCGACGGAGACAGGCGCCGCGATCGCCGCCGTCATGTCCGCTGCTGACGTGGGTGACCTCGCCTTCGTCACTGACCTCTCGGCGGCCGCAGTCGGCCCCCATGCCGACGATCAGCTCGTCGAGCTCGACTATGCCTATCAGCGGCTGCTGGAAGCGATGCGACCGCTGCGAATTCAGGTCGCCGAGGCCGGAAGCTCCCGCACTACGACGCGCGAGCGCACGCTGATCGAGCGCATGCAGCGCTGCCAGGCCGCGATCGACCAGTTCAGGACTAGGAAAGAGGTGGCCAAGGCGCGCTACACCGGGGCCTGCGCGGCAAGGGACGTGCGGCTCGCGCTGCTCACGTCCGCAGCCGAGTCGGGCGCCTCCCACGAGCTGGACCAGGCGCAGGCCGACCAATCGAGGGTGGAGGCTGGCCTGGCCGCAGCTTCCGCGCAGGTCGCTGCTGCGCTCGCCGACGCCGCCCGGCTTACCCGCAGGCTAGCCCGCGAGGCTCAGGCGGCCGCCAACGATGATGCACCCGGCAGCCGCAACCGGCGAGCTGCCGCGGCGCCCCCAACGGACGAGGGCGACGAGGACCAGGTCACCGCAGGGCTACTGGAGCTGCGCGTCGATCCGCTTGGAGCGGACATCCGGATCCTGCTCGCCATCGAGCCTGCTGACACCGTCACCCTGCTCGCCGTGCTTGACGGCTCGGCTGCCGTCAGCGAACACCGCCGCCAGGCGATAGAGCTGGCCGGCGAATTGCTGGCCGAACTGCGCGCGAATGGCTGGTCGCGTGCCCACGCCGGCGCCGGAGAAACCAGCGGCGCCGAACTCACATTTGCCTACCCGGGTGCGTTCCTGGCCACGTACTTTCCGCATTGTGAAGCTGAGGTAAGGCGATGGTCGGCACGGCTTGCGGCCTCCAGCACGCTCGCGGCCTTGCGCCGGCAGCACCGTGCCAGCCTCGACGAACTAACCGAGCGCACCGGTCTGTCAGCGACTGCGCTCCGGCGGCTTGAGGACGACGATCTCAGGTCGGCAGAACTCGCCGATATCGCGGCTTACGTCAGGGCGCTTGGCGGCCGGCTCCGCGTGACCGCGGAATTCGACGGCGAACAGCAGGTCCTGATCTAAGGCCGCCTAGCTCCGGCAGCCAGCACGATCATCTCCTCACTCGCGGCGAGCCCGAACCGGCTGACGTCGATCACCAGGTCGTACAGCTTCGGGTCGCCGGGGTGCACGCCATAGAAGTGGTGCGTGTACGCGTCGCGGGCGCGGTCGGTCTGAACCTGCATGCGCCGGGCGGTGGCCAGGTCGAACCCGTCGTGCGCAACGGCCTGGGAGATTCGCCGCTCGACCGGGCCGTCCAGCCGGACCCGCACCACGCCTGGGTGCGCGGCCAGGACCACGGTCGCGGCCCTGCCGAGGATCACCCCGCCGGTCTGCGCCGCCATCTGCCAGAGCACGAGCTCGGTTGCCAGCTGGAAGGTGCGCTCATCACAGAGCACGTCATCACGCTGCAGCACCCCGCTGCCGTACAGGGCCGTGTTGCGTGCCATCGTCGAAATCAGGCGCTCCATGCCCGCTTCGGATCGGTCGTCGTGGCCGGCGGCGGCCGGCACCGGCGTGCGCAGCGCCTCGGCGACCTCGGCGGGTATGGCCTGGTCCAGGTAAGGCAGGCCGAGGCGGTCTGCCACGATCGGGCCAAGCACCGGGCCGCCGGCGCCGTACGCACCGGAGATAGCGACGACAAGCCTGGGAGTGCCAGCGCGGATTGCCTGGTCCCGCACGTACCTGACCTGTCTCGCCAGGTCCTCGGCCCGGTCGTCCGGGCACGGCTCGGCCGATACCTGGGCCGGGATCGGGGCCGGTGGCGCCGGGGCCGCCGCAGGCTCTCGCCGGCCCGGTGCGGCCTCGACGTGGAGGTACTTCCCTCCGCGCAGCCAGGACGCGACCGCTGCGACAGCCGCGGCGGCGACCGAGAACGCGAAGGCACCGCGTAGGCCGTCGGCGAACGGGTGCGCGATGAGCGAGGGGAAGAAGCTGCGGCTGGTGAGGCTGGCCACGGTCGGCGCGGGCAGGCGAGCCAGGATGCCGGTCGGCGCGAGCAGCGCCCGGATGGGGTTGTAGCCGAGCAGCGCCGCGAACAGCACACCGACGGGCGGCTGGCGCGCGACCCGCCCCGCGGCTGCGGCCGGCACGCCATGCGTCGTCAGCCCTGTCAGCATGGCATGGGCCAGCGAGCCCGATAGCCCGATGACGATCAGCGTGAAGTAGATGCCGATGGACAACACCATGCCTGTGTTCTGGAACGTCATCACCATTCCGGAGCCCGCGCCGCGCTGCTCCCGCGGCAGGCTATTCATGATCCCGGCCCGGTTCGGCGCGGAGAACAGGCCCATGCCAAGGCCGTTGAGCAGCAGCAGCGCGGCGAATACCGGATAGGCGAAGTCGACGGGGAGCGCCGCCAGCAGCGCGAAGGACACGGCGGCGGCGATCATGCCCGCGGTCGCGAACGGCCGGGCCCCGAAGTGGTCCGACAGATAGCCCGAGGCTGGCCCGGCGATCAGGAAGCCCGCCGTGAGCGGCAGCATGTAGATGCCCGCCCACAACGGCGTCACAGCGAAGCTGTAGCCGTGCAGCGGCAGCCAGATCCCCTGCAGCCAGATGATGAGCACGAACAGCAGTCCGCCGCGGGCGAGCGAGGCGAGCAGGCCGGCGAAGTTCCCAGCGCTGAACGCCCGGACTTGGAACAGCTGCATCCGGAACATCGGATCCGGCACCTTCGTCTCGATCCAGGTAAACAGGGCCAGGATGAGGACGCCTGCGATCAGCTCGGCGAGGACCTTCGGGTTAGTCCAGCCCATGGTGCTGTGGCCGTACGGCTCGATGCCGTAGGTGATGCCGACGAGTACCAGGACCAGCCCGGCGCCGAAGGTGACGTTGCCCCACCAGTCGATCGAAGCGGGCGCGCGATGGCCGACGTCACGCAGCTTCCGGTACGCCCAAACGGTGCCGAACAGGCCGAACGGCACAGAGACCACGAATACCAGGTGCCACTCCACCGGCCCGAGCAGGCCGCCGAGGATCAGCCCGATGAAGCTGCCCGCGATCGCCGCGACCGCGTTGATGCCCAGCGCAAGCCCGCGTTGATCCTCGGGGAAAGCATCGGTCACGATCGCGCTCGAGTTGGCCATCAGGAAGGCTGCGCCGATGCCTTGCAGGATCCGCATGGCGATCAGCCACAGCGCACCCGCCGCTCCTGACAGCCAGGTGACCGAGAGCAGAATCGAGAACAGCGTGAACACCGCGAATCCGAGGTTGTACATGCGTACCCGGCCGTACATGTCACCGATCCGGCCGAAGCTCACCACCAGGACCGCGGTGACGAGCAGGTAGCCCATCAGGAGCCACAGCAGGTAGGTCGTATTGCCCGGCAGCAGCGGATCGAGCCGGATGCCAGTGAAGATGTTCGGCAGCGCGATCAGCAGGATGGAGGAGTTCAGCGAGCCCATCAGCACGCCGATGGTGGTATTGGAGAGCGCTATCCACTTGTAGCTGGGGTCGGCCGTCGGTTCCGCCTGCACGGCCGGGTCATACCCCGGCAGGGATGGCCTATCGTTAGCGCGTGGCGGCCATTCGTTTTGCATACGCCTGATGCGGTTTAGTCCTGCGGTGGCGCTGCGGCCGCTGCGCCACCGGAGCTTCGCGGTGCTGTGGACCGCCAGCCTGGTGTCGAACATCGGCACCTGGATGCAGACGGTCGCCGTCGGCGCGCTGGTGATCTCGCGGACGGGCCAGGCTAGCTGGGCCGTGCTCGTCGCGGCCGGCGCGTTCCTGCCGATCGGCCTGCTATCTCCGCTGGGCGGCGCGCTCGCGGACAGGCTGCCCCGCCGGCCCGTGATCGCGGCTGGCAATCTCGTCGAGGGAGTCATTGCGGCGGTCATCGCCTGGCTGGTCGGGACCGGACACGATGCGCCCTACGACCTGCTTGCGCTCGTGACCGCTCAGGGTGCCGCGGCTGCCGTCATCGGACCGTTCAGCCAGGCAATCCTGCCTGACCTGGTGCCGCGGTCGGAGTTCCTGGCGGCTAGTTCGCTCAACTCAGCGCAGTGGAACGCCGGCCGCATCGTCGGACCGGCCCTGGCCGGGGCGGCTGTGGCCGCGTTCGGCTTCCCAGCCAGCTTCGACGCGAACGCGGTGTCCTTTCTCGCCGTCGTCGCTGCGCTCGCATTCATCCGGCTCGCCCCGCCTCCGGGTAGCACCGGACCTCTGCTGCGCTCCATGCGCGACGGCCTCCGGGCAGCGTGGGCGCAGCCCTCCTGCCGTGCCGCCACAATCTCCATCGGTGTGGTCGCGTTCCTTGCCGCGCCATTTATCGCGCTGGTCCCCGCCGTCGCGCACGCCCTCACGCACGGCGGCGCAACGCAGGTCGCCGCGGCAACCGCCGCCCTCACCACGGCCCAAGGCGCTGGCGCGGTGGCCGGGGCCCTGTGTATTCCGCCGCTCGCCGTGCGCTTCGGCCGGGGCCAGGTGCTGACATGGAGCCTGGCGCTGCTGCCGTTGGCCTTGATCGGCTACGGCGCGGCGCCGTCACTCTGGCTCGCCGTGGCGGCCCTGTTTGTCCTCGGCATGGTGTACATGAGCGTCCTGTCAGGCCTCCAGACGGTGGCGCAACTCCAGGCTCCGGCCGCCTACCGGGGCCGGGTGCTGAGCTTTTTCCTGGTCGCGCTGGGCGTGGCCTACCCGATCGGATCGCTCGCCCAGGGACCGGTCGCCAACCATGTCGGCGTCGGCTGGACCACCGTGGCCTCCGCCCTCCTGCTCGGCGTCATCACGCTGGCCGTTGCCTGGCGCTGGCCGGGCTTCGTCCGGGCGCTCGCCGGAAGCGAAGCTGGCGGGCCGGCAGCAGCGCCGGAGGCCGTTGCAGTAGCCGAGCCTGCGGCGGAGTGTCGCTAAGACGCACGCCGATGCTGGGCAGACCATCACCGATGGCGTGGCACGCTGAGGTCATGGCAGTAAAGGCCACCAGCAACGGCCAGCCCGCGCGACCGCACGGCCGCGTCAGGGACGACACGATCGACAGGCTCGAGGCGGCCATGGGCACCCTCGGCACCGCAGCCATGCTGTCGATGGACGAGCAGCTGACCTGGTTCCGCGCCCTGTCCGCGGAGAACAGGTCCTGGCTCGGGCTCGTCGCCCAGGCTGCTATTGCGGGATTCCTGGACTGGCTCAAGCACCCGGAGCGGACCAAGCCGCCCGCGGTGGGCGGTGAGGTGTTCGGCACAGCGCCACGCGAGCTGGCCAGGGCGGTGTCGCTGCAGCAGGCGGTGGAAATGGTCCGCGTCATCGTCGATGTGGTCGAATCGCAGGTCGACGACCTCGCTGCGCCCGGCGGCGAGGCCGAATTGCGTGAGGCCGTGCTTCGCTATTCCAGGGAGATCGCGTTCGGCACCGCTCGGGTGTATGCGCGGACGGCCGAGGCGCGCGGCGCCTGGGATGCGCGCCTGGAAGCACTCGTGATCGAATCCCTGGTCCGCGGGGAGGTCGACGACGGCCTGCAGTCCTGGGCATCGGCGCTCAACTGGTCGTTCAGCCCGGTCACGGTGATCATCGGTACGGCGGGTGACAGTTCGGGCAGCGGCACCGACGCAGCGGCGCTAATCGACGACTTCCGGGCGCTGGCCCGGCGGGCCCGCCTGGACCTGCTGGCAGGCGTGCACGGCAACCGGCTGGTGCTGGTCGTTGGGGGCGGCGCTAGCCCGCTGGACGCGGCTCATTACTTCGCGGGCCGGTTCGGGCCCGGTCCGGTGGTCGTCGGGCCGGCGGCCGCCGACCTGCAGTCCGCGGTCGCATCTGCCGGAGCCGCGCTGGCAGGCCTGCGCGCGGCCCAGGGCTGGCCGGAAGCACCGCGGCCGGTGCTGGCCAGCGACTTGCTGCCGGAGCGCGCTCTGGACGGGGACGACTCCGCCCGCGCCACCCTGATAGAGACCGTTTACGAGCCGCTACTGAGCGGCGGCACGGCGCTGCTCGACACCGTGATGACGTACCTGGAGCAAGGAAACTCTCTGGAGGCCACCGCCCGGCTGCTGTTCGTTCACCCGAACACCGTCCGGTACCGGCTGCGCCGGGTAACCGAGCTCACGGGCATTACTCCGGGTGACGGCAGGGGTGGTTTTGCGCTATGGACGGCGGTGGTTTTGGGCCGTCTATCGCACAAGCGAGCATGACTTGTAGACTTTCCACATAGCCGCCTGCGGAAACTTCGTTTACTTCGGCATAGGTATGGCGGACTCCTACAGTGCAGGCTAGAGCAATGCTCCTCATCGCAGCACCCGGTCAAGGTGCGCAGACGCCTGGGTTCCTGTCAGCTTGGCTGGAGCTCCCCGGATTCCGCGCCCGGCTGGAGGCTTGGTCTGAGCTGGCCGGCTGCGATCTGATCAGGGCCGGCACGACCGCTGACGCCGAGGAGATCAAGGACACCGCAGTGGCCCAGCCGCTGCTGCTAGCCGCAGCCCTGGCCACCGCGATGGACCAGGTGTCTACCGGGGCACACCCGGTCAGCAAGCAGTCCGTGGCGGTCGCCGGGCACAGCGTCGGCGAACTCGCGGCCGGCGTGCTCGCGGACGTGATCACGGCCCCGGAGGCAATGCGGCTCGTTCGCGTCAGGGCCCGCGGCATGGCCGCCGCCGCCGCAGCCGAGCCCACCGGCATGACCGCCGTGCTCGGCGGCGACCAGGACGAGGTACTCGCTGCAATCGAGGCTGCCGGGCTGACCCCGGCGAACGTGAACGGAGCCGGCCAGATCGTGGCCGCGGGAACGCTAGCCCAGCTGGCCGCGTTCGCCGAGAATCCCCCGGCCGGGGCCAGGCTCAGGCCGCTGGCAGTAGCCGGCGCGTTCCACACTCAGCACATGGCGCCGGCCGTCGATGCACTGGCCGCCGCCGCTCAGGAGGTTGACGTCTGCGACCCGGTGAGGCCGCTGCTGTCCAACCGGGACGGCGCGGTGGTCAAGTCCGGCCCGGAGTGGCTGGATCGCATCATCAACCAGGTGAGCGCCCCGGTCCGGTGGGACCTGTGCATGCAGACGATGGAGTCGCTGGGCGTCACCGCGCTGATCGAACTGCCGCCTGCCGGGACGCTGACCGGCCTGGCCAAGCGGGCACTTCGCGGTGTCAAGCTGGTCAGCCTGAAGAGCCCTGACGACCTCGACGAGGCCCGCGCGCTGCTGGCCGAGCACGCCGACAGCCACGACGACCACCACGCGCCGGACTGGCGGCTGCTGGTCGCGCCGGTTACCGGGACCTTCCGCGCCGCGGATGGCCATCTGGTGGCGGCCGGGCCTGGCGCCCACGTCGGCGACAGCACAGACCTCGGGCACGTCGAGGCGCGCGGCGGCAACAACGCCGTCACCGCCGCTTTCCCCGCAACGGTCATCGAATGGCTGGTCGAGGACGGTGACCCGGTGAGCGCGGGACAGCCGCTGCTCCGGCTTCAGCCAGCCGAGGCCGCTGCACCCCAGGTCGGCCCGGGCAGCGGTAGTTAAGCCCAGGACAGCACAGCACAGTCAACCGGCGAACAGCGAAAGGCAGCAGGGCACATGCGACTCACCGAAGGCCAACCAGGCGCGCGGGTACTCGCTTTCGGCGGGTACCAGCCCGCCCGGGTGGTGACCAACGACGAGCTGGCACAGACCGTCGATACCAACGACGAATGGATTCAAAGCCGAGTCGGCATCGCCAGCCGCCGGATCGCCGGGCCAGATGAGACGGTTGCCGACATGGCGGTACAGGCTGGTGGCAAGGCCCTCGCCGCCAGCGGTTTGTCCTCAGCCGACGTGGACCTGGTGATCGTTGCCACCTGCACGCCTGAGGTGCAGATCCCGAACGTGTCGGCGTCTGTCGCCAAGCGGCTCGGCATCGTCGCGCCGGGTGCCTACGACCTCAACGCCGCCTGCGCCGGATTCTGCTACGCGCTGGCGAACGCCGCCGACGCCGTCCGGACCGGCACCGCCAGGAACGTCCTGGTGATCGGCGCGGAGAAGCTGTCCCAGTGGGTCGACTGGACCGACCGGTCGACCTGCATCATCTTCGCCGACGGTGCCGGGGCTGCGGTCGTCGGCCCGGTCGCGGACGCCGGCGACGCGCCTGGCATCGGACCGGTGCACTGGGGCAGCGACGGCGGCCTGGCGGACAAGATTTACATCGCCGACCGGAACTCGTTCATCGTCCAGGAGGGGCAGACAGTTTTCCGCTGGACTACCAGCGCGCTCGCCCCGATCGCCCTGACGGCGTGCGAGAAGGCCGGCGTGGACCCGGCAGAGCTGAGCGCCTTCATCCCGCATCAGGCCAACCTGCGGATCGTGGAGGCGATTGCACGCAAGCTGCACGCCCCGCAGGCCGTCGTGGCGCAGGACATCGTGACCGCGGGCAACACCTCGTCGGCGTCAATCCCGCTGGCGCTGTCCCGGATGATCGAGCGGGGCGAGGTCGCCTCCGGATCTAAGGCGCTGCTCCTCGGCTTCGGCGCCGGCATGTGCTATGCCGCGCAGGTGATCACGGTACCCTGACCCAGCCCTGGCCGCGGCAGCGACCAGAGCGCGCACCAAGTACAACAGTTACCCCAGAAGGAGAGCACAAGAGCAATGGCCATGTCGGAGCAGGAAATCCTTGAGGGTCTCGGCGAGATCATCGACGAAGTAGCGGGCGTTCCCGCTGATCAGGTGTCGCCGGACAAGACGTTCGTCGACGACCTGGACATCGACTCGCTGTCGATGGTGGAGATCGCGGTGGCGGCCCAGGACAAGTTCGGCGTCGAGATCCCCGACGACCAGCTGAAGGACCTGAAGACCGTGCAGGACGTCATCGATTACGTACGCCGCGCTGAGGTATCTGCCTGACGGCCGGGCTTGGCGCGAGGGCTAGGCGCACCGCGCCGTCAGGATTCCGGGGCCCACGGGGGCATGCCCCCGTGGGCGCGCCGGGCCAGCCCCAACTCGACGAGGAGCAGAACGACAGTGGGTACAGACCGGACGCGAGTCGTCGTCACCGGCCTCGGCGCCATCACCCCGGTTGGGGCGGACGTGCCAAGCACCTGGGAAGCGCTTAAGGCCGGCCGCAGCGGCGTGCAGCCGCTGACCGACGATTGGGCAGCCGAGCTGCCGGCCCGGATCGCGGGCTGGGCGGCCGCCGACCCCGCCACGCTGATCGACCGGGTGCAGGCCCGCCGGCTTGACCGGTGCGAGCAGTTCGCGCTGGTGGCCGCGCGCGAGGCATGGGCCGACGCGGGGTCTCCCGACGTCGACCCGGAACGGCTCGCCGTCGTGGTGTCCAGCGGCATCGGAGGCATCGCCTCGACGCTGTCGGCCTACGACACCCTCAAGGAGAAGGGCTGGCAGCGGCTCTCCCCCTACACCGTGCCGATGCTCATGCCGAACGGCGCGGCTGGCTGGCTCGCGATCGAGCTCGGCGCGAAGGCGGAGGTGCATACCACGGTCAGCGCTTGCGCCTCCGGTGCCGAGGCGATCGGCTACGCCATGGACATGATCCGGGCTGGCCGAGCCGATGTCGTGCTGGCCGGCGGCACCGAGGCGGCGATCCTCCAGCTGAACATCGCCGCGTTCGCGGCCATGCGCGCCCTGTGCACCAGCCGCAACGACGATCCGGTCAGCGCATCCCGGCCGTTCGACAAGGGCCGGGACGGGTTCGTACTCGGTGAGGGCGCGGGCATGGTCATCCTCGAGTCCGAGGAGCACGCCGCCGCCCGCGGTGCGAGCGTGTACGCGGTCGTGGCTGGCGTGGGCTACTCCTCCGACGCGCACCACATCGCCCAGCCGGACCCGGAAGGCGCCGGGCTGAAGCTCGTGCTGCGGCGGGCACTCGCCGACGCTCGCGTGCGGCCCGAGCAGGTCGTGCACGTGAATGCGCACGCGACCTCCACGCCGGCCGGCGACGTAGTCGAGGCGCAGGCAATCGCCGCCGCTCTCGGTGACGCAGCGCCGGGCGTGGTGGTCTCGGCGACCAAGTCGATGACCGGTCACCTGCTCGGCGGCGCCGGCGCAGTGGAGTCAGTTGCGGCCATCCTCGCCCTGCGCGAGCGAGTCGCCCCGCCGACCATCAACCTGGACGACCCTGACGACGACGCTGGCCTGACGATCTCGGCGAAGCCACAGCAGCTCACCCCGCGCACAGAAGGGCCGATGGCCGTCATCAACAACTCGTTCGGCTTCGGCGGCGCCAACGTCGCCCTCACCTTCACCGAGGCGTGAGCTGTTGCCACCGCTGCCGACCGTGCCCCCCGAGCAGGAGGCTCCCGTTTCCCCCGAGGAGATCGACGTGACCATCGTGGACTCAGCAGTAGCCACGCAGCTGCGCCCGCCGGCAGCCAGCAACGGCAAGCGAGCCGCGCCAGCCGCGACGCCGGGAGCCACTGTGCCACGAACCGCTGGGCCGCGTTCGGCGGCGTCGGCCGGCACGGTAGCTGGAGGCACAGTACCCGGAGGCACCGTACCTGGAGGCACGGGGCAAGCCGCCGCCGCGCCGGTAACAGCCGGGCTGGCCCGCGACCCGCAGTCGCGCCTCGAGGCGCTCTTCGACCCGGGCACGCTCGAGCTTCTGTTCCCCGCCGACGACAGCGGCGTGCTGGCGGGAACGGGCCGTATCGGCGGGCTGCCTGTCGTCGCGTTCGCCAGTGACCCGCGAATCCAGGGCGGTGCCATGGGCATCGCGGGCTGCACGGCAATCGTTGCCGCGCACGACCATGCGATCCAGATCGGTGCTCCCATCATCGGGCTGTGGCACTCAGGCGGCGCTCGTCTCCTCGAAGGTGTCGAGAGCCTTCATGCGGTCGGCATGGTCTTCGCCGCGATGACGAGGGCGTCTGGCAAGGTACCGCAGATCTCGGTGGTACTAGGCGCGGCCGCCGGCGGTGCGGCTTACGGCCCGGCTCTGACTGACCTGGTGATCTTGTCCGAGCAAGGCCGGATCTTTGTTACCGGCCCTGACGTGGTGCGCAGCGTCACCGGCGAGGACGTGGATATGGAACGGCTCGGTGGTCCCGAGCCGCACAGCCGGCGCTCCGGCGTGGTGCACGTGGTCACGACCACCGATGCCGAGGCGCTGGAGCGGGCCCGCCAGCTAGTGCTGCTGCTTGGCCGCCAGGAGAGCGACGCCGAGGGCGAACTGCCCGACACCGACCTGGGCGCCCTGTTGCCGGAGTCGCCCAGGCGCGCCTACGACGTCCATCCGCTGATCGGCGGCCTGCTCGACGGCCCCGGCATCGAACTTCACCCGCGCTGGGCGCCGAACATCGTCACCTCGCTCGGACGGCTAGGCGGAAGGACGGTTGGCGTGATCGCCAACAACCCGTTGCGCCTGGGCGGCTGCCTGGACGCCACCTCAGCGGAGAAGGCGGCCAGATTCGTGCGGATGTGCGACGCGTTCGGCGTGCCGCTGGTCGTCCTGGTGGACGTTCCCGGCTACCTGCCGGGCGTCGGCCAGGAGTGGGATGGCGTCGTCCGCCGTGGCGCCAAGCTGCTGCATGCGTTCGCCGAGGCGGTAGTGCCCAGGGTGACGCTGATCACACGCAAGGCCTACGGCGGCGCCTACATCGCGATGAACTCGCGCGCGCTGGGCGCGACGAAAGTGCTCGCCTGGCCGGGCGCCGAGGTGGCAGTCATGGGCTCGGTGGCGGCAGTCCGCATCCTGCACCGGCGCACGCTCGCCGCGGCAGCAGCCGAAGAGCGCCAGCAGGTCGAGGCCCGCCTGGCTGCGGAGCACGAAGAGATCGTCGGAGGCTTGCCCCGCGCGGTCTCCCTTGGCGTCATAGACGAGGTCATTGAGCCGGCCACAACGCGGAAGGCTATTCTTGACGCCATCGTCCACGCCCCGCACGGGCGCGGCCAGCACGGCAACATTCCGCTCTGACAAACTCGTTCCCGACTGCCCGGGGAACGTTCGGAGCCGCTCCACGGGGACGGTATGGTATGGCAACGAAGGCTCACCAGGGTGAGACGTTTCCCTGGC
Organism: Streptosporangiaceae bacterium; assembly: GCA_036488155.1. Taxonomy (GTDB): domain Bacteria; phylum Actinomycetota; class Actinomycetes; order Streptosporangiales; family Streptosporangiaceae; genus JAJYUU01. The sequence continues at coordinate 522 of DASXIA010000335.1, read as the reverse complement.
GAACCTTTAATAACGCCAGCCCATAGCTTGTGAGCAGTTGGCTAAAGTTGTCGCGCGTTAGTTAACGTTTCCGCAGCACGGTTGCCACGGCGTGGGGCCCGCGAAAGCCTGGCCAGACTACCTACGTTCCCTGAGGAGCCAGCTACTTGCCCCGGCTACGCCTGACTCGACGCGGTAATTCAGCCAGCCCTGGCGGCAATCTCAGCCCCGCTGTAGTGCAGCCAGCGGCGGCGGGTGGCGGTCTTGGCGCGTCTGGCTTGGTCATGCAAACTAGCCAGGCTGCCTCGCCAGAATGGCGGCAGCGGGTGCTGGGCGGTATTCGCGGCGGCGCTTCCGGCGCCCTCGGAAGTGACGGCGCCGCCGGCAGCAGCCGGTCGCGGGCTCGCCAGGCGGTAGCCGTTCTTCGCTACCACTGGCTGGCTACGGCACTCATTGTTGCCGGCGCAGTACTCCGCGTAATCACCTGGATGGCGTACCACCCGGCGATCTTTTATATCGACTCGATCAAGTACCTCTATCGTG
>DASXIA010000315.1:0-11692 GCA_036488155.1 Streptosporangiaceae bacterium | reverse complement strand
TTCATTAAAGGTACATCTCGCTCATTGTCATTCTTTTGTAAGTGTTTCGCGCCGCGTCTGTGCAGGATGATCTGGCCGGGGCATGCCGGTGAGCAGCGGGCCGGCCGTCAGCCATCAGCCCGGGATCTTGCAAAGCCTGTGGGAGGCCATGCCGCCCGGCATGCGCCCGTCCTGCTTCAGCGCGAGGTGATCTCCGATCTCGGCCTGGCAGCGCCGACCTCGCTGGCCGGCCTGGCGCGGCGGGCGGCGCTGGCCACCACATCTGAGTGCACTACTCCGCGCGGGCCTTCAGCCTGCACCGGGCCTGCTATGAGCTGCGGATCTGCTAGGAACCGCCGCGGCTGGCCCGGTCGGGTCAGGCCAGCCTCGCCCAGCGGGCGGAGGCGATCAATCAGCCCGGCATCAGCAGGGCCGCGCTGCGCTATGTGACCACCGTCGCCAGCACGCTGCGGCCTGCCGCCGTCGGGTTGCGCGCAGACAGCCTGATCGTTTTCTCCCAGGATCGGCGCGCACGTGCCCCCGGCGCGCTGCGGCTGTCCCTGGGCCGATTCAGCACGCCCGGCGACATCGAGACCGCCGCTACCCTGATCAGCGAGGCAGCGGATAACCGGGCACCATGCCCGGCCAGCACCCCACCGCACCCGGCACAGTTACCAGGCACTTCACTGCGGCACGCTGTTAACCAGACCTACGTCCGAGCAGGTGGACAATGACACCGCGATCCCTCCCGCATCCCTATCAGGATCCGGCAGCCTACGGCGACCGGCACGCACCGGTCTACGACCAGATCTACGGCGCCCGGTTCGCCCCGGAAGCAGCAGTCAGCACACTCGCCGCCGTCGGCCGGGACGGCGGCGTGCTGGAACTTGGGGCCGGCACCGGCCGGCTGGCCATTCCCCTGGCCGCACGCGGGATACGCGTCGACGGCGTCGAAGCCAGCCAGGCAATGATCGAGCAAATACGGTCCCGGCCGGGCGGCAACGCGGTCGGTATCACCATCGCGGACCTGGTTGGCTTCGACCTGCCCTACCACGACTACACGGCCGCGGTCTGCGCCGTCAGCACCCTGTTCATGCTCCCGCACCCAGCCCAGCAGTCCTGCATCCGGGCAGCGGCACGGCACCTGCGTCCCGGAGGCACCTTGTTCATCGAAGCATTCCGGTTCGACCCAGGGCGCTTTGACGCGCATGGCCAGCGGACCGAACACCGCCACGCCGCGACCGGCACGCACACCGTGCGCAGCCGCCACGATCCGGCCAGGATGACCATCACCATCACCCACGTACTCGGCGACGAGAACGGCCGCACGAGCGAGTACGAGGTCACCCTGCACTACAGCACGCTAGACCAGCTGGACGCGATGGCCGAGGCCGCCGGGCTGACACTAGCCTCACGATGGCACGACTGGACCGGGACAGCGCTCCGCCGGGACAGCACCGACCCGGTCAGCGTCTACCGCCAGACGAGACGCCGCTAAACAGGCGCCTGCCAGCCCCAGGTGCGCCAGACCGCGGTTGACCGGCCGCATCGTGACGGCAAGCGAGGCCCGCGAAGCGGCCAAGAATGCAGGCCCGTAACGGCGACGGCACCAGCGCCGAGCTCGCCGGCTGCGGCGCCAGCAGACACACGCCAACAACAAACCGCCGACGGTTCTCGTTGGTCGGCGCCCGTGCTAGGCAACTACTGGCAGGTCAACCACCGGGCAGGCTAGCTGGTCGCGCGTGGGTTGTAGGCAGGCGGCAGCCCCGAGCAGATGCTCGCGCCGGCGTTGCGCGACTGCACGGAGGCGGGTCCGTTCTGGCTCGCCTCGCTCACGGCGGGTGCGCTGCCGCTCCCGTTCTTGGCTGCCTTGCGGTGGTGGCTGGCCGGCGGGTTCACGCCGGCGAAATCGGTGCCCAGGGTCAGGGTCACCGCGCCCGGGGTGCCGACCTGCCCGGCGGGCTCGGCGAGCGTGTTGTCGCCGGCCGGGAACGACTTGAGCGCGGTCATCACCGTGTAGGCGTCGTCAGCCTGGTCCAGTCCGGCGTAGTCCACTGTCGTGACGGTCGTTGCCGCCGCGTTGCCGATGCCCGTGACGTCGAAGCCGAGCTTTTGCAGCTTGGCTGCGGTGGTCTTGGCGAGCCCGGCCTGTCCGGTGCCGTTCAGCACCCGCACTCCGACCTTGGCGTGCGGCTCAACAGGCAGGTGGCCGTGCCAGACCTGGCCGGTCCTGACCATCTGATACAGCACGTCGTCTTGCGGCTGAACGGCCATCAGGTGGTCCTGAAGGCCGGGATAGGTGTCCATGGTCGTCGGCAGGGTGATCAGGCTCACGTTACTGGTCCGCAGGTGCGTCAGTGATTCGCCCAGGCGCGCGAGCGAGGTAACCGAGCCCAGGCCGTCGTCAACGGTGAGCGATTTGGTGGCCGTCTTCGCGACGCCGTAGAGCGCCGGCAGGTTGCTGAGCAATCCGTTCGACTGGACTTTCTGAACGACCGAGGAGATAAACGCCTGCTGCAGCTGGATCCTGGGCAGGTCGCCTCCGGCGTTAGCGCCGCTACCGACACCGTGCCGGGTCCGCACGTAGGCCAGCGCCTGGTTGTACTTGAGCAGGTGCTTGCCAGGGCTGAGGTTCAGGTGCGAGTAACGGTCGTGATAGCCGGGACCCGGCGGGACGCAGACGTCGACACCTCCGAGCGAGTCCACCATGGTGCGGAAGGAGTTGAAGTCGAACTCGACGAAGTGGTCCATCTTGATTCCGGTCAGGTCCTCGACCGTCATGACGGCGCACGTCGGGCCGCCGATGTTCAGCGCGCCGTCGATGATCGCACCCGGCGGGTAGCTCTGCGCGGGCCAGGTGCCGGTGCCGATGTACGCCCGCTTCTTGCACGCGGGCTCATAGACGAACAAGTCCCGCGGAATGGACAGCACGGTCGCGTGCGTATGGGTGGGGTCGAGGTGAATGAGCAGCAGGTTGTCGGAGTTCGTGGTACCCGGATTCGCCTCGTAACCGAAGTTGCCGTGCTGCCCGAGCCGCTCCTGAGAGCCCAGTACCAGGATGTTCTGCGCGCCGTAGACGGTCCGGCCGGTCAGGCCGCCCACCTGGACCTTCGTGATGTTGCCGTTTAGCTGCCGGTAGAGCGCGAAGGCACCGACAGCAGCCACCACCGCCACCACGGCGGCCAGGGTGGCGACAACGTAGCCGGCCTTGCCCAGCCTGCTCTTCCCGCGCCAGCTAGCCCGCGCTCTTGCCGTCCAGCGCCGCCCTGGCCGCGCCTGGCGATGGCCGCGGGCGAGCCTGCCTGGCTCCGACGCATGAACGCCGGGGTCGTCGCGGTCGCGGCCAGTCGCGCCGTATGGCATCTGCTCTCCGTCCTGCGGGCCATGTCTGGCGGCCCGCTCGGCGGCGTACCTCCGCGGCGGGCCACGCTCGGCTTAGGGTCCGCCACGTAGAGTATCTGCCCTTAACGACGTCTTTGACCGATTGCGGCCCTGGATTACGAATTCCGGCAGCGTTCATTCCGCCTGGTTGACCTGGCGTCCAGCGGCCGCTCAGCTCTCTGTGAGCGCCGCCAGCTGCAGCCGGACCGCGGCCCCGGTCCGCGCCTCGTCGCCGGTGCTCAGCAGGTCGAGCAGCGCCCCGCGCAGCACTGCGAGCAGGAGTGTCCGCTCCGCCAGCCCTTCTGCTGAGTCCCGCCGGCCGGCTGGCTGCACTTCTGCCAGCAGGGCCAGCCAGTCAGCCACGGTGGCCTGCGCGAAGCCCGACCACGGCCCGTCTGGCTCGGTCAGGCTGCGGCTGTAGCCGTCGAGCCATAGCCGCAGCAGCGGCCGCCGGGCTGGATCGGACAGCCAGGACCAGATCCGCTGGCCCGCCTCGGCCAGGCCGGCACTGGCCGGCCAGTCACCGGCCCGCAGTTCGGCCAGCATTGCGATCTCGTCCGCCCTGGCCCGGCCGAGCAGTGCCCGTATCAGCCCGTCCTTGCTCCCGAACAGGTAGATCAGCACACGCGGGCTCGATCCGATCGCCGCGGCTATCGGGCGCAGGGTGATGTCAGTCCGGCCGCGGTGCACGGCGTACCGGTAGGCGAGCTCCAGCAGTTCCGCATGCCGCGCCGAAGGAGGCGGCTCCGCGCCGGTCATGCCCGTACTATGGCAGACTGAAACAGTCGTTTCAGTGAGCACCGCTGGCTCGCGTCGGCAGAACGGAGATGGCATGACCGCGCAGACCGCAATCCGGCCACTCGACGAGCCGGGAGACCTGGGCTGGGTAATCAAGGCCCACGGCGAGGTGTACGCGCGGGAGTACGGCTGGGACACCAGCTTCGAGGCGCTCGTCGCCCGGATCGCCGCGGACTACGCTGCCGGGCCAGGGCAAGCGGGACGGGCGGCCTGGATCGCCGAGTTCGACGGACGGCGGGCCGGCTGCGTCTTCTGCGTCCCGGCCGGCGATGACCCGGCCGTCGCGCAGCTGCGGCTGCTGCTGACGCTGCCGTCCGCCCGCGGCCAGGGACTTGGCGCCACTCTGGTCAGGACCTGCATGGACTTCGCCCGCGAGGCCGGCTACCCGCGAATGCGGCTGTGGACGCAGGACGTACTCGCCGCCGCCCGCCGCATCTACCAGGCCAGCGGTTTCACGCTGATCGCTGAGCAGCAGCACCACAGCTTCGGGGCCGACCTGGTCGCCCAGACCTACCAGGCCGAACTGGCCGGTCCGGCGCGAAACCAGTAACCCAGCGGGAACGCGCAGATGTCCGACTCAGCTGCCGGACACGCGCAGTCCGTGCCAGAACCGGCCGCGCACGCGCGCGTCCGGGAACCGGCCGCTGACCAGGGCGCGCGCAGCCCCGCCGGCCCCGGCCTGGCCACCTCGTCATCCATCGGGCCATCGTGACGGCGCCAGCCTGGCGGCGCACCTGATTTCTTGCCCGCTGTGGCAGGATGCGCTGGTGAGCCTGCTGATCACCAATATCGGGGAACTGGTCACTAACGCTCCGCGCGAGGCGGTCAGCGTGTCCTCGCCAGGGCCGTTCGAGACGATCGCGGACGCGGCGATCGTGCTCGACGCCGGGCTGGTGGCCTGGACTGGCCGGGCGGCCGAAGCGCCGGCTGCCGACGAGATCGTCGACGCCGCCGGGCGCGCGGTACTGCCAGGCTTTGTCGACTCGCACGCGCACCTGGTCTTCGCCGGTGAGCGTGGCGCAGAGTTTGCGGCGCGGATGGCGGGCCTGCCGTACAGCGCGGGCGGTATCCGCAGCACGGTTGCCGCGACCAGGGCCGCAAGCGACGATGCGCTGCGGTCGAACCTGGCCCGGCTGGCGGGCGAGATGCTGGCGCAGGGGACGACGACGTTCGAGTGCAAGTCCGGGTACGGGCTGACGGTGGCCGACGAGGCGCGGTCGGTAGCGCTGGCCGGCGAGGTCACCCCGGAGGTGACCTACCTGGGGGCGCATGTCGTGCCGCCGGAGTTCGACGGTCGCACGGCTGCCTACGTCGATCTGGTGTGCGGCGAGATGCTCGCCGCCTGCGCGCCGTCGGCCAAGTGGGTGGACGTGTTCTGCGAGGACGGCGCGTTCGGCGCGGACGAAGCCCGTGCGGTGCTGGCAGCGGGCGAGGCGGCCGGGCTGCAGCCGCGGATCCATGCCAACCAGCTCGGTCCCGGACCCGGTGTCCAGGTCGCGGTCGAGGCCGGTGCTGCCGCGGCGGATCACTGCACGTTCCTGTCGGACGCGGATGTGGGCGCGCTCGCGGCATCAGGCGGAACTGTCGCGACTTTGCTGCCAGGAGTGGAGTTCTCCACCCGTTCGCCGTACCCGGACGCACGGCGGCTGCTGGGCGCCGGGGTCACGGTAGCGATCGCCACGGACTGCAATCCGGGCTCGTGCTTCACCTCGAACATGCCGCTGTGCGTGGCGCTCGCGGTCCGCGAGATGCGCATGACAACAGCCGAGGCTGTCTGGGCCGCGACTGCGGGAGGTGCGCGTGCGCTGCGCCGGTCGGACATCGGCCATCTCGGCGTCGGGGCACGGGCCGACCTGATCATGCTGGACGCTCCGTCGCACGCCTACCTGGCCTACCGGCCCGGCGTGCCGCTGATCGCCGGGGTCTGGCTCTCCGGGGAGCGCGCTGCCTGACCGTAGCGCTCTGAGCCGTGGCTCTGGCCGGGTAGGTATAGGCCCACCTGCCGAGGTAGGCGATGACCCATGGCGCGAGCCGCCGCCACTGCGGGAGGCTGAGCCGTGAGACGCACCGCCGGGGGCAACGGGAGGTCAGCATGCCGGGAATGTCGAACACCGCGGCCGTTCTGGTCGGATTGCCGGGAATGTCGAACACCGCGGCCGTTCTGCTCGGACTGGTGCTCGCTGGCGCCTGCCTGGTCGTCTGGTTGATCCGGACCAGACGCGTCGAGCCTGCGAAGGGTCAGCGGGGGCGCCTTCGGAAACTCGGCTGGTGCGCGGCGCTACTCGTGCTCTCGGTCATCGTGGTGAGCTCGCTGTCTTCACTGCCAATGCCCGGCAACCTGTCGTCGTGGTGGCTAGCTATGCCGGTCGTGGCCGCGCTCATCATCATCATTTGCTGGCCGCACATCGCTGGCCGGATCGTGCCGGTAGCGCTGATCTTCTATGGTTTGTTCGGCTTCGTGGTGGCGCGCGACTATGCCTTCGGCGGTATCAACAGCTATGGCCTGACAGCGGTCGGCAATTCGAGCTTCCAGGCCGATCTCATCCTGCCGCAGGCATACGCCATCCTGCTGCTCGGCGGCTGGCTGATGCTGCGCTCTGCCGACCCGGTGCTGGTCCGGGCAAGGCGCTGGCTCGGGCCAGTGGCCCGTGCCCCACTGGGCTATCAGCTGCGCGCGCTGGCGCTGGTGCCGGTAGTGGCTGTCCTCGCCGGCCTGCTCGCCCCGCGCCTGTGGCTCGCTGGCGGAGCCGCGCTGATCTTGACCCCGTTGCTGTTGTTCGGTGTCCTGCTAGTGATCCGTCGCTGGCCGGTGCGGGCAGCGCAGTTGGCAACGGCAGGCTTGCTCTGCGCGGGGATCGCGGGCCTGGTGATTGCCGCGGCCTGGCGTAGTGGCAGTTACGTCATTTCGGAGCAGTGCTTCAGTTCCCTGCAGCCCGTGCCCTCTTCGACGGCTGCGTCCGCGCAGCCCGTCCCCGCTCCGGCTGCGTCCGCGCAACCCAAGAAGCCCTCGTTCGTGCCACCCGCGAAGCCCGTCAAGCCTGCCTATTCGAAGCCCGTCTGCAGACCCGCACCGCTCTTCATCGGAGGGGGGACAGCTGCAGATATCGGGGACGTCGTGTGGGGCCAGGCACTACCGTACGGGTCGGTCCTCGTCGACAGCCAGCACACCGCCGACGCTGCGGGCGTGGAGGGCCTTGCGCTCCTCGCCCTCGGGACATGGCTGGCGCCGCAGGCATTCCCGCGGGTCCGGCGGATGCTAGGCGGGACGCCGGATGCTGAGCTCACCAAGCGCGTAGAGCGGCTGACGGAGAGCCGGGCGGTCGCAGTGGACACTGCCTCCGCCGACTTGCGGCGGCTGGAGCGGGACTTGCATGACGGCGCGCAGGCGCGGCTGGTAGCCCTGGGGATGAATCTGAGGGCGGCGGAGCGGCTGATTGCGACCAGCCCGGAGGCGGCCATCGCACTCGTGGCGGAAGCGCGCAAGACGTCCGTGATGGCGCTGATGGAACTACGTGAGCTGGTCCGCGGCGTGCTGCCTCCGGTGCTGGCTGACCGGGGCCTCGCCGACGCGATCCGGGCGCTTGCGCTGGACAGCCCGCTGCATGTGGAAACCGATATCGACCTGCCGGGCCGGCTGCCGGCGCCGCTCGAGACCGCGTGCTATTTCGCGGTGGCTGAACTGCTCACGAACGCGGCGAAGCACTCCGGCGCAAGGGAGGCGCGGATCGCGATATCGCATTCGGGCCGGCTCCTGCGGATCGAGGTGACCGACTTCGGCCTGGGCGGCGCAGACCCGGAGAAAGGCTCGGGGATGGCCGGGGTGGAGCGGCGCATGGCGACCTTCGATGGCATCCTGGCGGTCAGCAGCCCGGTCGGCGGGCCGACGATGGTGGTCATGGAGGTGCCGTGCGTGTTGTCGTCGCCGAGGACCTCTTCCTCCTGAGAGATGGCCTGGTCCGGCTGCTTGAAGCGCACGGCTTCGAGGTCGCCGCCGCTGTCGAGGATGCTCCTGGCCTGCTGACCGCCTTGATCAGCGAGCGCCCGGACGTGGCAATCGTCGATGTCCGCCTGCCGCCGACATTCACCGACGACGGGCTGCGGGCGGCTATCGAGGCCCGCGGGCAGGTGCCCGGTCTGCCGGTGCTGGTGCTGTCTCAGTACGTCGAGCAACTGTACGCGCGCGAGTTGCTCGCGGACCGGGCAGGCGGCGTCGGCTACCTGCTGAAAGACCGGGTGTTCAACGACGATCAGTTCGTCGACGCGGTTCGCACGGTCGCGAACGGCGGCACGGTCATGGACGCCGAGGTGGTGACCAAGTTGCTCGGTCGCCGGGCCAGGGAGGAAACGCTCGCCCGGCTGTCGGCCCGAGAACGCGAGGTGCTCGAGCTTATGGCGGAAGGCCGGTCCAATAGCGCGATCGCGCAGCGCCTGTTCGTCACCGAGAAGGCGGTCAGCAAGCACAGCACCAGCATCTTCACCAAACTGGACCTGGTGCCGTCTGACGATGACAACCGCCGGGTGCTCGCCGTGCTCGCCTACCTGAACGGATAAGCCGGGAACGCCCGCGTATCAGCGAAGGTAGCTGCCCCGGAACCGGATCAGCGGGTCGCCGGACTCGGCCACGTACGGGACCGCGGTGACCCTGGCGAGCAGGACGACGTGATCGCCGGCCGGAATCTGGCTGCTCACTTCGCACTCGAGCGCGGCCAGCCCGCCCTCCGGAATCAGCGCGCCGGAATGGCTGCCGCGATGGTGCGGCACGTTCGCAAGCAGGATCCGAGCGCTGGGCCGTCCGGCGGCGGCGAACCGGCCGGCGAGCACCCGCTGCGACGCGGCGAGCAGCGTCACCGCGAAGGCGGGCAGCCTCCCCAGCACCTCGGCCGGGTACGACTCCGCTATCAGGGACACCAGGACGAGCGGCGGATCAGCCGAGACGGGGCTGAATGCGCTGACCGTAGTGCCGATGTCATCCCTGCCGTCGGCGATCGTCACCAGCGTGACGGCGCCCGGCCATGTGCCGAGCGCCTCCGCGTAGCCTGCCGGAACCGGGTCGCTACCGGACGCCATTGCGGGGACTCAGCGGCGCCGTGATCGAACGCCGCCAGCCGAAGCGAGGGCGTTCCCGGTCATTCAAAGATCCAGTTGCCGGGCAGCATGAGGGGGCCTGCGGCGGAGAGGCCGAGCCGCGTTGCCAGCTGAGATACCGGGCCCCAGCTGTCGGCGAGCAGGTCGACGCCGGGGGTGGCAGCGGCCTGGCTCTCGCTCGAACCGGCCGGCCGCAGCCGCTCGAGCGGGCGGACCCGCGGGAAAACGCGCACCGGCGCGGTGGCCGGCAGGCCGGCCCGGCGGCGGGCAACGGCCGTCGCCTTGTCGATGCCGCCCAGCTCGTCGACCAGTCCGTTGGCGACGGCATCGGCTCCGGTCCACACCCGCCCTCTGGCTACCTGATGCACCTGCTCCTGGGTCATGCCGCGGCCGGTGGCAACCTTGGTCGTGAAGTCGGCATAGATGTGGTCGAGCCACTCGTTGACCAGCGCCCATTCGTCCGGCGAGAACGGATGCAGCTGGGAGAACATCGCCGCGTGCGCGCCCTGGCTGATCAGGTCGCTGGTCGCGCCGGCCCGGCCGAGGGCGGCGCCGAGCACCGGCTTGCCGGTGAGCACGCCGATGGAACCGGTTATCGTGCCCGGCTGGGCCACGATTTCGTCGGCCGCCATCGCGATGAAGTACCCGCCTGACGCCGCTACGTCGCCCATAGACACGACTACCGGCTTGCCGCCGGCCCTCGCCCTGACCACCTCGCGCCAGATCGTGTCGGAGGCAACGTAGGAACCACCCGGACTGTTGACGCGCAGCACGATCGCACGGACGTGCTCGTCGTGCGCGGCCGCCCTGATCGCGCTGGCGATCGTGTCTGAGCCCATCGAGCCGCCGGAAATGAGTCCGCGGCTGCTGCGGCCGCGCCGGATCGGCCCGGTCGCGTAGATCATCGCGACGCCTGGCTCAGGCGCGCTTGGCGGCTTGGTGATCGCCCGCTTGGCGAGCTCAGCCAGTATCTTGCCGCGCTGGTAACGGCCGAGATAAAGGACGACGGCTTCCGGCCCTGCCAGTTTGCGGGCCTCGGCGTAGACCTCGTCGCGATAGCCGAGCTGGTCGACGAGGTTCTCGGCCTGGGCGCGCGCGGCCAGGAACGGGCCGGCGTTGATCAGCTCGCTGACCTTCTCCTGGCCGAGTCCGCGCCGCTCGGCGATCGCCTGGACCAGCTGCTCAGTGACCGACTCGGTCATCCGCTCGGTTTCTTCCCTGGCGGCCGCCGAGAACTCGGTCTCGGTGAACTGCTCGGCAGCGCTCTTGTACTCGTGCCGCTTGGCCACCTGGAACTCGGCGCCGAGCTTGTCCAGCACGCCGCGCAGGAACACCCGCTCGATGGCGATGCCGGTCAGGCCCAGGTCACCGGATGGCTGGAGCCAGATCTTCTCGAATGCGGTGGCCAGGTAGTACTGCACGTTGCTGGCGGAGAACTCGCCGAACGACTCGGCCCACGCGATCGTCGACTTGCCCGCGGCGGCTAGCTCGGTGATCGCCTGCCGCAGTTCCTGGACCGCGGCCAGCCCGATGCTCTTCCCGCCGAGTCTGGCAACCAGGACGGCCACCCGGTCGTCATCGCGGGCCCGGCGCAGCGCGTCGAGGACGTCAGGCAGCGGCGCGCGGTTCTTGTTGACGAGAGCGCTGAGCGGATCGCTGGGCCTGGTCTCGGTGATCCCGTCGGTCAGGTCGAGCTCCAGGATGAGCGGAGCCGTGTAATGCTGGCGCAGCTTGGCCAGTTGGGTGGCGAGGGAGTCTGGCATGCGTAACAGCGTAAGCCGGGCCGACGGGCTCTCGGGCCGTTGGCGGGAGCCGGACCGTCGGGGTGCCCCGGCCGCTGGCCAGTGGTGAATGTGCCCGGTTAGCGAGTTTTGTTCTCCATCGACGGCGACATTTCACGGATTTTTGCCGTGCGAAACAGGGCAAATCATGCTGTCTTGAGGACAAGATCGATGAAATGTCATCGCAGCGGGCCCGACCGCATGGCCATGGCTGGCGATTGCCAGGCTGCCGGTGCTGCGCTAGGCGCTCAGGTTCTCCAGCGACACCTGCCACAGCCGGGCAGCCGCTTCCGGGTCGAGAGCGTGTGCCGCGACACCTCGGCGGGTGCCTGGCTCATTCGGCAGTGCCTCGTTGCAGTCCTCGAAGTACCTGCCGCCTACTCCAGCCAGCATCGGCGATACGGCGAGCAGCACTGACGTGGCCGCGCCCTGCTGGGGCGTCTTCCAGGACGGCGCCCTGCTGCCGGTAGCGGCGCGCATCCTGTCCAGTTCCTCGTCGGTTACGTAACGCTGCAGGTTTGTGCGGATCGCTCCTGGCATCAGCGCGTTAATGAAGATGCCATCGTCGGCCCACCGCTTGGTGCCCTCGACCGCGAATAGCACGTTGGCTGTCTTGGACTGTCCGTAGGCAGTCCAGGGCTCGTACTGCCGCACGTGGAAGTGGATGT
>DASXIA010000272.1:0-24783 GCA_036488155.1 Streptosporangiaceae bacterium | reverse complement strand
CATTAGAGGGTAGCCACCCGGCCACGACACCACCGAACTTTCGCCCACATCGCGAGCCGTCCGGCTGCTGGCAGTCGGCCGGTCTGCCGCCCATGCCCGCTAATGACAGAAAGCAGGTTCTCGTGCTCGACATCGGATCGCACGGCCCCGGCCGGCCAGCTGCGCCGCACGCCGAGTGGTGGCGCAGCGCCGCCATCTATCAGCTGTACGTGCGCAGCTTCGCCGACAGCAACGGGGACGGAACCGGTGACCTGGCGGGCGTGCGGGCGCACCTGAGCTACCTGGCTGGACTTGGCGTCGACGCGATCTGGTTCAACCCGTGGTACCCGTCGCCGATGTCGGATGCCGGCTATGACATCTCTGACTACCGCGCCATCGAGCCGGTCTTCGGCACGCTTGCCGACGCCGATGCGCTGATCGCGGAAGCGCACGCCCTCGGCATCAGGATCATCATCGACATCGTCCCGAACCACGGCTCTGACCAGCATCCGTGGTTCACCGCGGCGCTCGCGGCGGCACCCGGATCGGCCGAGCGGGACAGGTTTTGGTTCCGTCCCGGCCGAGGCGAGGCGGGCGAACTGCCGCCGAACGGCTGGCAGTCCATCTTCGGCGGTCCCGGCTGGACCCGGATCACCGAGCCCGACGGGTCGCCTGGCGAGTGGTACCTGCACTTGTTCGCGCCGGAGCAGCCGGACTTCAACTGGGCGAACCCGGAGGTGCGCGCCGAGTTCGAAGACGTGCTGCGGTTCTGGTTCGACCGCGGCGCGGACGGCATCCGGATCGACTCGGCTGCGCTGCTCACCAAGGATGCGGCGCTTCCGGAGGTCGACGCGGACGAGCCGCCGGGTCCTTCCCATCCGTTTAGCGACCGCGATGACGTCCACGAGATCTACCGGTCCTGGCGGGCGCTGGCCGACGAGTACACCGGCCGCGTGCTCATCGGGGAGATCTGGATTCCCGACGCGGCGAGGCTGGCGCGCTACGTCAGTCCGGGTGAGTTGCACACCGTGTTCAACTTCCCGTACTTGAGCTGCCCGTGGGATGCCCAGCAGTTGCGCGAGGTCATCGACAACACGCTCGCGCTCAACGCGCCGGCCGGAGCCCCGGCCACCTGGGTGCTGTCCAATCACGACGTGGACCGCATCGTGTCGCGGCTCGGTCGCCCGGATACCGCGTTCAGCCTTCAGCAGCGGGCCTACTTCCACAGCCTGCCGGTCGACCTGGACCTCGGCACCCGGCGGGCCAGGGCAGCAGCGCTGCTCACGATGGCGCTGCCTGGCTCCGTCTACGTGTACCAGGGTGAGGAACTCGGCCTGTGGGAGGTCCAGGACATCCCGGATGAGTGCCGCCAGGACCCGATCTGGCGGCGGACCGATGGCGCCGATCCCGGCCGGGACGGCAGCCGGGTACCGCTGCCGTGGGCCGGGCAAGAGCCGCCGTTCGGGTTCTCGCCCGCCGGCACGGCTGCCGAGCCGTGGCTGCCGCAGCCCAAGGAGTGGCGCGAGCTTACCGTCGAAGCCGAAGCCGACCGGCCCGGTTCGATGCTCGAGCTGTACCGGACAGCGCTGGCGATCCGCAGGTCCGAGCCGGCGCTCGGGGACGGCCCGATGACGTGGCTGGCCGCTGCGCCTGGCGTGCTGGCTTTCGATCGCGGCACGAGCGTGCGGTGCGTGGTCAACCTCTCCGCCGAGCCGGCCCGGCTTCCCGAGCACGCGGGTTTGCTGCTGGCGAGCGGCCCGCTGGATGGTGAACTGCTGCCGTCCGACTGTGCGGTCTGGCTCCGCAGCGGGCCCGCTGCTAGTTAACCTCGGGCCACCGTCCTGGCCAGGATGCCGAGCGTGGCCCGTAGCGCGCCTTCAGAGATGACCGGGAAGATGCCCGCCTCACGCCACTGCGGATCTATCTGTGACCAGTCGTAGTACGAAGTCACCAGCGTGCCGTCGGCGACTGGCTCCAGCCGGTAGCCGTACACGTGCCCGATCTGCGGGCGGATCCGGCCGAGTATGGTCCAGGCGATCTCCTGGTCGGGCTCGTAGACCGAGATCCGCACCGTCACGTCGTAGCGCCCGAGTTCCGGGTAGTCATTGAGCGACTCGCGGTCCATGTGCACGACGAAACTGTCGCCGACAGCACGCACTGGGTTGCCGTCAGCCGACTGCAGCATGCCGGAACTGTCGATGGCAACGTGACCTTGCGGATCCCTGAGGATCGCGAAGATCGCCGCCGGCTCAGCCCTGATGGTCCGCTGGACTTCAATCCGCTCGCTCGTCATGAGCACTATCTTGCCTGTGCTAGCCGTGGAAGGCTCAATCGTGGCGATCGAGGAACGCGTTGACCAGCCCGGCGAAAACTTCAGGCTGCTCGGCGAAGCACAGATGTGACGCGTCCTCGATGATCTCCAGCTGCGAACCGCTGATGCGGGTTGCCATGTCGGTCAGGTGGCCGGGCGTGCACTCGTCGTACTGGCCGCCGACGAGCAGCGCGGGGACAGTGATCTCACTCAGCCGGTCCATGATGTCCCAGTTCTTCAGCGTGCCGGTGACCGTGAACTCGCTCGGGCCGTTCATCGTGTTGTAAACCTGGTAACCGGCCTGCGCGAAGGACCGCTCCAAGCCGGCTGGCCACGGATTCATCCGGCAGACGTGCGCACGGTAGAAGCCGAGTATCGCCGCCTGGTACTCCGGGCAGGCGGTGAACCCGTCGGCTTCGTGCTGGCGGATGACCTGCCGCACCTCGTCGGGCTCGGCGGCCAGCAGTTCGTCACAGTCCGCCACCCAGCGGATCATGCTCGCCGGGCTGCCGCACAGGATCAGGCTGCGCAGGTCCGGCTTGCGGTCGAGGGTGTATTGCATCGCCAGCATGCCGCCCCACGAACTGCCGAACAAATGCAGGTCGTCCAGCCCGAGAGCGGTGCGGACCTGGGCGAGTTCCTCGACGAACCGGTCGACGGTCCACAGCGATTCATCGTCGGGCCGGTCGGAATTCCCGCAGCCCAGCTGATCGTAGAAGACCACCTGGCGGCGGTCAGCCAGCGCCTCGAGGGGCTCCAGGTAGTAGTGCGTGAAGCCAGGACCGCCGTGCAGGCAGAGCAGGGGCACTGCGTCAGTGGAAACGCCGACCTTTCGGTACCAGACGCGGCCGCCGGGAACCTCCAGGTAGCCCTCGGTTACTGAGTCGCTCATGCGGTCTCCCCGGTCGTAACAGGCGCTGTCGCGCTGACCGGATCGTCGGCGAAGACGCGCTTCATCTCGGCCAGCCGGGACGGGTGCCGGGTGTACAGGTAGATCAGCACAACAATGCCGATCAGGTACCAGATGCCGATCGCCAGCCCGGTCTCGCTGGACGGGTACTTCAGCGGCGCGACGAACTTCAGTACCGATCCGCCGATGCCCATCGCGGTGAACCAGGCGGGCAGGAACGCCACGATGCCGAGCACCGGCACGATCGCGTGCAGCAGCCAGTTGAACTCGCCGCGGGCCTTGCGCGCGTAGAACACCAGGCAGGACAGGTTAAAGATCATGTAGATAGCGATCATGACGCCAGTCAGGATCGTTGCCAGGAAGACGAAGGTCACCACAGGTCCGAAGTGAATGCCGAGCGGGATACCTATTGCCAGCGTGACCACCAGCTGGAGCAGCACCCCGACGGACGGCGACTTCCAGGTCCGGTGCGTCCTGGCCAGCGGTGACGGCAGCACGCCGATCCTGGACATCGCGTACCAGGTCCTGGTGGTCGCGAGCGTGCCCGCGTTGCCGTTGGCGAAGGTGGAGTTCGCGATGGCCAGGAAGGCGATCACCCAGCCGGCACCCCAGACGTCACGGGCCAGCTGGATCCACGGGCTGCCGCCGCCCAGTGTGCCGAAGGCGACGTATCTGGCCGGGCCGAAGAACACGTCTCCGGCGTATGTGGTCAGGACGTAGAACACGCCGATGGCCAGGCACGAGGTCACCACCGCGACCTGAATCGTCCGGCGGGGATCGCGGGCTTCCTCGGCCAGCGGCGCGGACGCCTCGAACCCGATGAACGCCAGGATGGTGTAAATCGAGCCGGCTATCACGCCGGAGATGCCGTTGTAGCCCTTGATCGTCGCGAAGTGCAGGCTGAAGACGCTTCCGGTGTTGCCAGAGCCGGCCTTGACGATCAGCCAGATCGCCAGCACGAGGAAGACGATGACCTCCACGGTGCCGAGCACGGTCCCGGTCTTGGCGCTCAGCTTCACGCCGCGGTAGTTGAGGACCGCGATGATCAGTGCGGCAGCGATCATGAAAATGAGCCAGGTGGTGGTGAACGGCCAGTTCGCCTCGGTTTGCAATACGGATGCGACGAGATATCCGAACAGGATCATCGTGATCGGGCCGATCAGCGCCTCGACCAGGGCGTAGCCCCAGCCGACAAGGAAGCCGAGCGCCGGGTGGATGGCTTCAGCCGGATAGGTGTAGATGCTGCCGGCCGACGGCAGGTGCTTAGCGAGCTGGCCGATCGAACTGGCGACAAGAAGGCAGCCGACAAGGGCAAGTAACACTGACAGCGGCAGGGCACCGCCGGCATACGTAGCGCCCGCGGCGATGGACAGTGCGACTGCCCCGGCCGGCGCCATCGAGGTGATGGACTGGAACATGACCTCACGCAAGCCGATGGCCCCGCGCTCGAGGTGACCGCTCCTGGCAACATGCTGGCCTGCCATGCCGGGCTCCCTTCGAGTCGGAGCAAGGCGGGCGGCCGTTGCGGTTACCCTGCCTGATAACGGTGATAAATCGCCGTTCAGGCTTTGGCAAGGCCAGCAGCGCCGAAATGTTTCAGCGGGGTCGCGCCCTGCCTGCAACGGCTGGTGAGCTGGCGGTAGCGGCTGCCGTGGAATACCAACGGCATGACCTCGGAGGCCCCGAGATCATGCACGCGCAGCAGGACGATGTTGTGATCGCCGGCCGGTATCTCCTGCTCGAGCGAGCAGTCAAACCAGGCGCTCGCCTCGCTGAGCAACACTGCGCCGTCTGCAGTGGCACGCCAGTCAAGTCCGGCGAAGCGCCCTGCAGTGCGCGAGCTGAGCTGCCTGCTGGCCTGCTCCTGGTGATCGCCGAGCACGCTGATGCCGAGCCGCCCGGCACTCCGCAGCGTCGGCCAGGTGGTGGAGGTGTGCGCGACGCAAACTGAGACCAGCGGCGGATCAAGCGACACTGAGACGAACGAACTGGCCGCGAGCCCGGACGGCTCGCCGTCGATGACGGCAGCGACGGCGGCGACGCCGGTGGGAAACGCAGCGAACACGCGCCGAAGCTGTTCGTCGCCGAGCCGGGTCGTCGTCATGCCAGCCCTTTCGTGGTAGCCGCGACCTGCGGACGGGCCCGTTCCAGCCAGCTGTCGAGCGTGCTGCTCGCCTCGAACTCCGAGTCCAGCAGGAACAATCCGGTCGTCGGGCAGGTCGCACCGATTTCGACGAGCACCGGCTTGAGCAAAAGCTCAGGGGCCAGGGCGTGCTTCCAGTGGCCGCCGAGCATGAGCGGCACCGCCGTGCCAGTCATCGAGCCCGCCCCGAACCGGTCAAGGAACAGCTTGAGCAGGCCGGTGTAGGTGGCCTTGTAGGTGGGGCTGGCGACCACCACGAGGTCGGCCGCCTGGACCGCTGCGACCAGGTCGGCCACGACCGGGTCGGACCAGTCGAGCAGCGCAGGGCCAAGGTCGGTGAGGTCGATGCTCAGGTCGGCGGGCCGTCCGGCTAGTCGCTCCGCCACGATGTGCGCCGCCTGATAGGTGCGCGACCGCGGTTTAGGGTTGCCGACCACGACTGCGACGCTCACGGCCGCCTCCTTCCTGCTATTGCTCGTCCCGCCTGCTACTGCCCGGCCGCCGGTTGACCGCGGCAACCCTGCTGATCGCGGGCGTATTCCAGAGCTGCGGGCCTTGCCGTGCACGTCGGGAGTAAGTCTAGTTAGTTAATCGGAATACTTGACATTTATACCACACCGCCTGCAGATTGAGGGAGACACGTAGCGACGACGAAAGGTGTTTGGGCGCATGAGCCAGCTACTCGACAGCACCGTCAACCCGGCCGCCGCAGGCGGCGACCACTTCAAGCGCATCGAGGTAACGCAGGTCGGAGGCGTGATCGGCGCAATCGTCGGCGGCATCCGGATCGGCGGCTACGTGCAGCCGGACGCGCTGGCCGAACTGCGCGCGGCGCTACTGCGCCACCGGGTGGTGTTCCTCCGCGATCAGTACCACGCCACCGACGCGGACCAGCTCGCATTCGCCCGGCTACTGGGTGAGGTGACCAAGCCTCACCCGACTGTCAGCGGCGACGGCAAGGCGATCCTGCCCATCGACTCCGAGCAGGGCAAGGCCAACAGCTGGCACACGGACGTGACGTTCGTTGACCGCGTTCCGGCCATCAGCGTGCTGCGCGCGATCAACCTGCCGCCCTATGGGGGCACGACGGTCTGGGCGAACACCGTCGAGGCCTACCGCCGGCTGCACCCGGCACTGCAAGCGCTCGTTGGGGGCCTGCGCGCCGTGCACTCCAACCGCTACGACTATGCAGCGCAGCGCCCGCAGATCGGCGGCGTGGACGTCAAGGAGGAGCAGTACCGGGAGGAGTTCAGGCACCTGGAGTTCGAGACTGAGCACCCGGTGGTGCGCATTCACCCGGAGACGGGTGAGCCGTCGCTGCTGCTCGGCCACTTCGTCCGGTCGTTCACCGGGCTGAGCACGGTGGACTCAGCAGACCTGTTCGAGCTGCTGCAGCGGCACGTGACCAGGCTCGAGAACACGGTGCGCTGGTCCTGGCGTGACGGGGACATCGCCATTTGGGACAACCGCGCTACCCAGCACTACGCGGTGGCCGACTACGACGACCGGCCCCGGCTGATGCACCGCATCACCATCGCCGGCCCGGTACCAGTGGGCATCGGTGGCGATGCCAGTGTGCCGCGTGTGGGCGATGCCAGTTTCTATTCATCGCTGGCTGCCTGACACTGAGGCTGCCTGACACTAGGCGCGGGCAGCCTGTTAGGTCTGGGCCCCGCGTAGTTCGGTCTTGAGGATCTTGCCGGACGGCCCTTTGGGCAGTTCCGTCATGAACCTGACTTCACGCGGGTACTTGTAAGCGGCGAGCCGCTCGCGGCAGTAGGCAATGATCTCCGCTTCGCTGAGGCCGTCGCCCCCGTCGAGTACCACCACGGCGACGACCTCTTCGCCAAGCCGCTCGTCGGGTTTGCCGATGACCGCGGCCTCCTTGATGCCGGGATGGGCGTACAGGACCTCTTCGATCTCGCGCGGATAGACGTTGTAGCCGCCCCGGATAACCAGGTCCTTGGTCCGGTCGACGATGAAGTAGAACCCGTCCGAGTCGACGTAGCCCAGGTCGCCGGTATGTAGCCAGCCGCCCTTCAGCGCGGCGGCGGTCGCCTCCGGCCGGTTGCGGTACCCCTTCATAACGTTATGCCCGCGGATCAGGATCTCCCCGATCTGGTCGGGCCCGGCCGGCAGCGGCTGGTCATCGGCGCCGCCGACGCGCATTTGCACACCCCAGATCGGCTTGCCGACCGACAGCGGCTTGCGGTCGGATGGCCGGTTGAATGACGTGGTACTGCCCGTCTCGGACAGGCCGTAGCCCTCGAGCACGTCGATGCCGTACTTGGCTTCGAATGTTTTCATGACGTTCTCGGGCAGTGACGCGCCGCCAGAAACGGTCACGCGCAACGCAGCCAGGTCTCGTTCGCTGACATCGAGCTGGGCGAGCGCATGCAGCATGGTCGGCACGCCCGCGATCACCGTGCACTTGTCTGCCTCGATCGCGTCGATTACCGCGCCGGGCTCGAACCGCGGCACGATCGACAGGCAGCCGCCATAGCGGACGCTGACGTTGATCACCGACGACAGCCCGAACACATGGAAGAACGGCAGCACGGCGAGCGTGACGTCGTCTGGCCGGGCGCCGAATAGCTGGCCGGACACGGTGCAGTTCATGTACAGCAGGAAGTGCGTGAGCTCCGCGCCCTTCGGCTTGCCCGTGGTGCCACTGGTATAGATCAGTACAGCGGTGTCATCGGCGTTGCCGGGCCAGATCTCCCCGCCAGGTTCAGCCAGCGGCCCGGCAGCCATAAGTTCGCCTAGCGAACGCGCAGCTACGCCCGGTGGTGGCTCGCCGACGAGGTACAGCGGCAGGTCGGCGAGCTCGCACGCCTTCGCCGCCTCAGCGTGCAGTCCGGCCAGCCCGAGCATGATGCTCGCGCCCGAGTCCGTGAGTTGGTGCTCGATCTCTGGCGCCTTGAGCAGCGGGTTAATCGGCAGGACGGTCATCCCGGCTTTGAGTGCGCCGAAGTACGTGGTCAGGAATTGCGGCACATTGGGCAGCTGGATGGCGACTACCTGGCCGGGCACCAGGCCAGCGCGGGCAAGGCCGGCCGCGAACCGGCCGGACTGCTCATCGAGCTCCCGGTAGGTCGCGGTCGCGCCAGCGGCGCGGTAAGCGAGTGCCTCAGGGGTAGCGGCCGCCGTTTCCCGAAGGATAGTCGCGAGGTTGAAGCTCATTGCGCCACCGAAAAATCGGGCCTTCCGGCACGGTCAGTGAGACATATACTAAGGATGTATCAGCAGGTTGCCTAGGGCTGCAGGCCCGGCAAGGCCGAGACCTGCAGGACGGGAACGACCAATGCTGCACCCAGTGCGTGACGTTATATATCGGCAGGCAGCCGGCCAACGGAGTTCGGTACGCGGCCCGGCATTGGGGTGGCTGCTGACCGAGCCTGCCAGGGGCCTGGCCGACCTCGCCACGCTGACGGTAGCCGCACCGTGGCTCACGGTAGCGCCCCGCGGCGACGGCCACGGAGTGCTCGTGCTTCCCGGCTTGCTCGCCAACGACGCCAGCACCACGGTTCTGCGCCGCTTCCTGCGCCTGCTCGGCTACCAGGTCCGGGGCTGGACCCTTGGCCGCAACAACGGTCCCACCGATGCAGTAATGGACGGACTGCCTGCGATGCTGTCGGCGCTGGTCACCGAGACCGGGCGGCCGGTCTCCGTGGTCGGCTGGAGCCTCGGTGGCATCTACGCCAGGGAACTGGCCCGCCAGCACCCTGGGCAGGTCCGTCAGGTGATCACGCTCGGGAGTCCGTTCGCGATGACCGACGTACGGCAAAGCTACGCCGACCGGGCTTACCGGCGCCGGGCGAGCATGCACGCGAGCGAGCGCATACCGGACCTTGAGGAGATCAGCAGGCCGATCGGCGTGCCGTCGACAGCGGTCTACTCAAAACGGGACGGCATCGTCTCCTGGCAGGCGTGCGTCGAGCCAGAGACCAAGCTACACACGAATGTAGAAGTTCGCTGTGCGCACTTGGGCTTCGGTGTCGACCCGGCGACGCTCTGGATCATCGCGGACCGGCTGGCCGTGCCGGCCGGCGAGCGGCGCGATTTCCGGCCGCCCGGCGCGCTGCGCTCGCTCTATCCCGGCCGTGACGCACATCAGGAGTAGGCCGCCATGCAGCAACTCACCGGACTGGATGCCGCCTTTCTCGCGCTGGAGACGGCCAATTCGACCGGGCACGTCGGCGGCATCTGCATCCTCGACCCGTCCGGTGCACCCGCGCCGCTGACCCTTGCCCGGCTAACCGAAGTGCTTGCCGCGCGCTTGCCGTTGGTCCCGGTGCTGCGCCGTAAGCTGCTGACGGTACCGCTCGGCTTAGACCAGCCATACTGGGTCGACGATCCTAACTTCGACATCGAGTACCACATCAGGGAAATCGCGCTGCCGCGGCCGGGCTCGGACGCGCAGCTCACCGAGCAGGTTGCCAGGCTGCACGCTCGGCCGCTGGACCGCAGTAAGCCATTGTGGGAGATCTACCTGATCACCGGTCTCGCCCGTCGCCGGGCCGCGGTGTACACGAAGATCCATCACGCGGCCATCGACGGAGCGTCCGGCGCGGAACTGCTGACGATCCTGCTCGATCTGACTCCGGAGGGCCGCGAGCTTCCCGCGCCGGAGCCGTTCGTTCCCGCCCGGCCGCCTGGCTATGCCGCGCTCACCGCGCTCGCTGCCGCCCGGCTAGCCTGGAAGCCCGTGCAGACCGTGCGCTTTACAAACGAGCTGGTGCGCGTGCTGCCGACGCTGGCTCCGACTCTCGGCAACCTGGTCGGCGGACTGCTCGGGCTGAACCGCGGCGACGGAGAGGTCATCCCGACCACGTCGGGCAGGGCGCCGGCTACCCCGTTCAACCGGCCTATCACGCCGCACCGGCGGCTGGCGCTGCGCAGCGTGGAGCTGGACAGCGTCAAGACAGTCAAGAACGCGTTCGGTGCGTCCGTGAACGACGTGGTAATGGCCATGTGCGCGGGCGCGCTCAGGCGGTGGCTGGCTGACCGCGGCGAGCTTCCCGATCTGCCGCTGGTCGCCATGATCCCGGTGTCGGTTCGCGATCCGGCCGGCAAATCCGCCATGGGAAACAAGGTGTCGGCAATGCTCGCGGCACTGCCGACCAACCTCGACCACCCGGCTGAGCGAGTCGCGGTCGTGCACGCCACCACGAAGACCGCCAAGGCGCGGCAGGCCGCGATCCCGCAGGGCCTTATCGATCAGGTGAGCGATTTCTCACCGCCGGCACTGACCGCGCGAGCCGCGCGGGTGGTGTTCGCTACTGGCTTGCTGCACCGGCTGCCGCCGTTCAACCTGTGCATCTCGAATGTGCCGGGCCCGAACGTCCCGGTGTACCTGTGCGGCGCCAAGCTGCTGGCACACTATCCGGTCTCGGTTATCACCGACGGTCAGGGACTGAACATCACCCTGGTCGGATACCTCGGCCGGCTGCACTTCGGGCTAGTGTCCTGCCGGGAGCTTGTGCCCGACCTCGAGGTGCTGGCTGACTACCTGGTAGCGGAACTGGCCGTACTGCTGAAGGCGGCAAAGCAACGCGGTGCTGCGCAACCGACGGACGGACGAGCGGCTAGCTAGGCCGCTTGCCTGTACTGGTGATGACTGGGCTGGCGATGACTGGGCAGGCATTGACTGGGCTGGCGATGTAGGGAGCTGACGGTGCGCAGGCATGTCCGCGATGACGTGCGCGTGATACTGCCGGGCGGAACGGCTCCGCCCGCCGCGGTCCCGTCGCAGATGTTCGCAGCCGCTGCCGATGCGTACGCTTCCGGCCGCAGGCTGGACATGCAGTCACTGGCCAGGCGTCTCGGCGTCGGCCGCGCCACGCTCTACCGGCGCGCCGGGAATCGCGAGGACCTCCTCGACGAGGTGATCTGGTGGCGCGCGAGGCGCGTGGTAACGCTCCAGTTGCTGATGGCAGGCAACCAGTCTGGCGCCAACCGGATTGCTGCCGTGGTGGCCGGCGTGCTCCGCGGCATCGAGGCGGACGAGCCGCTGCGGGCCTTCATCCAGTCTGACCCCGATAGTGCTCTGCGCATACTTACCGGCCGCAGCGTGACCGCCGCCGGCCTGACCGCAGCCCTGGAGCGGCTTATCGACCTAGAGCGCAGCCGGGGCTGCTTCGACGCCGGACTGGACACCAGCGCGCTCGCTTACGCCATCATGCGCATCTGTGAGGGCTTCCTCTACGCAGACGTGTTCGCGAACCGGGTGGCCGACAGCAGCCGCGCGGTGACGGTTATCCGTGCGCTGCTGGCCGGCCTGGACCGAACGGAACCTGCTGG
The DNA here is from genome assembly GCA_036488155.1 of Streptosporangiaceae bacterium. Lineage (GTDB taxonomy): Bacteria > Actinomycetota > Actinomycetes > Streptosporangiales > Streptosporangiaceae > JAJYUU01. The sequence goes on along the minus strand of DASXIA010000272.1, from coordinate 13,137 downwards.
GGTCGGGTACTAGCCCCCGGCCTGCAGGCCGAGCTCAGTTAGTATCGCCGCGGTGTGCTCGCCGAGCGCCGGGACGCCGCCCATCGCGGTCTCGCGGCCGGGCACGGTCACCGGCGGCAGCAGCGCGCGGACCGGCCCGGCCGGGGTGTCCACCTGCCGCCACCGGTCCCGCGCTGCCAGCTGCGGATGTGCGGCGAACTCGGCTGGCGTCCGCAGTCGCGCGTTCGCGATGCCTGCCCCGTCGAGCCGTTGCTCGACCTCCGCGACAGTCAGCTGCCGCAGGACGGTCTCGATGATGAGGGTGAGCTGCTCGTCGCTGCGAACCCGGTCGGTGTTGGTCGCGAAGCGCGGATCGCTGATGAGCTCGGGCCTGCCGAGGATCTCCCGGCACAGCACCGCCCATTCCCGCTCGTTCTGCAGGCCGAGGAATACCTGCCCGTCAGCGGCGGCATAGGGGCCGTACGGCGAGATCGACGCGTGCCTGGCGCCGGTGCGCCGTGGCGGCTCGCCGCCGTACACGCTGTAGAGGTAGGGCTGCGTCATCCATTCGCCGAGCGCGTCCAGCATCGCTACCTCGACGGCTGAGCCCTGCCCGGTTCGCTCCCGCTCGTACAACGCTGTCAGCACCCCGGTGAACGCGTACATCCCGGCAGCGATGTCGGCTACCGAGATCCCGGCCTTGGCCGGCGACTCGGCCGTCCCGGTGACCGACAAGAGTCCTGCCTCGCACTGCACCAGCAAGTCGTAGGCCTTCTTCTCCGCGTGCGGTCCGTCAGGTCCGTAGCCGGAGACCGAGCAGCAGATCAGGCGCGGATGGCGGGCCCGCAGCTCGTCAGCGGCGAAGCCGAGCCGGGCCGCGGCGCCGGGGGCAAGATTCTGCACGAACACGTCCGCCTTGGCCAGCAAGGCTGCCATGACGTCGCGGCCGCGCTCGCTCTTCACGTCCAGCTCGATCGATTCCTTGCCGCGGTTGAGCCAGACGAAGTAGCTCGACTGACCGAGTACGGTGCGGTCGTAGCCGCGGGCGAAGTCGCCGCCGCCCGCCCGCTCCACCTTGATCACCCGGGCGCCCAGGTCGGCTAGCTGACGGGTGGCGAACGGAGCGGCCACCGCCTGCTCAAGTGAGACCACCACGATGCCGTCGAGCGGCAAGCCCCGTGTCTCGGCAGAACTCTGTGTCTTCGAAGCACGCGGCGTCACGGCACGAACCGGCGGAGTACGTCAGCCGCGTTCTGCCAGGTCCAGGCTGACCACTCGGTGTCCAGCCCGGCGAGGCAATCAGCCAGCTTGCCGGATAGCTGCTCAGCGGTCGGCGGTCGTGCCGGGCTGCCGGGCGGGAACGCGAGAACCGCGTCGTGCACGCGGTCGTTCCCGGTATGAATTCGTACTTCCAGCTCGCCGTCAAGCAGCCAGTCACCGCCAGGAACGAGCGTCGTCTCGACGAGCGCGGTCAGCTTACGTGCCGCGTCGCGGCGGACGGCATCGTCGGTGAAGCTGGCGAAGCCCGGGTACCGGTCGAGCAGCGCGGCGGCCGCCGCGTACTCGAGGCTGAACTTCGCCTGCAGGCCGGTGTCGGGCCGGTGGTGGATGAGCGGCACCACGCTTGCCTCTGGCGTGCGCAGCTCGATGCGCCGCACGTCAGCCGGGTCAAGGCCGGTTGCGCCCGCAAGCTCGGCCAGTGCGCTGATCGGGCGCTGGAGCGCGTAACAGCACGGGTAGATCTTGACGGCGAGCCCGTCCGGTATGGCAGGCCCGCTGGAGTCGACACCGCGTCCGGCGCCGACCAGGGGCAGCCAGGCATCCAGCACGGAGTCATCCGCGTTAGCGCCGTCCGCGGCCAGCGTCGCGGCGCGAAGGCCGGCCTCGACAGCGAAGCCGACCTGCAGCGATTTCGCGTCGGTGCCGAAGGCCCGTTGCAGCCCGCCTGCGGCCGGCACGGCGAGCGCGATCGCGGTAGCTATCTGGCTCGCGTCAAGACCGAGTGCCACAGCTGCGCCAGCCGCGGCGGCCGGAGCGCCAGCTGTGCAGGTCGCGTGCCAGCCGGCCGAGTAATGCGGCCAGCCGAGTGCGGTGCCGAGCCGCGCCATCACCCCGGCGGCGGCCAGGTAAGCCCGCGCACCGCCGCCGGCTGCCAGCGCGGCCGGCACGCAGACGGCGCTGACATGGGTGGTCGACGGCATATGCAGGTCGTCGAAGTCGAGCACGTGCCCGGCAGTCGCCCAGCGGCCGGCCTCGGTGAGACTGACCGCGATCTTCGTGACCGGGTGGTCGCGCGCAGCTAGGGTGACGGCGACCGTGTCGAGCAGGGAACGGTCGGCGAGCGCGAGGTCTGCCGGTGTCGGCTCCAGATCGTGCGCCCACTGGGCCAGCACGCGGGCTGTCGATGTCATCGTCGTCTCCGGCGGGAGCGGCGGCCGCGACCGGATGCGACCGGTTCAGATCACCATACGGTGCTTGCCGACTCCGGCATCCGCGGGGCGATGGGGCGATCAGCGGATCGGCGTGACTTCCCTGACGGGCGCTACGGTTGCGGCCGGCGAGGTGACTACCGAGTCGATGATCACGCGGAAGTGGTCGGGCCGCAGCACTGCGACGGTGACGGCGGCCGCGTCACCGTCGGCCAGTTCGGTGTACCTGACGGTGATGCCGATGGCAGAGTCGCAGGCCGGGAGCCGCAGGACCCCCGCCGCCCACGGCGGCGGCTGCTGCATCTCGATGCGCAGTGCATGCGGCACCAGTACCCGTTCGGCGGGCTTCCGGGAACCGCCGGGCGTTGCCGCGCGGGCTGGCGGCATCGGCAGTATGGCGTGGAGTGAGTCGGTTTCCGCTCCGTTCAGTCCGGCAAGAAACGGCTCGGCGGCCGGGCCCGCGAGATAACTAGTAGTCGCGGCAGCAGGCTCGCCGCCCACCGTCCAGAGCTTCTGCAGGATGCATGCTTGCTCGCCGGTCGCGATGCCGAGCAAGGACTCGATGTCGGCCGGGACCGGGTGCCATGCCACCGAGTGGCTCTTGCAGCTCAACTCGCCGTGCAACGGCTCGACGCGAGCGACCAGGCCGTGCTGGCCTGCCAAGTCGAACAGGTACTCTGCCGGGCTGACCCGGCACGCATTGCCGTCGGGCAGCAGGCGGATAAGGTGCCGCGCCGCGAGTTCATCGATGGCAGCGGCAACCTGACGGGTGGTTACGTGATAGCGCCGGGCGAGCACGCTCTGCCGGGGCAAGGCCCAGCCGGGCTTGCGATGGGCGAGGGCGGCGGCGATCCGGTTGGCGAGCACCGCAGTAGCGTCCGCCACGTCGTCGCCGCCGGCGGAGTCACTGGCTGCCGTGCTGGCTGGCCGGTATGGCGATGGGTACCGCTGCCGCATCCTCCGCGTCCTTCCACTGCGAGTCGCCCCGGGCAGAGACGCTATGAGGGAACGCTGCAATGAGCCTGTGCGGTATCTGACGACTAGCCGAGTAAACGGACGGATGGGCCTGCGCTAACGCGGTGGCTGGGGCGGCTCATCGGCCTGCTGGTCAACGGCCCTGGCCAGAGCGTCGAGCGCGGGTATCGCCGCGATCAGCGCGCGCCGCTGTTGCGCAGGCAGGGTTGACAACGCCAGGTGAAGGAGGTCGGCGTTGGTCGCCTGCCAGGCGCGCACCGCTTTGCGGCCGGCCTCGGTCGCCGTCAGTTCGATAGCCCGCCGGTCGCTGTCCGCGCCCGCCCGGCTCACCATCCCGTGCGCCACCAGGGCGTTCACGATCGTGGTCACTGTGTTCGGGCGCATATGCAACAGCAGGGCGAGCTGGCCGGGTCGGCTGGCCGGGTTCTCCACGAGCGCGGACAGCAACTCGAGCTGGGCGACGGCCAGCGGATTTTCCGGGTCAGCGACCCGTGCGCCACGGCGCAACGCCCGCCGGAGCCTGGCGATACCGTCGGCGAGGGCATCCGGCTGGGCGTGGCCGCCTGCCGGCAGCCCTGGCGCTGCTGCGGCCATAGCTCGCACTGGTAGACCTCCTGGTCAGAGATTAGCTATCAGTATAGTAGGGAAACCCGTTTGACCGGTCATTGAGGGACTAGTCATTTCGGGTGGTTCCGAGATAGCTATCAGAGCACAGAGCGTGGCGGCCCGATCACCGCAATCCCTTTGCGTGCAGGAACTTTCGAGCTGTGTGACCGGTTTATTGAACCACTAGCCCACCTGAGCTATTTGTACGATTCCGTCGGACACCGGATCCTCCGCCTGCCAGGATTTCGCAGGTCAGAAGTGTTAGGCCCGGCTCGCAGCTTGCCCTCCTGCTGAGTCACTGGGCGAGGAACCGGCGTAAGGCAGGTAGTGAAATCAGCCTCCTCATCTGAGTGGAAGAGCAACAAGGCATCCCGGGCGGCGGGGCGGCACCGGGCCCAACCGAGAGTTCGCAAGAGTATCAAGATCATCGCAGCGGCAGCGGTCACCGCCGGAGTCGCCGGTGCATTCGTGGCCTATCAGGCGGAAGCCGGGCTGCAGACCGATCCCGTCGCGAAAACGGTGGCCACTTATCACCGCCAGACGCTGAGCTCGCACGGTGTCCTGTCCGCTGCGGGATCCGCGGAGATGCTGCAGCGGCCTGCCGTGACCGGCAAGAGCGACAAGACCGGCAGCAGCAAGACCAGCCGGAGCCCTAAGCCAGCGCCGAAGGCCACGACGCGGCATTCGGCGAACACAGCGCCGGCTCATCGATCCGGCGGCAGATCGAAGGCGCCCGCACCCTCGGTAATCCCTAGTCATTCGGCATCGCCGTCGCCATCCCCGTCGTCGTCAGGCAGCGGTTCGGCGAGCCTGAAGTCGGCCGTGCGGAACGACATCGCCAGCGGTAACTATGAACTGGCCGTTGCCCATTACCTGGTAGAGCACGGCTACTCGAAAGCAGGAGCCGCCGGCGTTGTCGGATGTATAGCCGGCGAGTCTGCGGGCAACCCCGAGTCGGTCGGCTCCGGCGGCGGGGGCCTGATCGGCTGGACGCCGCTCAGCTCGGCCGCGCCCAATCCGAACATCATCACGGGCAACCCCGCCGCGGACATGATGACGCAGCTCTCCGACCTGCTGTACTACAACTCCTCAGAGATCGGGCAGTCGCTGGTGAACCAGCTCAACGCCATCAGCGACCCGGTCTCGGCCGCCGACTTCTTCTCGGCGAATTTCGAGAAGCCGGCGGTGACGTACTCCGACGTAAGGCCGTCGACGGCGCAGCAGATCTACTCGGAGCTGGGTTAACAACCCGATAGCCGGCGGCCGCAGTCGCGGCCGCCGGCCTGGCGCTGGATATCCTCCTGCTGTGCCCCCGTAAGCAGGAAGGGCGTCGGCAGTGCCAGATCCTGAGGAGGCCCGGGACGCGCCGGAAACGCCGGAAGCACCGGAGGCGGGGGATGCGCGGGGACAGCGATCTCCGTTCGGTACCGTCTGGGCGCCCAGCCGGCAGACGCCGCTCCGCCGGTACTTGCGCACCGAAACAGCAAGCGCAGCCGTCCTGCTGGCAGCCACTCTTGCGGCGCTGGCCTGGGCGAACATTGACCCGGCAGGATACGCGGCCACCTGGTCCACGCAGCTGTCGATCAAGGTCGGCTCGGCCGGCCTGGTAGCCAGCCTGCAGGAGTGGGTGAACTCCGGGCTGATGGCGTTCTTCTTCCTGGTCGTCGGCCTGGAAGCGCGCCGCGAGTTTGACATGGGCGAGCTGCGCGACCGGCGCCGGCTGGCCCTGCCGCTACTGGTCGGGCTAGGCGGGATGGTCGTGCCGATCGGCATCTATCTCGCCTTCAACGCCGGCCATGCGTCCGCGAGCGGTTGGGGCACGGCGATGTCCACCGACACCGCGTTCGCGCTCGGCATGCTGGCCCTGGTCGGATCCGGGGTGCCTGACCGGGTGCGCACCTATCTGCTCACGTTCGCGATCGTCGACGACGTGGCTGGCATCGCCATTATCGCGCTCGCCTACAGCGGACATATCGACGTGACCGCGCTCTCGGCCGGGGTCGTGATCCTGGCGGTGGTAGCTGTCGCCCGTACCCCCCGCCTTCGCATTGGTGCCGTCTACCTGGTGCTCGGGGTCGGCGCCTGGATCGCGTTCTTCTCCTCCGGCGTCGACCCAGTGATCGTCGGCCTGGCGATGGGCATTCTGGCCCTGGCTTACCCGGCAGCCCGACTCGACCTGGAGCAAGCGTCGGAGTCCTTCCGCCTCTTCAGGGAGCAGCCGACGCCGGAACTGGCCAGCCAGGCACGGGAGAGCGTGCGTACGGCGATATCACCCAACGACCGGTTGCAGCAGCTCTTCCACCCGTGGACCAGCTACCTGATCGTCCCGCTGTTCGCGCTCGCGAATGCCGGAATCCACCTCAGCGCCGGTTTCCTGGCACATGCCTATGCTTCCCCGGTCACGCTAGGCATCCTGCTCGGCTACGTCATCGGCAAGCCGGTCGGCACCGTGGCGACGGCGTGGCTGATTACCAGGTTCAGCCGCGGCCGGATCCAGCCCCCGGTCGGCTGGGCAGCCGTTACCGGCGCCGGCACGATCGCGGGCGTCGGCTTTATCGTGTCGCTGCTGATCGCGACACTCGCATTTCACGGCACCGGGCTCGCCGAGGCCAAAGTCGGCGTGCTGTCGGCGGCCGTTGCCTCTTCAGCTCTGACCTGGATCATCTTCCGGCTCACCGCGCTGCTTCCCAAGCGGGTGCGGCTGCGCGCCTTGCTTGGTACCGCGGAGACCATCACTGACCTGGCCGTTCCGGTATCCGCCAGGAAAGACCACGTGCGTGGCCCTGCCGATGCGCCGGTCACGCTCGTGGAGTACGGGGACTTCGAATGTCCCTACTGCGGTCAGGCGGAAAGTGTCGTGCGTGAGCTACTCGCCGAGTACGGCGACGACCTCCGTTACGTGTGGCGGCATCTGCCGCTCACCGACGTGCACCCGTACGCTCCGCTCGCCGCCGAGGCTAGCGAAGCCGCCGCTAAGCAGGGCAAGTTCTGGGAGATGCACGACCAGCTACTCGATCATCAGGGCGCGCTGACCGCCAAGGACGTGATGCGGTACGCCGCCGAGATCGGCCTGAACACCGAGCAATTCACCGCCGACATGCGCAAGGACGCCGGTGCCGGAAAAATAGCGTCCGACGTCGACTCCGCGGATCTCAGCGGCGTCTCCGGAACGCCGACATTCTTCATCAACGGCAAGCGCTACCACGGCGCTTTTGACCTCGACACGCTTTCCCGGCGCGTTCGCACGGCCCGGGCGCGCGCCCTCATCTAGGCGCGCCGGATCCGTTCGAACGCGAGGCGAACCGCCATGGCGCCTTCGCCCACGGCAGTAGCTACTCGTTTCGTCGAGCCGCTGCGCACGTCGCCAACCGCGAAGACGCCTGGCTGGCTGGTCTCCAGCGCGGAGCGCCGCCACAAGGTGTGCGGTAGTGAGGCCCCGATCGGCGCTTCCGCGTCTTGCCCGGTGCGGACGAAACCGTTCTCATCGAGCGCTAGCAGGCCGCTCAGCCATTGAGTGGCCGGCGCGGCGCCGATGAAGACGAACATTGCCTTGGCCGCAATTACTCGCCGCTCACCGGTCTGGCCGGTGACAGCGACGGCCTCCAGCGTCACGTCCCCGATCAGCTCGCGCACCTGTGTGCCGACAAGGACGGTGATGTTGGGAATGCGGCTGATCTGGTCCGCCAGGTAGCGCGACATGTGCTGGCTCAAGTCATGCTCAGCGACAACGACCGTCACGTGCGTCGCGTGCTGGGAGAGGAATATCGACGCCTGGCCCGCGGAGTTGCCGCCGCCCAGCACGACCACCGGATCATCACGGCAGGCCACGGCTTCTGCCTGCGATGCCGCGTAGTAGACGCTCGTCGGCTCGAAATGGGCGAGCCCTGGCACATCCGGCCGCAGGTATCTCGCCCCGGAGGCGATCACCATCAGCCCGGTAGTCACCGAGCTGCCGTCGGACAGACGCACAGTCCAGTGACCGTAGTCGAGCTCAGTGGACACGGCCTCGGCCGGCACGGCAAACCGCACCCCGAACTTCCTGGCCTGCAGCTCCGCCCGGACGGCGAGCTCGGACCCCGATAGCCCGGACGGGAATCCGAGGTAGTTCTCGATGCGGGAGGAGGTGCCTGCCTGGCCACCGGTTGCGGTGGCATCCAGCACGAGCGTGTCCAGGCCCTCTGAGGCGGCGTAGACCGCGGCCGATAGCCCGGCAGGCCCGGCCCCGACCACGAGCAGGTCGCATGCAGTTCGCGGGACGGTGGGAGCCGGGAGGCCGATAGCGGCCGCGACGTCAGCGTTGCTGGGGTTGCGCAGCACCTGCCGGCCGTACAAGATCACGATCGGAGTCTGGCCGGGATCTGCCTCGAGGAGCCTGAGCAGGGCTTCGGCTTCGGAGTCGTCTTCCAGATCCACCCACTGCGATGGCACCCTGTTGCGTGCCGCGAACTCCCTCAGACGGCGGGCATCCGGTGAGAAACGCGAGCCTACGATCCGCATCCCCACGCCAAGCCCGATCAGGATCGAGCGGCGGATCAGATAGGCCCGCAGGACCAGGTCGCCGATCGTCGGATTGCGGGCTACCAGGTCCCTGAGACGATCTACGGGAACGACCAGTACCCGGCCAGCCCCAGCCGGCACCGCGCTGAAAAACGTGGCCTCGCCGGTCAGCAGGCCGAGCTCACCGAGAAAGCGGCCGCGGCCATGAACGGCGAGGATGCGCTGGGCGGGCGTCCGGTATCCCTCGACACTCGCTACATGCCCGTCTAGAACGGCATAGAAGTCACAATTCCTCTCGCCTTCAGTGAAGAGGGGCTCTTCCGGATTCATGGCGCGATCGTCCCCGAACGCGGCGAGTGCGGCGAGCTGCGCGTCGTCCAGCCTCGGGAACGCGCCGTAAGTGTCGGGCGTTTCTGCCGGTGGCGCAGCCTCAGACGTAGGTTTCGTCGACATAACACCAGCGCCAGTCCTCGCCGGGCTCGAACGAAGCGGCGATCGGGTGCCCGATCGCATACGCGTGGCCGCGTGCGTGGCGAAGCGGCGAGGAATCACAGCATCCGACATGGCCGCACGTCAGGCACAGCCGCAGGTGGACCCAGCGGGTGCCGAGGCGCAGGCATTCCTGGCATCCATCCGGGGTTCTGGGTGCCACCGGTCGCACCAAAAGCAGGTGCGGATCGCGGACTGTCGTCACGGCCGCCTCCGCTTCTAGCCGGTTAACGCGATGTCATGGGCGACTAAGTCAAGGCTCTCCCCGTTCGTTAGCACCGCACATCATCAGGGCAGCTAGTACTAGATGTCCTGGCTATCTGATCGGGAGATGCCGGGCGGGCGGCGGCCCAGGCCCGGTCGGCTGGGCGGGGCAGCCCGCGCGGTCGCGCAGCGAGCGCCGGAGACGATCACGGTCGTCCGTTACCGTGCGCAGCCGACGCTGGTAACGATAGCCAGGCTCGCCGCTACCTCCGTCTTTGCTTACCTGCTAGCGCTGTTGCTGCCAGTCGTCACCCCCCCGCCGGTGCTCGCACCACTGACGGCGTTGCTGGTGGCACAGGTGACTCTGTACCACACTGTCCATAGCGCGATTCAACGCGTGGTCGCCGTTGTAGCCGGCGTGCTGGTCGCGCTTGGCTTGTCCGCCTGGGTCGGCTTCACCTGGTGGAGTCTCGGGATCACGATTGCGATCGCGCTGGCAGTCGGTTACGCGCTGCATCTGGGCGATGCCGTGCTCGAGGTCCCGATCAGCGCGATGCTCATCTTGTCGGTGACCACGGAACGCTCCGCAGCCTACGGGCGGGTTCTGGAGACCATGGTCGGCGCGGCTGCCGGATTGCTGGCCGGGCTTGTCTTCGCCCGCCCGAAAGTGCAGCCCGCCGCCGAGGCGCTGGAAGACTTGTGTGACAAGATGGCCAGCTTGCTCAGCGAGATGGCTGAAGGCCTTCGCGACGGATCTATCCAGGAGCACGCAACAGCCTGGCTGGCGCGGGCCCGGTCGCTGGACGAGGACATCCACCGGGTGGACGAGGCCCTTCGCCATGCCGAGGAGAGCATCCGGCTCAATCCGCGGCGCGTGCTCCTCCCTGAGGTCGGCACTGACCTGCGTGGCGGCCTGGAAACCCTGGAGCATGCCGCTCTGACGGTCCGGCTGCTTGCCCGGCTGCTGGCTGACAGCGCACGGGTGGCTGCAGAGCAGGTGGGGCCGGTGCGGGACGAGCAGACGCGCCTCCGGCTTGCCGCTGTGCTCACCGAGCTTGCCTCAGCGGTACGGGTCTATGGCCACCTGGCCGTCGAGCCCGATCCAGCCCGGCGTGACGTGTCTGAGGCCGACCTGCAGCGTCATCTCGGCGATGCGGAGGCGCGGCAGGACCAGCTTAACGAGCTGCTGAGCACCGACCCGGCCGCCGATCCGGCCGGCTGGCCGCTTCGCGGAGAACTAGTCAGCCACCTGGACCGGCTGCGCACCGAGGTAAAGGTCGGAGTCGCAGCGAGCAGCCAGTTCCGCAGGCTCCGACGCCCGCGGCGCTCCAAACGGGCTGGCCGCCAGACCGGACGCCTGGCTGGCCGCCCGTGATTGGCCAGCTCCGTGGTTGGCCAGCTCCGTGGTTGGCCAGCACTGTGGTTGGCCAGCACCGTGATCAGCCAGCGAGCCAGATGTAATCGCCGGATTACACTATGTAACAGCGATGGAGTCCTGGGTCCCGTCAGGAGGCCGTAACGATGGCCCACAGCGAGGGCACGGGAGGCGGTCAGTCTGCAGCACTCAGGAAGCTTCTGATGCTGTCGCGGCTACTCACCCAGCAGGAGGACCAGGCCCGCATTCTGCAGCTGGTGGCGGAGGCGGCCGAGTCGCTGACCGCTTGCCGGACCGAAGGCATCCTGCTTGACCAGGTATGGCAGGATATCGGGCGACCAGGACGCCAGATTCCGTCAGCAGACGTGCGGTGTGCGGCGCTGCCCGCGCATGGCGCCCGGGTCGCGTCAGCTGGCTCCTCCTGGGCCTGGGTCTATCCGATTCCTGCTGCCAGCGGCAGGGCGGGCTGCCTGGTCGTGAGCGCTGACTGTGAGCTGGCTGAAGGAGAGCATTTTCTGCTTCAGTCCCTGGCCGAGCACGCGGGCGTCGCGCTGGCGAGTGCACGGCTGCATGCCCGTGAGCGAGCGCAGGCAGCCGAGTTGCGGGCGGCAAACCTCGCACTTCGCCGCAGCATAGAGATCCATGACCGGCTGACCCAGGTGGCCTTGCGTGGCGAGGGCGAGGAAGGCATCGCCAGGGCGGTCTACGAGCTCACCGAACACCCCGCCGGGATCGAGGACTCGTTCGGCAACCTCATCACGTGGGCTGGTCCTGACTTGTCCGATTCATCCGCACAGCGCGGCGCCGAGAGCCGGAGCCGGCTGCTGCGGCAGGCGATGGACGCGCCTGGTCCGGTCAGGGACGGCGATCGGCTGATCTCGGTGGCCAGGCTGTCGGGTACCCCGGTGGGCGTGCTCGTCCTGGCCGATCCGGAGCGAACCGCCGGGGAAGCGGAACGGGTCGCCATCGAGCATGCCACCACGGTGCTGGCGATGGAGGTTGCGAGGCTGCGGACGGTGAGCGAGTCGCGGGCCCGCGCGCGCAGCAACCTCGTGCTTGAGCTAGTCATCGGCGAGGAAGGGCCCGGCGCTGTTAACCGGGCCCAGGCGCTGGGCTATGACCTCGGCCGGCCGCACCGTGTGGTCGCCCTTGAAGGCCACCCCGGCGCCGGCGAGGAGATTGACGTCTTCCTGGACGCCGTGCGGAGAGCTGCGACCGCGCACCGGGTGGGGTCACTGCTCGCCGCCAGGCTAACCGACGTGATCTTGCTGGCGGACGCGGAGACGTGCTGGCAGGGTTTCCGCGCCTCGGTCGTGACTGAGCTGCATGGTGCGCACTGCTGCATCGGCGTGGGCGGGCGCTGCCATGAGGTCGGGGATTTCCCGCGCTCCTACCGCGAGGCGCAGCTTGCCCTGCGCATTCAGAAAGCCGTCGGCGGCAGCGACCAGGTCACGCTGTTCGACGATCTCGGCGTGTACCAGATACTGGCCACTGACACTGATGCCTCCGCGATGGAGTCGTTCACGCGCGACTGGCTCGGTACCTTGCTGGACTACGACGGCGTGCACGGTGCCCAGCTGGTCCGGACCTTGAGCGAGTACCTGGACCGCGGCGGCAGCTACGAGCCGACTGCCACCGCTCTCTCGGTGCACCGCAGCACGCTCAAATACCGGCTCAGGCGCATCCGCGAGGTATCCGGTTACGACCTCAGCAGTCCGGATACTCAGTTCAACCTACAGCTGGCTACTCGGGCATGGCGGACATTGCAGGCGTTGCGCCAGGCCTGACCAGGCCAGCTGTCATTACTTGTCCTGCCAGGACAACAGGTTCGCCCGGGCGGGACGGTGCGCGCCGGCGCCGGCATCGCCAATGCTGAGGCGATCACTGCAACGAAGCGAGGTGCATGCAATGAGCTTCAGCGTTGACTCGCAGACATATGTACGTGATCTGGAAGAGCAGCTGAGGCTGAAACTTTTCGGTGGTGGCGGCTCGTCCGACGCCGACGCGGCAGTACTGCTCGTACGCGGCGCGCTGGCCGATGGCGATCGTTCGAGGGCCGCCTGGCTGGCCAAGTCAACACAGCAACTGGCTGAGGCCAGGCCGGGCAACAGCGACCTGGCAGCCGCCGCCGCGCACGCCCGCGGCCTGGTCGACCGCGATTCAGCATCTCTGGAACAGGCCGCCAGCACCTACCGGGCTCCGCTGGCGCGGGCGAAGGCGACCGAGGATGCCGGCCTGGCCTGGGCCTGCCGGGGAAATCAGGACAACGCGGTGGCCTGGCTGCGTGAGGCATATGCGCTCTACGAAGAGCTAGGCACGGTCGGCGCGATGGCCCGCGTCAGGTCGCAGCTGCGCGTCGCCGGAGTAAGGCTGCACCACTGGAAACGCGCTGACAAGCCTGCATACGGCTGGGAGAGCCTGACTGAGACCGAGCAGCGGATCGCGGACCTGGTTGCTCAGGGGCTGAGCAACCGGCAGGTGGCGGGGCGGCTGTTCCTGAGCACGCACACCGTCGCGTTTCACCTGCGCCATATCTACTGGAAGCTGGACGTCAACTCACGGGTGCAACTCGCCAGGATGGCG
>DASXIA010000270.1:0-13840 GCA_036488155.1 Streptosporangiaceae bacterium | reverse complement strand
GGAGCCGGCGGAACCGGATACCGTCATGGCTGAACGCACTGAGCTTGGTGCAGCTGGTGCGCCCGGACCGTGACAATTGGAGGCTGATGACCACCGGGGTGCCTGAGTCTGATTCCTATCCGGACTCCGGCGGCCGGGGCTGGGACGTCCGGCCCGCGGTGCCGGGCTGGAGTGCTGGCCAGGACTACACGGGTCCGCTGTTCGACGACACCGGCTGGCACATCGACCTGTCCGACGTCGACTGGGGTGACAGCGCAACTCGTAACGGAGCCGGGCGCGACCGGGCCGACGACTGGGCCGACGATGGTAATCGGACGTTCCGGTTCGAAGATCAATACCACCAGCACGGGAACAGGGCAGATCCGGCAGCTGTCAGCTACGACGGCGCGGCGCAGGCTCCGCCCGGCCGGACCGACCGGCGTAGCGGACGGCATGGACGCCATTCCAGGCCCGAGGATGAAACCCAGGCTGGCCCCAACTTCAGGCCGCCCAGTGCGCAGCCGCCTGGCATGCGGCGCCGCGTGGCCGGCCAGCCACCACCCCGCACGCAGCCCCGCCGGGTAGTCTCATCGGGCTATCAGCAGCCCGGCAGCGATCCGCGGGCTTACGATCCGCAGGGTTACGGTCCTGCGGGTTATGCCGGCGCACCGGGATACGGCCCCCCGCACACCCACGACCCGCCCGGCTATCAGCCGCAGGGGTATCAGGCACCGCCGCACCAGGCGCCAGCCCGTCGGCCACCTGTTTACGAAGAGCCAGGCTACGAGGCGCAGGGCACAACCCAGGCGCTGCCGTACGCTCCCGATGGCTACCGCGCTCCCCGCCCCGGTCGGCCACTGCCTCCTGTTGCGCCGCCGGGACCAGCGCCGCCCGGCGCCCGGCAACCGGGGGTACGTCCGGCCGGGCCAGGACCGCGGCCGACTGGACCGCGCACGGCCGCCGATGGCGGCTCGGCGTCGGTCGTCCGGTCGAGCGGAGTAATGGCGGTCGGCACGCTGGGCTCGCGGCTGACCGGGTTCATTCGCACGCTGGTGCAGGCATCCGCACTCGGCTCGCTGGGCATCGCCTCCGCCTACAACCTGGCCAACACGATGCCCAACGTTGTCTACAACCTGGCCCTCGGCGGCATTCTGACCAGCGTTATCGTGCCGTTGATCGTGGCTGCAGGCAGACGGGGCGCCGACCGCGGCGCGAGCTACGACCAGCGGATGTTCACGCTGATCACCTTCGCGCTAGCGGGCATCACCGTGGTGGCGACGCTGGCTGCCGTCCCGATCGTGGCCATCTACAGCGGCAGCGGGGTTACCGGTGCCACCCGGCACCTCACCGAGATCCTTGCGTTCTTCTTCATCCCGCAAATCTTCTTCTACGGGGTGAGCTCTCTGATCGGCGCGATTCTCAACTCGCGCAGCAGCTTCGCGGCGCCGATGTGGACACCGATCGTCAACAACATCGTCGTGATCGCGGTGCTCGGGCTGTACGTCGCCGCGGATGGTCAGAGCAAAAATCCGCCGATCCACGGTGCCGGCGTCGCACTACTCGGCATCGGCACGACGGTGGGCATCGTGGCGCAGACCGTGGCACTAGTGCCGGCCTTGCGGCGAGTCGGCTTCCGCTGGCATCCCCGGCTGGACTTCCGGCGGGCTGAGGTAGCCGAGATCGGCCGGATGGGCGGCTGGATGTTCGGCTACATCGCGGCGACCCAGGTGGCCTACCTCGTCACCACCCGGCTGGCCGGCGACACACATCACGGAACCGGAATCACCGAGTACAACTACGCCTGGCTGCTGTTCCAGCTGCCCTACGCGGTCGTCGGCATCTCGGTCATCACCGCCCTCCTGCCGCGGATGAGCGCGCACGCCTCGCAGCGCAGGTTCGGACTCGTGCGGCAGGACTTCTCGGGCGGGCTCCGGCTGGCCGCTGCGATCGTGGTGCCGAGCTCCCTGATCCTGGCCGTTCTCGGGCCTAAGCTGGGCGAGCTCTTCTTCGGCCGCCACAGCTACGGGCTGGCCGCGGCACGGGAGACGGGCGTGGTGTTCGCCATCTTCTGCCTGGGCCTGCTGCCCTACATGATCTTCCAGCTTCAGCTCCGGGTGTTCTACTCCGTGCACGACAGCAAGACACCGGCGCTGATCGGCCTCGCCACGATGATGGTGAACATCGTGGCGAACC
Organism: Streptosporangiaceae bacterium; assembly: GCA_036488155.1. Classification (GTDB taxonomy): domain Bacteria; phylum Actinomycetota; class Actinomycetes; order Streptosporangiales; family Streptosporangiaceae; genus JAJYUU01. The sequence goes on along the minus strand of DASXIA010000270.1, from coordinate 11,668 downwards.
TGATCGTCCTCAGCATGTTCAGGTCTCACCTGGTGGCAGGACTCGCCGCCGGGTTCGGCCTATCGAATGTCGCCGGGCTGCTGATTGCCTGGCGGATCCTCGCCACGCGGCTGCGCGGGCTGGACGGGTTCCGCATCGGCCGGTCGCTGGTGCGCATGCACGCTGCGGCGCTCCCCGCCGCACTACTGGCCATTCTCGTCGGACTAGTGACCGGGAATGCGATCGTCGTCGTCGTCATCGGCGGTGGCCTCGCGGTGGGCATGTACCTGCTATTCGCCCGGGCGCTGAAGATTGAGGAACTGACCAGCCTTACCGGGACGATCCGCGCCAGGCTGGGCCGATGACGTCTCCTGCGGGTAACGGTTTGCTGCCGGCTAGCGACACGCCTGCCCGCTGGCGCTCACGCGGCCTAGCATGGTGGGCGGCACCTTTTGTCTCCAGACCGTTGATCACCGATGCCCGCGAGGGGAGGTTCGAGGGCTGGCGAGCCTTTGAACCGCGATAATGAGTACGTTCATTTCAGAACCGGGCGTCAGGCTCGGCGGCCGCTACCGGCTCGAAGACCGGCTTGCGGCCGCTGCGGGCTGGTCTGCGTGGAAAGCCATCGACGAGATCCTCGCCCGGCCGGTGAGCGTCATCACGTTCGAGGCCGGATTTCCGCGGCTCGAGCAGGTCGTGACCGCCGCGCGCGCCGCCAGCCGGCTGACCGACACCCGGCTGACGCAGGTATTCGACGTCGAAGACACCTGGGACCACGCCTACATCGTGCTGGAGTGGCCGGTTGGTGACACGCTCGCCGAACTGGTGGCGGCCGGGCCGATGGAGCCAGCTGCCGGAGCCCGGATCGTGGCCGAGGCAGCAGCCGCACTGTCCGGCGCGCACGCGGCCGGCCTGGCGCACCTGTGCCTCCGCCCGGACAGCGTTCGGTGGACCACCGGGGGTGGCGTGAAGGTCACTGGCCTCGGTATCGACGCTGCATTGTCCGGCGTCACGTCCGAGGATCCGGAGCTCGCCGACACCAGGGGCCTCGGTCAACTGCTTTACTCCGTGCTGACCGGGTTCTGGCCGGGTTCGGACTACCCGGATCTGCCGGCCGCACCGGAGTCGGATGGCCAGCCCCGGCGACCGCGTCAAGTGCGGGCCGGAGTGCCGTCCGTACTCGACGACTTGACCGAGCGCGCGCTCGCGCTGACTGGCGAGGACAGCCAGGAGCCGTTCACCGCGCCTGCTAAATTCGCGGCCGCGCTGAGCGCCGCCATTCCGCCAGTCCAAGTCCCCCCGGCCGCACTGCAGCACGATCCGCGCCGGGATGCGGATCACCGGTCAGCTCAGCGCAGCAGCCAGCTGCGGACCATGGCGCAGCGCACCCTGGGGCAGCGAGCCGAGATGCCGCAAACCCAGCCGAGGTACGAGGCATACCGGGAGGCCGACCGGGTCGGTCGGCGCGCTTCCGTGCGCGCGATCGCGATCGGCGCGGTCGCACTGATTGCCGTGGCGGGCGCCAGCACCGCCGCCCTCCATTTGCTGCGCAAGTCGCCACCGGCCCCCACGAACAGCAGGTCCCACAGCCCGTCGGCAAGCTCGCCGGCCAGCAGCCTCACCCCGATCACGCCCAGCTCGGCAAGTGGGTTCGATGCGCTGAACCCGGCCGACTCCGGTAACGAGAACAGCGCCCAGGCTGGCAACGTGCTCGACGGCAATCCGCAAGGCTGGAGCAGCCAGTACTACGTCGGACAGTACGGTGCGCATTTCGGCAACCTGAAGTCGGGCACTGGCTTCATCCTGACTCTGCCCCAGCCAGCTCGGGTCAGTTCGGTCACGGTGACGTTCGGCACTGCGGTCGGTGCGATCGCCCAGCTCAAGGTGGGTGACTCCGATGTCCGGAGCAAGGCCAACCTCGAGTCCATGACCACGGTGGCCGGACCCCGCGCGGTCGCAGGCACTTACACCTTCACCATCAAGCACCCGGTTTCGGGCCAGTATCTGGTGATCTGGTTCACCAAGCTGCCGCCACTGGCCGGTCATCGAGGCGAGTTCGAGGCGCAGATCTTCAAAGTCGCCGTAACCGGCACGTCCTGAGTGCTCGACCCTCGGGACCTCGCCGCTATTGCGTTGTCCGGCGATTCAGTATCATTGTCAGGAGGGCTTGCCCGACCGCGGGTCGGCTCGTTCCCTTCCCGGTGATTCATGCCGCGCTATGGTGAGCGCCGTGAGCGCATTGCACCGCCGCTACGTGTGTTGCAGGTCACAGGCAGTCGGCTATCACAGCGAGCGGGCCGATGGCGGGGGGAGGAGCCACGGAATCCGATCAGGCATCCGGCCGCTACTCCTTGCCAGAGCCGCGGCATCCCGGTGACGTGCAGCCTTCCCCGCGGCACGACCAGGACGCCGCATCTGATGCCGAACTGCTGCAACGGCACGTTGATGGCGACTCAGACGCTTTCGGCGTGCTGTTCGAGCGCCACAGGGACCGGCTGTGGGCGGTGGCGATCCGCACTCTGGGTGACCCAGAAGAAGCGGCGGACGCGCTCCAGGACGCGATGATCGCCGCCTTCAGGCGCGCCGCGAGCTTCCGTGGTGACTCCGCCGTCACGACCTGGCTGCACCGGATAGTGGTGAATGCGGCACTTGACCGGATGCGCCGCCGCGCCGCACGGCCTACGACCGCAGGTCAGGACGACGAGGCCCTAGACACGCTTGCCGTGGTAGCCGGCGGGCAGCCCCTCTCCGATCCGTCTGGCACTACGGATACCGCAATCGACGTCATGGCAGCGCTTCGCCAGCTGGTCCCGGACCAGCGGGCCGCGCTGGTCCTGGTCGACATGCTCGGCTACTCGATCGCGGACGCTGCGGAGGTGCTCGGCGTGTCCGAAGGGACTGTCAAGAGCCGTGCCGCCCGCGGGCGGGCTCGGCTACTGCCCAGACTCGCGCATCTGCGACCAGGTGCAGTGCCGAGCCAGGATACCGGGAACCGGGCGGCTGGCCCGCGCGTCCAACCTACGCAGGAGGGGGGTGATGAGGCCCTATGAATCGTCATGCCACTCTTGACGAGCTCGCCAGGCTCGACGCCGACGATCTGCGGTCGCGCAAGGCTGCGAGAATCAGCCGTCACCTTGCCAGCTGTCCAAGCTGCACAGAGCGCAACAGCCAGCTCTCGGCAGTTCCCGCCCTGCTGTCAAGCGTTCAGCTACCAGAGATGCCAGCGAGTCTGGTCCTCAGGATCGACAGCACTCTCGCCGCCGAGGCGGCACAGCGCGTGGCCGCTGAGCCCACCACCGAAGCCGGCCGCAGAGACCTGGCGGCCCCGGCCGCGCGCGGCCGGGCCCGCCGCGGTCTTGGCCAGTCGCGCGCTGGCCGGCCTGTGTGGCGGTTCCCGGTCCCTGCCACCCGGGTGCTGGCTACGGCAGCTGCCATCATCCTTGTCGGATTCGGCGGCTACGCGATAGCCACGCACGCCGGTGTCTCCTCATCGTCGTCTGCCACCAGCGGTGCCGCGGCGAGCGCGCCGGTTACCTCCCAGGTCTCGCTCGGAACGTCGGTCACTTACCGGGAGAACAACTCGTCCAGGACCATCCAGACTGTGAATTCCAGCATCAATTTCCAGCCTGCGACGCTGGCCAGTCAGGCCGCAGCTACGCTGTCCGAGGCGCGAATGGAGGGAATGCGGTCAGGCTCGACGAAGAACTTCGCCACCAACTTGGCACCGACCAGCAGCGCGCATAGCACTAGCGCGTTCGAGGGCACCGCTACTGCCGCGGCTGGCTCGGCTCCCGCGCAGCTAACCGGCTGTATCGACCGGGTGATCACGCCAGGGCAGGTCGTGCTGATGGTAGAGAGCGCCAAGTTCGAGGGCCAGCCCGCCACGATCCTTGTGACGGCTCCTGCGTCGGTTCGCGGGACTACCGCGCCGAAAGAGGCAGAGATCTGGGCACTCGGGGACGCTTGCTCGGCTACCAACAGCGATGTGCTCGATCATGTTAAAGTCGCTCACCTTTAGGCGCATCCTGCCGGGGAATCTCCAGAACCGGCTGGTGGTTATGCCGGTGCACTCGAGAGGGGCAGGACTGCAGTGACCGACGTTCGCGACGTAATCGTCATCGGCTCCGGGCCGGCTGGCTACACGGCTGCGCTATATACCGCCAGGGCGCGGCTCAGCCCGCTCGTCTTCGAGGGCTCGGTTACGTCCGGTGGTGCACTGATGAACACCACGGATGTCGAGAACTTCCCCGGCTTCCCTGACGGCGTGCTCGGGCCGGATCTGATGGATCAGCTGCGGAAGCAATCAGAACGCTTCGGCGCCGAGTTGCTCGCCGAGGACGTGACCGAGGTGGACCTGCGGGCCACACCTAAGGTCGTCAAGGCTGGCGAGGACACGTACTTGGCAAGGACCGTGATCGTCGCGACTGGCTCGGGATACCGCGAACTGGGCGTGTCTGGCGAGAAGCGACTGTCCGGTCACGGCGTGTCCTGGTGCGCTACCTGTGACGGCTTCTTCTTCCGCGAGCAAGACATCGCGGTGATCGGCGGCGGTGACACGGCAATGGAGGAGGCGACGTTCCTCACCAGATTCGCCCGTAGCGTGACAGTCGTCCACCGCCGCGACACATTGCGTGCGTCGAAAATCATGCAGGACCGGGCGATGGGCAATCCTAAGATCAGGTTCGCCTGGGACAGCGAGGTCACCGAAGTGCTCGGCGAGGACCGGGTGACGGGGCTGCAGCTACGGAACGTCAAGACCGGCGCAGTGAGCACGCTCGAGGTCACCGGAATGTTCGTGGCTATCGGTCACGACCCCCGCAGCGGCTTGTTCGCTGGCCAGCTTGCTACTGACGCCGACGGTTACTTGCTGGTCGATCAACCGTACACGCGTACGGCAATCGACGGTGTCTTCGCCGCAGGCGATGTCGTCGACCGGACCTACCGGCAGGCAGTTACGGCGGCGGGCACCGGTTGTTCCGCCGCCATTGACGCGGAGCGCTGGCTGGCCGATCATCCCGCATGAATGAGCCAAGCCGGCGCAGTAGCGGCGTAACCGACTCCGCCCGGCTGACGCAGACTGTCTGCCATCTCGGCGGGCAGCACCGAACAGATGAAGGGAAGTCCTGGAAGTGGGCGCAACCAAGGCAGTGACCGACGAGACCTTCGAGGCCGAGGTACTGAAAGCTACCAAGCCGGTCATTGTTGACTACTGGGCCGAATGGTGCGGGCCGTGCCGCCAAGTCGCCCCCGTGCTGGAGGAGATCGCATCCGAGCACGGCGACAAGATCGACATCGTGAAGCTCAACGTCGACGAGAACCCTGCCGTCACCCAGCGCTACGGAATCATGAATATCCCGACCATGAGCGTGTTCAAGGACGGAGAGGTCGTCAAGGAGATCGTTGGCGCGAGGCCGAAGTCCGCGCTGCTGCGGGACCTCGCCGACTTCATCTGATCTCGAGTCTTCGGCTCCGGCGGGGGCGGGGATGCTCTGCGGGCTGGCACAGGCAGGCGCACTTAACGCCCATCCGGCCCGAGACGGGTAGCGTTCGTAGGCCACGCTTACGCCCGCTCCCCCATCCCCGCCCTCCGCCGGACGTCACAATCGTTCAACCCGCTTCATGGCAGCTGCCGCATCCGCGCGCTCAGTCTGCCTGGCGATGAAACGCAGGCAGACCCAGGCCACCGAGCTGATCCTCGGCATTCCAGGGTGGCTGGCAGGCATCAGGGCGGCCCGCCCTCCTGCTACATCTGTGATCACGACTCCGCTACTGTCTCCCGGTCGCGGGCGTGCGCCGATTAGTTCGGCGTCATGCGGGCTCTGGATGCTCGTGACAGCCTTCGCCGACAGTGGCTGGTGTGAGGGGCAGCCGTCGGCACATCTCTGGCCTCTCCGGCGTTCTCAGCCCGGCTCGCTGTCCGTTTGACGGGCCTGCGGGCCAGGGCCGGACGGTGCGCCGAAGGCGCCGACCCGCTCGGACACCGCGTCGTCGAGGCGCTCCTCCAGGGCTGTGATGACCGCCCGGCAGCGGGCGAGGTCGTCCTCGGGGAAGTCACTGAGCAAGTCGTGGGCGAGACCCTCGTAGTGCTCGCGGAGCCGGGCCAGGGTGGCGTCGGCGACGGCGGTAAGCGAGATGATGGTCGCGCGCCGGTCACCGGGGTGCGGGCTGCGAGTTACCCAGCCGTCCGCTTCGAGCGCGTCGACCAGGCCGGTGACCGTTCGCGGTGATATTCCGAGTGCCTGGCCAATCGCCCGCATGAGCAGCGGTCCGGACTCGCGAAGCGCCCAGAGAACCCGGCCGCGGGCGAACCCGAGCCGGTACTGGCGTGCCCCGAGGTCCTGGAGGTCCATCAGCCGCGGGGCCAGCCGGAACAGTTGCCCGAGCACGCTAACCGCCAGGTCTGATTGGTAGGCGTCGGTGCTTCTCGACGCTGCGCCGCGAGCCGCCTCGAGATCGGCGGCAGCGGGAATCGCCGCTGCATGGCTAGAACCATGTACTGAGTCAACCATATTGTCCGGTCGCCTCACTAACTGCTCGTCTCACAGTGTGAGCGAGCTTATGTCGTCGGGCGGTGCGCCGGCCAGCCGGCTGGCTTAGCGTGGTCCAGGCATTCGGCGAAGGCGCCGCTCTCGAGAGCGTGTACCTCATGGTCGGCCGCGGCGCTCTGGCGGCACTGCTCGGGCCAAAGGGCGCGGGCAAGACGACCCTGGTCCGGATCATCGCCACGCTGATCCGGCCGGACGCTGGGCGGGGCCAGGTGCTCGGCTACGACGTCGCCGCCGAGCCCGCCCGGGTCCCGGGCGCGCATCGATCTGACCGGCCAGTACGCGGGTCTGGACAGGGAGTTGCGCGGCCGGGACAATCTGGTGCTCATCGGCCGCTTCGCCGGGCTGCGGCGGCGCCAGACGCACCAGCGGGCGGCGGAACTGGCCGGGACGTTCGGCCTGGCCGACGCCATGGACAGAGCGTTGGGAACCTATTCCGGCGCCAGGTCCCCGTGGATGCTAATGCTCACCGGGAAGGCGCCATCCGAGCTAGTCACCTTCTGCAGGCGGAGTCTGTCACTGCGGACTCCGAATACCGAGATCGTGTTGCTTCCGGCCTTGACCGCGACCAGCAGCCCGCCCGCTCGGCCGAGCGCGAGCGAGCCCTGGGAAGCCAGATGGTCGACAACCGAACCAGTCAGTTGGCCACCAAGCCCGCCCGTCTGGTAAGAGCCGGCCTTCGTCAGCGTCCCGGAAGACGAACGGTGATAGGCGACGACCGCGTTCCCGGCGGTGTTGTCGGTCTGTACGAACACGGCACCGTCGCTCCCGCTCCCGAACCCCAAGGCGGAATGCCGGTGGACAGGGTGCGCAGTGGCAGCTAGTGCGCCTTACCCGGTGACTTTCGTTGCCGGACTCAGGCAAGCCGCAGCGAGCGTTCGGGTTGCATCGACCCGAGCAGGCGCTCCAGGGCGACCTCGACATCCTCGCGCCAGGACAGCGCGGTCTTGAGTTCCAGGCGCAGCCGAGGGTACCGGTGGTGCGGCCGGACTGTCTTAAAGCCGACTGACAACAGGAAGTCGACGGGCACTACGCACGAAGGCTGCGTCCACTTACTGTCGCCGAATGCCTCGATCGCCTTGATCCCGCGCCGGGTGAGATCCTTTGCCAGAGCTTGTACCAGGATGCGGCCGAGGCCACCGCCGGCGAACTCCGACATCACGTTCGCAGTCATCAGCAGGACTGCGTCAGCACTGACCGGGCTCGTCGGAAAGGCCACGGATCGCGGGGCGTAGCTCGGTGGTGCGTAGGTCAGGTAACCGGCCGGGACTCCATCCACGTACACGATCTTGCCGCAGCTACCCCATTCGAGCAGGACCGAGGAAACCCAGGCTTCCTTCTCGAGCGCCGGATCACCGACCTCAATTGCGCGGGCCTGGCTGACTGGGTCGAGTTCCCAGAAAACGCAGCGGCGGCACTTAGGCGGCAGGTCATCGAGATTATCCAGCGTGATACTCGCAAGTCGGCGCGACACGTGCTACCCCTGCCGGTCGAAAGGCCGTGACGAGGCCATTAATGATGACCTGTGGCCGGGCGCTTGCGTGAGCGGAGCCCGTGCCGAGGCTCATCGTACCCACCGGATGCCAAAGCGACCCTGCCCTGCCGGGCTTTTTGGGCATTCAGTTACTGGCCAGATACTTACCGCAGAGACACGAATATGGCGCCACCCCGGCCGTCACGCGATGTCAGGTTTCACGTGAAACGATGCTCGCCTCGATCGCTTCAGCCAGCCGATCGACATCCGCGGCTGAGGTGTCGAAGGCTGTCATCCACCGAACGATGCAGTTCCCGTCGTCAGTCGCAGACCAGACGTGAATGTTGAAGTCCTTCTCCAGCCGCAGCGCGAGCTGCTCGTCGACTTCGGTAAACACCCCATTCGTCTGGACCGGGTAGGCGAGCCGGACACCCGGCAGGCAAGCGAGCGCACTGGCGAGGCGTGCGGCCATCGCGTTGGCATGGCTCGCGCTGGCAAGCCACAGTCCGTCCGCCAGCAACGCTGCCGCCTGCGCGCCGAGAAAGCGCATCTTGGAAGCCAGCTGCATTTGCTGTTTGCGGTGGTACTGGGCGCCGTTTGCAAGACCGTCGGTCATCGTCAGGACGGCTTCGACGCCGAGTGCACCGTTCTTGGTGCCTCCGAAACTCAGCACGTCGGCATACGCGGCGATGTCAGCGAGGGAGCAGTCCAGGTACGCGGCAGCGTTGGCGATCCGGGCGCCGTCAATATAGGTGAGCAAGCCTTGCTCCTGCCCGAAGGCCCGGAGTTCCCGCAATTCGTCCAGCGAGTAGCAGGTGCCGAGCTCCGTCGCTTGCGCGAGCTGGATCACGCGCGGCTGCACGCGGTGTTCGTCGCCGCGGCCGGTCAACCTGCTTGCGATCAGGCCGGGAGTGAGCTTGCCGTCAGGAGTCTGCACTGGCAGCAGCTTGCATCCGAGGACGCGCTCTGCCGCACCGCACTCGTCGACGTTCAGGTGCGACGATTCGGCGCAGATGACGGCCTCGTATGGCCGGACCATCAGGCTCAGGCCAAGGATGTTCGCTGCAGTGCCGGTGAAGACCAGCTGGCCGTTCTGCGCCCCGGTCGCGTCACACAGCCGGGCTATCGCGGTCCGGGTGAAGTCGTCATCGCCGTACGCTACGGCGTCCCCCTCATTCGCCGCCATGATCGCTGCCATGACGGCTGGGTGCACTCCAGCATGATTGTCGCTGCCGAAACTCTTGCCCGATATGTTCGCCACGGAACCGAAGCCTAGCCGGAGCCAGCGGCGCAGCCGGAGCCCGTGCCGGCTCGCGGGTTGGCCACCGGGTCAGAGCGGCCGCGCTTCCTCCCGGCCACCCTGGCTCAGCCGGCCACGACCTTGGCCCTGCTAGCCACCCTGACTTAGCTGGCGGGCGGGAGCCAGGTCGGGAGACATGCTCCGGACAATGCGCTCAAGATCCTCCAGCGAGGCGAACTCGACCACGATCTTGCCCTTACGCTGGCCAAGCTCTACCTTGACGCGCGTCTCAAAGACGTCGGACAGCCGATCAGCAAGGTCCTTCAGGCCGGGGGCGACCGGAGCCCTGGCACCAGGGGTGCGGGGACCCTTTGCCGGCTGGGCCCCGAGCGCGACGATCTCCTCGGTAGCCCGGACCGAGAGCCCCTCCGCCACGATCCGGTGCGCCAGCTGTTCCTGAGCTTCCGGATCCTCGACGCTGAGCAGAGCCCGCGCGTGCCCGGCGCTGAGCACGCCCGCCGCCACACGCTTCTGCACTGCTGGCGGCAGGTGCAGCAGCCGGATCGTATTGGAAATATGCGGCCGGGATCGGCCAATACGACGCGCCAGTTCTTCATGAGTCGCCGAGAAGTCGTCCAGAAGCTGCTGGTAAGCCGCCGCTTCCTCCAGCGGATTCAGCTGCTCGCGGTGGAGGTTCTCGATCAGAGCTTCCCGGAGCATGTCGTCGTCTGAAGTCTCGCGCACGATTGCCGGGATTACGTCTATCCCGGCAAGCTGGCAGGCCCGCCAGCGCCGCTCGCCCATGATCAGCTCATACCGGCCCGACGCGGCCCGGCGCACCACGACGGGTTGCAGCAATCCGACCGCTTCAATCGACGCAGCGAGCTCCGCCAGCGAGTCCTCATCGAACGCTTGCCGGGGCTGACGCGGATTCGCCGTGACCGCGTCCACGGCGATTTCTTCGAGGTACGCACCGGAAATTTCGGGCGCAGCGTCGGCGTCGCCTGACGGCCAGGCCGCCGGATGGTCAGCAACACCGGCAGCCGAAACCGAAGCAGGCGGGCCCGTTGGGATCAGCGCTCCCAGGCCCTTGCCGAGCCCGCGCTTTGGTTGCGGCATCTTGACTCTCCTCGCCGTTCGGCCGCCTGGTCACAGGCGCCCTGCCGGATCGCGGTGGCGGCGTTGACAGCGCCCGTGCCCATACTGCCAGCAACCCGACGAGCTGCCCACACGATCCCCGCGCGGCCGTAGCCAGCCTAACCAGGGAACGCCCGCGGTGAGGCCTCGTGCCTGACGGCCCCTAGCTTGTAGTGGCCTAGCTCGAGAAGACGATCGAGCCGACATCGAACAGGCATCCTAAAAATGTCGGAGCCTAGCGATAACATCAAATCGGAATGAAGGTTGCTGGTTCGCAGGCTGACCGCCAAGGGAGGTGCGCGATGACGGATCCAGGCTGGGACGTTCCCGGTGTTCCACGTGACGCTTGCCCTGGTGCTGCCGCACCGGACCAGGCGCGAAATTCCGCTTCCTGTGCCTCTGCCTCGGTGCCGACTGGAGCGGGCTCCCGCGGGCGTAGACGCAAGTCCGAGCGTGCGGCTCGGGCTGGCAGCATCTCGGCGTGTGCGGGGTTGTCGGCGGGCGCGTTCGCGCCGTTAGGTAATGCCACCGCGCCTGCAGCGAACTCGCCCGGTAGCCAGGGCGACGGCAGCAAGCGGGCGACCACATCCGCGGTCACGGCCAACCCCGCCATGGACATCCATTCGGCCTGTGCCAGCACCAGCGAGTACGGCGGCACCTACCCCGTCGGCTCCGAGACGGACGCCACTGCTTTGCCTGCTGCTGCCTCCGTTACCACCGCATCTGCTAACGCCCACGGGTCCGGCACCGCCCAGGCGGGCACCGATGCTCGCGTTGGCTCGCCGGACGTGCAAGTCACTGATCCGGCGCAGGCGCTGAGGTTGCTGTCGGCGACGCTGGATTTCCTGGCGCACGCCAACCCGGCCGAATGGCCGGCCGGGCGGCAGGCGGATTGCCTGCGCGCCCTGGCGGTCGCGGAGTCACAGCAGACCGCGGCGCATGCCCGGATCCTTTCGGCGTTCGCCGTGCCGGGCGGGGGGCTGGCCGGGGACGGGCACCGGTCCCCGCGGGTGTGGCTGACCTGGCAGTGCGCCGCGACCCGGCGGGCCGCCGGCACGAAGGTGTCGTGGATGCACCGGCTGACCGGCCACCCGCTGGTCGCTGCCGCGCTGGCCGGCGGGAGCCTGTCGCCGTCGTGGGCGGCGCAGATCATGGACTGGACCCGGACCCTGCCGGAGGCTGTCCGCGACGACGCCGACGCCGAGCTGCTCGCCGCCGCCGCGAACGGGGCCAGCCTCAGTGACCTCGCCTCGATTGCCGAGGAACTGCAGCGGGAGCACGCCCAGCCCGACT
>DASXIA010000146.1:0-40633 GCA_036488155.1 Streptosporangiaceae bacterium | reverse complement strand
AGAGCCGTGTGAAGGCCGCGTGGGGACGGATGTTCGCGAGGATCCTGGTGGCGATCGACGGCTTCGGCCAGCATCCGGCAGCGCTCGATCTGGTGAAAAACGTCGCCACTGACGGAACGACGCAGGTGCGAGTGCTGCATCTGAGATTGCGTGAAGTCTCCGGGTTCAGCTGGTACGCGCGCGAGACCGGGAGTGAAGCAGCGTTCGTCGCCGATGCTGCAGTCTTCGACCTGCGGATGGCCGGCCTCGCGGCTGGCGGGGACGTCCGTTATGCCGCCGTCGACCGGGTCGCCGAGGCAATACTCGCGGAGGCGAGAGCATTCAATGCCGATCTCATCGTCCTCGGCAGCCCGCGCCGAGGCGAGCTGTTCACGCGACTGCTGGGGAGCGTCACCCTGCGGGTAATCCGGCGATCCAAGTGCCCTGTCATCGTGGCGCCGCGCCGACGGGGAAGGCCTGACCAGCCGATCGTCTCGCCTGCCTCAGCTCCCGGCCGTCGGACCTGACTTAGGCGGTTGATGGCCGACTCCGAATCGGGGTACCGTACACGGCAGTGGTGGTCCGGCCGCCTCTGGATCCGCGGGCAGAGCTTCAAGCTCACCGGCTGCATGCAACGTGATCGGCGGATTGTCTTTCCCGCCCGATGTCGCGGATCCGCGGGCCTGAGGGAAGGACTGCCATGTCCGATCAGCCACGCTCGTTTCCCGGTCGGCCGAATCTCCGCTACCTGAAGCTCGAGGCCAGACGTCGTCTGTCCGCGGGCGAGTTCGGCACGCTGCACGATGCCCAGCTGGCCATTGCCCGTGAGCATGGACTGTCAAGCTGGGCCGCGCTCAAGGAGCACATCACCAGCCAGCCGGAGCCGGACGGCCCAGCGCTCCGGCAGATCAGATGGGTGGTATCCCGGTTCCGCGACGCGGACCGGCCTGCCTGGTCACCGCCCACCGACCAATAGCTGCGCGAGCACTTCCACGAGAGCGTTCTCACCAGGCTCCCGGCCGACGAGCTGCCCGCCACCCTCAGGGGCAAGCGATTCCGCAGGGACCTCTCCGTCATCGCCGACCGGCAGCTCGCGGCCCAGGCCGTATCGGGCGGCATGCAAATCGCGGCAACAACGGAGCCTGAATCGCCGCACCGGCTGACCGGGCTCCGGGTGTTTCCGGGCAAACAGGCGATCACCGACGCCCGCATCGCGGCACCCTCAGCCAGCACGTCGGGCGAGGTTCCCGCGGCGGCGGCCCGGGTGGGGGGCACCGCGTTCGCTGAGCTTGGCCTTGTCGCCCTGGCTCTGGGCGGGAACGCCCGCTACGGCATTCCGTGGACGGTCGCCAACGGCTGGGCAAACCTGGACAGGGCCGAGGTCCTGCGAACGAGTCACCGGTTCCCCGTGTACGGGATCACTGTGGCGATCACCGCCACCGCGGTCTTGAGGCTGGTCGCCGATGACCGCCTCGGCCTCGACCATCCTGCTAACGACCATCTGCGCACCGTCCGGCTCGCTGACGACGCCGTCACGGTCCGGGAACTACTCACGCGGACCGGCGGCGTGAGCAACCCGACCCCGCTGTTCGCCGAGACGGTCCCTGACCTAGGGTCGCTCGTCGGCCAGGTGCTGGCACGCAGCGGCGAACGTGGAACGTTCGCCAGTCCCGCGGGCGGATACGCGGCGCTCGGGCAGCTGATCGCCGACGTGACGGGACTCACCTACCCCGACGCGGCGGCCCGCCTGGTGCTCGAGCCGCTCGGGATGACCAGCTCCTGGTTCCCGGCCAGCTGGCCCGCAGCAGGTTCCGAGGCGATCACTGGCTACTACGTCCAGGAGGACAGCTCCTTCAGCCAGACCCCCACGACGGTCAGCACGGTGCCCGCTCTCGCAGGCCTGTGGGCGACAGCAGCCGATCTGGTGCGTTTCGGCGCCGGCTGGTCGTCGCTGCTGCCGCCTGCGCTCGCCGACGAGGCGCTCCGGCCGCACGCGGGCCCGGACAGTCATCCGGTGCGCACAGGCTTCGGGTGGAGGATCAACGAATCCTTGGGCGTGGCGGGAGCGGCCGGCAGCGGACCCGCCGGATCCGCGTCGCTGGTCGTGGAACTCGACAACAACCGGGTTCACGTCGCCGTGACCAGCCGGCGCGTCCCCATCGAACCCGTCAACGGGCAGGTCATCCGCGCGATGGCCGAGGCGGAGGATTCCGGGGACTCCGCTTGACGCGCCTCGGGGCCGGTGACGGAGCTCTCGCCCAAGCCATCGTTCTCGCTAAGCTCAGCCCGTGCTGAACTTTGGCTTAGTGGTCCTCGGGGTCAGTGATGTGCAGCGAGCGGCAGCATTCTGGTCAGCGGCCCTCGGTTACACGCTGCGCCAGGATGGATTCGGCGGTTGGGCGAACGTGCTCGTGCCGCCAGTCCACGCCGGGACGGCGATAGCCCTCCAGCTCAGCCAAACGCCGCCGCAAACGCACCCGCGCCTGCACTTCGACTTGCATGCCGCCGACGTCAGCGAACAGGAGGCCGAGGCAGCCCGGCTCGTGTCGCTCGGCGCCCGGCGGGTCGACTGGGACAGCTTCCCGGAGGATCCGGACTTCATTGTGCTGGAAGATCCCGACGGGAACCGGTTCTGCATTGTCGACCTCACCCCTGAGCATCGCTAGGCCTAACGGCTGGAGCGAGTCAGAGCGGAGCTGGCCTTGCGGCCGACTTCTGCGAGGAAACCGTCGAAGTCGTAGGCAACCGGCGTTGTCGTACACGCGGCGGGCGTCGCGGCTCCGGACCACGATGTCCGGCGGCGCGCCTGGGTCGGTAGCCCCGCCCCCACGTCAAGGAACTGGCTAACTTCCTACCCAATGTAAGAACACGTACTGGCGGCGCCTACTGAGAAGGCCGGGCTAGCCGACGCGATCGCAAGGAATCGCGGCAGGCCGCTATCACGAACACGCCTAGAAAAAGTGCGGCCAGCACGTAGGCCTGACCTGCCGGCCCTGGGGAGCCGGGGCCCATCAGCGGCGCGAGGTAGAGACCCATATGCGGTCCCCAAGGACTGGCGTAGAGGTTCGGGGTGGCGACATACGGCCCAAGTGGGACAGCGAGCAACACCAGCAGCCATCGGCCCAGCGAGGAAGTCAGCACCATTGCGGCGCAAATGACGGGTATCACGATGAGAGTCCAGGGGTAACTGGTGATGGCGACCGTGACCGCCGCGATGACGGTGAGGGCCGCGTGCTTCCATGTCAGGAGTTGCAGTCCGCGTCGGGGGCCGCGTGATGCGGTCGCGGCGACCATTTGGAGCCCCAGTGCCAACAGGAGGTAGGGGCCAGCAATCGTTGAAAGCTGGCCCGGATCAGGTGCTCCCACCTGGTAACTCGATACGGCCAGATAGGCGAGCCCGATCAGCAAAGCCACGGCCCCACGGGTGGCAGTGCGCTGAAGCCGCAGCAGAGCCAGGGCCAGCATAGCGAGCGAGCCCGCGAGCGCGTTCAGAAGCCACGGCGGGAATCTGCCACTGAAAGCGTCCGGTTCGGCGTGCACTACAGTCAAAAACCAGGCCGTTTGAGCCACGGTGGTTACGAAGACAATCAACGGCAAGAGGACGCTGACTACTGCCAGAGCGTCTCGCCAGCCGGGCTCGGCGCCGTTACGAGATGGCTGGCACCTGACCCGCAGCGCGCCCCAGATCAGGTCGGCGGCCTCGGCGATCCCTGGCCGTGGCTTCCAGCTAGGTGCGGCGGTCATCAGCACCGCGAGCATTTCCTCTTCATGGACACGCCGGTAGGCGGCCGGGTAGCAGGCCAGCAGCCGCCGGTACCAGCGCTCCAGCCCGCCCCTGTCCGGCTGGAGGCGGCAGGGCTGCTGCAGTGCCGGCCCGGGCTCTGGCAGGTCGGCCAGGACGCGGCGCAGATCGCCGAAAGTCTGAGCGTTCAGCGCCGCGGCCAGCCGTTCGCCCAGTTCAACGGCATCCAGACGGCCCGCGGCGAAATGCTCCCGCAGCAGCGTAGCGGCGCGGTCGCGGTCGGCATCGGAGGTCCGGAAGCGGTCATCCACAGTTCTGCCTGCCTTCTCTTGCTCGCCTGCGCCGGTCATGGCGTGCCGCCAAGCAGCCTCAGCCGCCGGGCAGCCACCGTTGTGGTGCTGCGCATCCGGTCCACCTCTTGTTGAAGGCACCGGGCGCCCTCCGAGGTCAGCCGGTAGTAGCGTCGCAGTCGCGCGTCCACGATTTCCTCCCGGTCGAATTCGACCAGGCCGTCAGTGGCGAGCCGGTTCAGGGCCGCATACAACGTCCCCGCGCGCAGCCGGACACGCCCCCCGGAGATCTGCGCGACGTCTGTCATGATCCCGTAGCCATGCTGCGGGCCGGCTGCTAGCGCGGTGAGGATCAGGAACGTCGGCTCGCGCAACGGCAGCTCACTCACGCACTAGGTATATACCGGCTGTCTGTACATAGCAACATGCGGCCCAGGTACGCGGCAGCCATCCGGGAGACCAAGCAGACTAGGACACCATGAGCACGAACACCGACCCCGCCACCCGCGAAGCAGAGCGCGGTGACGCACAGCAGATAGCTGCTCTCCTTACCCAACTCGGTTACCCGTCCACCAGCGATAGCTCAGGGCGCTTTCTTAAGCCGCTCGATGATCGGAATGTCAGCTCGTCCAGCCTGGAACTGAGGTTCCAGCAATGACCGCGGCGAATCAGCCGGTCGAGTTCAGGCGAGCCAGCGAGGCAGACCTGCCTGCAATTCAGCGCGTCATCTCGGCTGCCTACCACAAATACCTCACCCGAATGGATAGACCACCTGCACCGCTTGTTCGCGACTACCGCCGGGCCGTCGAAACTGGTGCCATCTGGGTGACCGGAAGCCCCGTCATCGGCCTGATCTCGCTCACCGAGACTGACGATGTGATCCTGATCGAGAACGTTGCCGTCCACCCCGACGAACAGGGGAACGGCCTGGGACGACGATTGATGGAGTTCGCGGAGGAACAAGCTAGAAAGCTCCGGATCGGGCGTCTTGCTTTGTACACAAACGAAGTCATGACCGAGAACCAGGCGATCTACGCTCGGCTCGGCTACAGCGAGATTGACCGGCGCGTGGAAGATGGCTACCGGCGCATCTATATGGAAAAGGCTCTCCCTGCTCCGCCGCGTGGCTGAGAGGCCGGGCAACCTGACGCGAACTTGGTCAGGGACGGGCATTCGTCAGGTGCGCTCCGGCTGGCATGATCCGCCATCATGTCGTCGGTCGCGTACCGGCGCAGACCGTGCCGCGACGCTAGGCGCCGGGCAACGACCGACTTGCCGGAACCGCTCCCGCCACCGACCCAGTAGACATGCCGGGGCCGTGCGGGCAGCCCGGCGACCTCCTGCGGCCTGCTCACGCGCCAGCCCGGTGGTCAGCGCGTTGCGGCCTGCGACTGGGTTGTTCGCGCGCCCCGCCGGGCCCGGATCCCGAGGAAAGCGATCACCACCACGACCAGGTAGCCAAGGTAGATCAGAAGCTGCAGCGGGGTCGGCGCGTCGCTGTAACCGAAGAAGCTGTGCAGCACGTCACCGAACGCGCTGTCCTCCGACAACAGCTGCGCTGAGTGCCACATCGGCGCAGCGAGCACCGGCAGCCAGCCGAGCTGCTGCAGGTTCTCGACGGAGTTGGCAAGCAGGCCAGCGGCGAACACCATCAGCAGCACGCCGATGACCGTAAAGAACCTCGACAGGTTGAGCTTGTGGCCAAGCCGGTAGATCACGAACGCGATCCCCAGCGCTCCAGCCAGGCCGATCAGCGCCCCGGTGAGGGCGCCAGCGGTCGAGGTCGAGAAGATGATCGCCAGGGTGAACACGACGGTCTCCAGGCCCTCGCGCCCCACCGCCTGGAAAGCGAGCAGTCCGAGGCCCCACCTGGCCCGGCCGTCCAGAGCCGCCTCGGCCCGCTCGCGTAGTTCTTTTGACAACGACCGGGCGTGCTTGCGCATCCAGAACGTCATGTACGTCAGCACGGCCGCGGCGACCAGGTACGTGGCTGTCTCGAAGATCGTCTGTACGCGAGACCCGTCGTAGCTGCGGATGGTCTCGTAGGCGATAGCACCACCAGCGGTCGCGAGCAGCAGCGCAGCGCCCACGCCGAGGAACACGTCACGGAAGTGGTCCCGCCGCCCGATGCGATTGAGGTAAGCCAGCAGGATCGCGACGATCATGCTGGCTTCGACTCCCTCGCGCAGGAAGATCACTAGCGTCGCAAGCACCCTGCGCCCTCCGGAAGTCCCATTTGTCGCGTCAATTAAGGTAAGGCAAGCCTAACTGGTGCCTCGTGGTGCGTGCAAAGATACCCCTGACTTGCCGCTCACAATCCGGCAACAACACCCCCGCGCGCCCAGGCAGGCCAGGGAACACACCTGCGACCTCGACCTGGGCAATATTAGGCCAGGTCATTTTGCCCACCGCGGGTCGGGCCGTCCGGCGCAACCCGAACCCGCGGGAGACACGGGGCGGGTGACAGTCTTAACCTGGAAGCCATAGCCAGCACACGGCAACCTTGGGTGCGCTTTGCCCGCCGCGCACCAGAAAAGGGGGCAGCGGTGAGGACGGACGACCGGATTATTGCTGCCGCAGCGGGCCGTAACCGGCTGAGAGCGTCTGATAGTGACCGCGAGCGCGTGCTCGACATGCTGAAGGCCGCTTTCGTCCAGGGCAGGCTGACCAAAGACGAGTTTGACCTGCGGGTCGGACAGACGCTGGCCTCACGGACCTGGGGCGATCTGAGGGCGCTCACCGACGACATCCCTGCCTGGCCGCTCCCGCAGCCGGTACGCAAGCCTGCCAGACCGCCGTCCAGTCCGCCGACGCACGCGGTCGTCAAGGCAGTCGCCTGCGCCATCATCGCGCTGTCGACCATCACAATCGCGGGGATGCCCGGTATGTGGACGATGCCAGCCCCGCCCAGCATGACCTCCCAGGCGTGCCAGATCTTCAATAGCTGGCAGAATCCCCGCTACCAGGGCATTGCCGATCTCAGCGGCGCCGTATATGAGGCCCAGAACGGATCCGATCCCAGGCTCGCCGGCGACCTGCTGACGCTCCAGGAAGCGGTCCGGCACTCCGAGGATTACGGCGGTGTACCGCAGTCAGCGGCCGCGACCCGGTTCTATGCGAGTCAGGTCAAGCCCGACGCCGCACAAGTCAATTACGACTGCATGATCGACGGCTATTAGGCGACCGACGTAGCCCCTGCATACTTCGGTCGCCCAACCTGACCACCCAGACGACGAACCCGGCTGGCCGATATGGACAGCATCCGGGCCTGGCAAGATGGCGACTTGCTGAATCATGGACAACTGTTACGGCGGCGGACGTGCGAGCGGGCGATCGCGTCCGGCTCGCCAGCGGCGTCGAGATGCTGGTGTCCCGGATTGAGACGCGCTTGCTCGGCAGGGACGGCCTGATCGCGTTCATCGAGGACAGCCCTGGGCGCTGGTACAAGCAGCCGGTCTCGCAAACTGCAGAAGTCGAGGTCGCGCGCGGCTAGGAACACAGCTTGGTGAAGCGGGCTGCCGGCTGCGCTCGGCATCCTTTCGGAGTCAGGGAACTCACCCGGGCACCCAAGGCGCGGTAGCGACGTGGCTAACCGCGGGCATCGCCGTTGAACCGCTCGTCGACCTGCTCGCCGCTGAGCCCGAAGTCCGCGAGCGAGTACCGGTGCGCCGGCCTGCTGGCGCCCTGGGCACCCTCGGCACTTAGCGCACGGATCGCGGCGGCTGCCGCGTCGCTGTAATCCAGGCCGAAATGCTCGTACACCGACTCAACCGCGCGAACCGGGTCCGCGGTGAAGTCGAGGTAATCGACGTCCAGGAACTGTGCCGGGCTGTACTTCGCCCGTGCGGCGCCGAACTCCTCGAGCCCGCGGGCCCAGAGCTCGAGCTGATCAGCACCGATGACTTGGCCGCGGAAGGTGTTCGACCAGCCGTCGGTAGCATGCGCGGCTAGCGAGCACATGGACCCGATCACCGAACGCGGCTCGCGGTGGGTCTGGATAATCAGCGCGTCCGGGTAGACGGTCATGATCGCATCAAGCGAGAACAGGTGGCTCGGGTTCTTCAGTACCCACCGTCGGCCTGTCTCGTTCAGGCCGATGAGCTGCAGGTTCCGCCGGTGCCTGCGGAACGGCCCGGTCCAGTCCTGGTCCGCCAGCCAGGCCGAGTACGTCGGCAGATGCGCAAGGCATTCATACGAGACTGAGCGCAGCGTCTGCCGGAGCAACTGCCAGCACTCCTCGACGGTGTCCGCGGCGATGTAGTGGACCCCCATGAACTCCGGATGCTCGATGTGATGCCGCTGGTATCCGGCCTGGATGTGCTGGAAGGCGGGGTTGCCCTCCCAGGTATCCCGCGGCGGCCGCGGCTGCGGCAGCTCGGCCAGCCACAATTCCAGGCCCTGGTGACCAGGATCGGCAGTCAGCAGCCGGTGCAGCGCCGTTGTCCCGCTCCTGGGCAGGCCCGTCACGAAGATCGGCCGGTCGATTTTCACATCGGCGTGCCCCGGGTGCGCGGCCCAGGCAGCGTTGGCAATCAGCCGGGCGCTCAGCGCGCCGCGGAGCCCGACGCGAGCCACCTTCTGACCAAGCGCGGTGAGATCCGCGTCCCTCGCATAGGACTCCAGGATCACCGCGAGGCCATCGGTGTAGTCATCCTCCCCGAAGTCGGTCAGCCCGGTCAGCCGGGAAGCCGACTCGTGCAGGTCCGCGACCGTGCCGACCCCATCCCGGCCAGCACTGTCTCGAGCGGCACTGTCTCGAGCGGCACTATCTCGAGCGGCAGCCCCCCGGCCCGTGCCCTGCTGCTCAGTACTTCCCATCGGCGTGCTCAGTGGTGGTATTCGCCGCAGTTGACGTCAAGGCACTGACCGGTAATCGCGCGCGCCAGCGGTGAGGCGAGGAACAGCACAGCGTCGGCGATCTCGTCCGGCTCCGGCAGCCGGCCGAGGTCGATGTTCGCCGCCGTTTCCTGATAGATCTGATCGGCGTCGACGCCGCGTTTGCGGGCCAGGTAGTTGAAATACCACTTCAGCGACTCGCCCCAGATGTGACCAGGCGCGACGGAGTTGACCCGGATGCCGCGGGGGCCAAGCTCGGTAGCCAGGCTCTGCGCCATGGCGAGCAGCGCCGACTTGGCCATCTTGTACGGGCCCATGGTGCGCTGAGAGAACCTGACGACCATCGAGTTGACTATCACCACCGCGCCCTGACTGGCTGCGAGCGCCGGGATGAACAGTCTCGTCATCCTCAGCGCGGAGATGACGTTGTTGTTGAAGCCTGCCTGCACGGCGTCCAGGTCGACCTTGCCGAGGTCGGCGATGGGCGGCATCACCAGCGCGTTGTGGATCAGTGCATCGACCCGGCCGAACTCCTCAACGGAGGCGGCGGCAAGCCGCTGGGCGTCTGCCTCCGACGTCATGTCGGTCGGCACCACCAGCGCGCGGCGGCCAAGTTCCTTGATCTCCGCGGCCACTTCGTCGAGCCGGGATGCGGTTCTGGCGGCGAGCACGACGTCGGCGCCTGCGACCGCGCCGCGCACGGCGATCTGGCGGCCGAGATCAGGGCCTACTCCCGAGACGACGAGGACCTTGTCCTGCAGGTACATCTGCGCAGCTCCATTTCCGTCAGCCCGCCGTCACGGGGCTGGCTAACCCACCATCCGGTCCGCCACGGCGGCCTGGCGTGCCGCGATCCGCGCCTGGTATCCCCCGGCGGTGATCCGCGACTGGTCGTGGTAGGGCAGCAGCTCAGGCAGCCGGGCGAACTCCACCACGTCGACCTGCGGTCCGTCCGCGTCGGTGAGGTCTCTGGTCAGCCGCTGCCAGCGGATCTGCACGTAGCCGCGGGTCCGCCCGGTGAGCTCAAGCCAGTTCGCGACGCCAGGATCGCGCTCGGCGATCACGAACCGCAGCATGCCGTCCGGATCCTGGCGGGCCTGATCAGCGGTGAGGCTGGTCTGATGGTTGATGTAGTCGAGCGAGATGTACCAGCTGCTGCCGAGCTGGATGCCCTGGTAGGGGGCCACATCGCGGCCCGCGGCAGGCACGGTCACGATCATGGCCTGGTCGGAGCTGAGGTCGAAATGGCCGACCGACGAGAACTGGGTGGCCAGCCCGCCTGGAGTCCGCCGCGGCGGCGTCATCGTGTTGACCGGCTCGGTCAGGTAAAACCAATCTGGAAAAGCCAGGAACGTCCGCAACCGGGACAGCAGTATCTTGCCCGCGACGCGGTAGCGCTTGGCGAGCAAGGCCTCATCAGGCTGGTCCGGCGCGGCACCGATCTTGTCCGCGCGCTGGATTCGCAGTGTGCCGCGCCGCTCGTATACCCAGTCGCTGTAGACCTCGCGGACCGCGAGCATCGAAGAGCCCGGTCCGAGCGTGACGTAACCGACTGGGGCGTCCGGCTTCGGCGGTGCATCCGGTCTTCCCGGGCCCAAGCGCAGCTCGAACGAGCCGTCCGCGGCGATCTGCAGGCTGCGGTCGTCGAACGCCATCAGGCTGTCCGGCACCTCAACAGGTGAGTAGTCGCCGTTCAGCACCTGGAAGCTGAGGTCAGTCGTAGTCCCGCGCTGGCCGGTGACGATGTATTCGGCGTCGTCGCGCAGGTACGCGTGCAGCTACAGCGTGTCCGGGTTGTCCAAGCCCATCTTTGTGTACGGGCCGGTGGACTGGACGAAGTACGGGAAGTCACGTTGGTAAGCCCAGGCCAGGTGCAGCGATCCCTGAATGCTGCCGGCCAGGTAGTCATAACCTTCGGCCAGATCCTGGTCAGTCTTCACGTGCGGCGCGGCGGCGATGAGCTTCTCCGCCTCGGCTACCGCCTCAGCGAACGACTGGGTGAGCACGGCGACCTTCCCGTATCAGGCGGGCTGGCCCGCGCCGGGCCGGCGTCGCTGGCGGCCCGGCATATGAACCGGCCCGACCAAAGGTAGAACACGTTCTAAGCGCTGGTCAATGACCGGTCCCGGCCGCAGGCTGCGCGTCAGCTGACCATCTTTGGCGCCCACATGTTGTCGGTGAAGCGCAGCGACGGGCTGTCGTGGCAGACGGATTGATAAACCGGCCCAACGCGCGTCCGTGACGCAGCACAGTCGGACTGCGCGTTGCCATCTGTACCTCACAGGAGGCCAACGTGCATTCGGATTGGCTGTCAGCCGACGGGCGGTGTTCCCCGGCCGTTTGGCTCGTGCTCGTTAACCGCCCGGCTGAAGGCGGAGACGAGTATCGGGTCGAAATGGGTGCCGGCGAGTTGGTGCAGTTGGCGCATGGCGTCATCCGGAGGCAGCGCGGCGCAGCCTGCTTTGCTCTTGGTCAGGTCGTCGTAGGCGTCGGCTATCGCCAGGATGCGGGCAAATTCCGGGATCTCCTGGCCAGCCAGGCCCATCGGATAACCGAGGCCATCTTGGCGCTCGTGATGATGCATAATCCCGTTCAGCTGCTCGTACTCCAGGCCAAGGTCCCGCGCCAGGTCAAGACCGCGCATCGGATGCAGTTCAAGCTCTTCTTTCTCATCGTCGGTGAGCGGACGGGACCGCTGCACGACGTCGAGTGGCATCCCGATGAAGCCGATGTCCAGCAGCAGAGCGGTTTCAGCCAGCAGTGCCAGCCGAGCAGGCCGCATACCGATCTCGCGGCCGAGCAGTACGGCCGTAGCCGCTACCCGTTTGCCGCGCCCAGGCGTGCAAGCACCCGACCGCTCGGCCATCCGCGATAGCACCCCGGCGGCATGGGCTCGCGGTATCCGTGGCCGCGGTCCTGCCAGCAGATGCTCAAGGACCCGCACAGCGAAAGCCTACTCGTGCGCCGTTAGCCCCATCGCCTGATGCGCAATCCCGCGCCGGGCCTGCCATCGAGCGCGGCGCTAATTCGGAGAGTGTTGCCTTCGTGCCCACGATGCCGGCCGCAACTGGCGGTCACCGCTCACAGCCCTGAGGCGTAGACCAGCCGGCAGTAGCGGGCAGCCGGCCCCAATCAGCCGGAACCGCTCAGCTGACCTTCTTCGGCGCCCACATGTTGTCGATGAAGCGCAGCGACGGGCTGTCGTCAAGCGAGTTCATGGTCTCGTAGATCCGCTGGTAACCGGTGTGCGATATCCGCCACTTGCCATCCGCGCCGCGCTCGTATGTGTCTTCGTAGAACGCGGCCCCCTTGATCAGAACGCGGTGCTCCGTGGCGATGACTGTGTCTTCGAACGACCACGTTCCCCATGCTCTATCGCCTTCGATCTTGATCTCTGGCTGCCCGCACCGGTGCACTGTGATGATCTCCGGGCCGAGATTGTCCCGCAGGTACTTCACGATCTCGTCGCGGCCGCGCAGGTTCAGCGGGCGGCCTGCCGCGTGCGTGCCGTAGTCAGCGCTGGCGTCCGCGGTGAACACGTCCTCGATCTCGTCCCAGCGCTTCAGGTCGACGCAGCGCAGGTACCGGTACTTCACCTGGCGGATCTCTTCCAGCGCGGCTAGGTCCATGCCATCCAGCTTTCAGATCTGATTGACTTCCAAGTGCAAACAAGAACATGTTCTACTCCAAGCGGTCAACCGCGCCCGACGACTTCGCCGGAGGTTACGTGCGCTTCTGCTACGCCGAGTCGATGACGGAGCCGTCCTTCTATGCGCCGCTGGCCACTGCGGCAGAGGACGCCGGGTACGACTCGATGGTGATCCCGGACAGCATCTGCTACCCGGCGCAGTCCGACAGCGTGTACCCGTTCAACCCCGATGGCACCCGCGAGTTCCTGGAGGACAAGCCGTTTCTGGAGCCGTTCTCGCTAATTCCCTTCCTCGCCGCCGTGACGGAGCGCCTGAGGTTCATCACGTTCGTGCTGAAGCTTCCGGTCCGCCATCCGGTCCTGGTCGCCAAGCAGGTCACGTCTACCGCAGTGCTGACAAACAACCGCCTGGTGCTCGGCGTCGGCTCCAGTCCGTGGCGGGAGGACTACGAGGTGCTCGGAGTGCCGTGGAAGGGCCGCGGGCAGCGGATGGACGAGTCCCTTGCCATCGTTCGCGGCTTGTCCGCGGGCGGGTACTTCGAGTTCCGGGGTGAGATCTTCGACATCCCGCCGATCAAGCTCGCGCCGGTCCCGAGCGTGCCGGTGCCGATGCTTGTCGGCGGGCACGGCGAGGCCGCGCTGCGGCGGGCCGCGGCATCCGGCGATGGCTGGCTGCACGGCGGGGGCAACCCGGGCGACCTGCCAGGACTGCTAGCCAGGCTGGCTGACCTGCGCACCGAGCACGGTACCGCCAGCCGGCCGTTCGAGGTGCACGTGATCTCGGCCGAGGCCTACACGCCAGACGGCATCAAGCGACTCGAGGATCAGGGCGTGACCGAGGTGATCGTCGGCTTCCGCTGGCCTTACCAGACTGGCCCGGACACAGAGCCGTTGCAATCCAAACTGGACAACCTGCGCAGATACGCCGACGACGTGATCGCCCGCTCCCCATGATCTGGGAGACTCATGCATGTCCTGGCGTGCACAAGTCTCCCGGATCATGAGAATTTAGGGGGCATGGACCCTCAGCCAGTGAACTTGCCAGCGGCACTCAGCTCCTTCGACGAGATCTACAGCCCGCGCATCGTCACCCGGATGAACGATTACGACGTGCGCATCGCCCATGCCAAGGGCGAGCACGTCTGGCACGTGCACGAAGACACTGACGAGTTCTTCCTGGTGCTCGACGGCCAGTTCGACATAGCGCTGCGGGAAGGCGGCGCCGAGCGCGTCGTCAGCCTGCGCCAGGGCGACGTGTTCGTGGTGCCCAAGGGCACCGAGCACAAGCCGTCCTCCCCCGGCGGCTCGATCCTGATGTTCGAGCCATCCGGCACGATGTCGACTGGCGACCGGCACGAAGGCGATATCCCGGACCACGTGCACAGCACTGCCGGCCAGGATCTCTAGCCAGCCAGCTCTCTTGCTAGCTCGGTCACCAGTTCGCGCGGCAAGCCGTGGGTGTCGCGCAAGAACTCGTAGTCGTCCTCGGTCAGCCCGCCGGACGGGTACAGGCGACCGAGTAGCGACCGCCCGCGCCGCAGCAGGTCACGGAACTTGCGCTCCTCGGACTGGAGCTCGGCATGCACCACGGACGGGTCGATCGCCTGGACGAATCGCTCGCTGGTGTCCGTCACCAGGTCAGACGGCAGGTCCCGCAGCGTCAGCGAGCTGTCGCCTCCGCTCCACAGTGCCGTCAGCGAGCGCCTCACGAGCCGACGCAGCACATAGCCGCGGCCAGTGTTGGACGGCCGGACTCCGTCCGCGATCACCACGATCGATGAGCGCAGATGGTCGGTGAGGATCCGCATGCAGCGCTCGTCGGGGTGCCATAGGCCGGGCAGCACCGCCAGCCACGGCGCGAACAAGTCGGTCTCGAACACTGAACCGACCCGCTGCGAAGCCATGAGCAGCCGTTCCAGGCCCATGCCTGTGTCAACCGACTGCTGGGGCAGCGGCGACAGACTGCCGTCCGGATGCCGCCGGTAGCGCATCGTGACGTGGTTCCACAGCTCCATCCACCGCGCGTCGGTACTGGGCCGGCCAGACGGGGGCCCGTTCCCGGTCCAGATGAAGATCTCGGAATCCGGCCCGCACGGACCGGTCGGGCCGTTGGACCACCAGTTATCTGCCCTGCCCAGCGACTCGGCCGGAAGCCCGAGCTCTTCCCAGGTCTCCAGCGCTGCTGTGTCCGGCCCGACTTGCTCGTCGCCGCCGAAGACGGTTGCATACAGCAGCTCCGGCGCTAGCCCGAAATGGTCGCAGATGAGCTCCATTCCCCATCGCAGGCTCTGCGGGCCTTCGTAGTCGCCCAGCGACCACGAACCCAGCATCTGAAACGCGGTGAGGTGCGAGGTATCGCCGACTTCGTCGAGATCCGTCGTGCGCAAGCAGCGCTGCACGCCGGTCAGCCGCCGCCCGAGCGGATGCGGCTCGCCCGCCAGATAGGACGTCAGCGGGTGCATCCCTGCGGAGGTAAACAAAACCGAATCGCCCGGCTTCGGCAGCAATGTGCTGCCCTCGAGCGGCTGGTGCCCGCGACTTCGGAAGAACTCGAGGAACGTCGACACAGTCTCGGTGGTATTCACGGCACATGCGCCTCTCGTGGTCAGGGCGCCCGGGACCGGGCTGACGGCGCGGCCACTGAGCAGGCGGACTGATCACGAGCGCCGACGACCCGTTCGCGGTCGCCAGCGGATGGGAAGAATCAGGCAACGGCAACCGGCGAGCTAGTAGCTCGCGCGGCCGCGGTGGTGCGCACTCCGGGAGTGCGCTGGCAACTGATCTTCACGCCAGCAACTGTAGCCGGGACACCGATGACAAGCACAATGCATTTTTTCGAAACGGCGGCCGGTCAGGCTGGTCGCGCCCGCCAGCTGGCAGTCTGCCGGAACCAGGGCGTTTCCGTCCGAAATGTCAGTCAACGTGCCTGCTGGTCCCGGAGCTGGCAACTCCTGCCCCGCCAGTGTGCTTCAGCTGAAGGGATCTGCGAAGAATGAAGCCATTCCTGATCGCTACCCTGGCCGCGCTCGGCGTTGTGACCTGCGCGTGCTCAAGTTCCAGCCCGACGGCGCATCCAGCGCACACTGGCACCGTCACCGCGCACGCAGCGGCCAGCCGGTCAGTGACGCCCGCGCCGACCCCGTCCCCACCGACTTCACTGGTAGCCGCCCGCTGCCAGACCAAGGACCTGAGCGCCTCAGCGGAAGCTCCCCAAGGCTACAGAAACGGCCTGCAAATGGTGATCGTGCTCACGAACACGGGGGCCGCCCCGTGCACGCTGGCCGGCTACCCCACTATTTCTCAGGCCGGAGGCACGCCGGCCACCACTATCGGCGAGCCCGCCAGGCAGAACCCGGCGACGCCTCGCACCGTCGTGACCTTGCCGCCCAACGGAGCCGCGAGCGTGAGGCTGCAGATCGCCAACTCGGCGGGCAATCTGCTCGGGACGTGCAAACCAGTCAAAGCGACCTCGCTGACGGTGGCCCCGCCGGATCAGAAAGGCGCGCTGCATGTCTCCTTCGGCTCGACCGCCTGCAAAGGGAGCGCCAAGCTGATGACGGTGACTACGGTGCAGCAGGGCAGCGGCGGCTGATCAGAGCAGCGTAAGCAGCCGTTCGGCCTGACGTCGCAGCGTGCCAGGAGGGTTGCGCGAGCTCGCGTTGCCACCGGGCCGCAGGATCAGCAGCCAGAACAGCGCGGCTAGCCGTCGGCAGTCCGCCAGCCGGGAGCGCTCAGCCGCGCTTAGTCCGAACGCGCGGACGAACACGTTCCCGTCCAGGTCGCTGTCGCTCCACGCCGATAGATGCTCGACCAGGGCCGCCAGCTCGAATGCCCGGTCGCTCGGTCCGGAGTCCTCGAAGTCGACAATCCGGACCCGCTCGCCATCCCAGAGGAAGTTGGCGAGGTTGGCATCGCCTTGTCCGAACACGGCCGACAGCCCCGGCCAGCCAGCCCTGCCGCCGCCGCCTGGATCGGCGTAGCTGGCCTGACCGGCCAGCCTTCCGCTCGCGTTCACGGCCCAGGCCAGCCAGCTCAGCCCGGCCGAGTGGGCCGCCCGGACGACCGGGTCGTCGCCGAGGCCCTGAGCCTGGACGGCCAACTGCCTGACGACGCTGACAAGCTGGGCCTCGTTTCCTGCTTCGCCTGGCAGCGGGACCACCCGGCTCACCGGCACCGATTGCCACAACTGCCCGAGCGCTCGCACCAGCGCAGACTCTTGCTCCGCGGTCAGCGCCCGGCCGCCGAGCGGCTCACCCGGCAGCAGCGACATCTCAATCACCGGCGGGTTCGCCGCCAGGTCGGCCAGGATCGGCTCGGGCGCAAGACCAGGCGCGTGGTCGGCCAGCAGCGTTAATGCCCGCCATTCACGATCTGCCTCACCACGGTGAGCCTGGACGAAGCGCTTGACGACGACGCGCCGTGCCGGGTCCACGCTGACCTGGTGAGTCAGCACGCGGCCGTCAGCCGGCCTGCTCGGATAGTGGTGGCCCGGCAAGCCACGGCACCTCGACGTCAACCGGCTGGCTGTAGTCGATCCCGTTCACACCGAAGCCGTACAGCCGCCAGAATTGCGTCCTGAACCAGTCCATATCGGCTAGCCCGCCGATGAGCTCCTCATTGCTGGCCGCCCACCGGTCATGCAGTGCGGCCTGGACGTCCGCGGCCATCTCCCAGTCATCGAGCCGGAGCCGCCCGCTGCTGTCGATCTCCGCGCCGGGCTTGCCGGTCAGGTAATCCCACAGCCGGACCGACTGACGCATGGCGGACTCCCCAGCGTCGCCCGCCACCGCGCGCAGCAAACTCAGGTACAGCGAGATGCCAGGGATCGCGAGCGACGACATTGTCACGGCAGCGCAGTTGACCGAGGTCAGAGCACTGCCTCCGGATCCAGCCAGCACACCGTCGGTCAGCTGCGCGGCGGTGGCTTCGAGGTGATCCTTTGCCCGGCCGATGGTCCCCTGCCGGTAGATCGGCGCGGTCAGGGCGGAGCCCACATAGGTCAGCGCGACCGTCTGGAATCCTGGTGCCAGCAAGTCGCGTGCGGCCAGGTCAGCTACCCAGTCGGTCCAGTCCTCCCCGCCCATGACCTTGACGGTCGCCTCAATCTCCGCGTCCGTGGCCGGCTCGAGCGCCGACTCGCGAAGCACGATCCCGTCTGCAAACGCGACGTTCCTGGCGCTGTAAGCGGCTCCGATCGGTTTTACCGCGGCGTGATAGACCGTGCCGGTCTGCGGGTCAGTTCGCCGCGGCGCCGCGACGCTGTAGATCAGCACGTCGATCGGGCCGAGCGCGACGGCGGCGCGGTCGAGCACTTCAGCCCGGACTGCCGGGTCGAAGCAGTCCCCGTTGATGGCCTCGAACGACAGCCCCGCCTCGGCCGCCAGATTGGCCAGCGCGCCGATCCGGTACCAGCCAGCGGATGCCGAGCGGCGCGCGGTCGCCGGCCGCTCGTAACAGACGCCTATCGTCCTGGCGGCGTGGCCGAAGAGCCCGGCAGCCGCCGCGGCTAGGCCGTAGCCGCCACTGCAGCCGATCACGAGCACAGCCGGGCCGCGATCGGAAGCGGCAGCGGGCACAGGCAATTCCGGCGGCACAGGCGCTTCCGCGATCATCTCCTCGACGGCCCGCGCGCAGCCCGCCGGATGCGCGTCAAGGAAGAGGAAGCCCTTACCTTCCGGGCGAAGCACTCGCATGACCATGCAGCATTCCATTCCTGGCGCGGCACGCACGTTGGCCGGCGTTCGCCGGCACCGCGCTGGCGGCAGCCTAGCCGCGCACGGTGCAGATTCGCCGATTGACGGGCCGTTCAGTAGCCGGATTTTGCGCCTGATCGGCGGCCTTGGCGCGCACCCCTGCGACCACCTGGCGCTCCCTAGGCACAGCGTGCCAAGCATGAACGTCGAAGTCTGATCGCGGGCGCACCGGAAGTGCCGGCGGAGCCCTCGCAAGCCGACCGAACCAGCGACTCCCTAGTCGCTTGCCGACCTTCAGCACCCGTTATGTCGGCTTTGCCCTCAGCAACGGACTAGGGAGTGGCGGGCGCCTGCCAGCCACGGGGGACGCGGGGTGCGCAGCGGGCGTAAACGTCGCCTGCAGCAGCCTCGTCCTGCCAGCCACGGGCCCGACCAACGCCAGCTGGTCGGGAAGGTGCGCCAAGCCAGCGAAGCGCCCCGCGTCCCCGGCCGCCACCCGCGAACGGGGACCGCGGAGCGCCTTCCGCTACCGGCCGTCTTGCCGAGATCCGTCTGGCAGGCGGGACGGCTCGGACGAGTTCTGCTCCGGGTCGAACAGGGTGACCTGCTCGCCAACCGGGTTGGACAGACCCTTCTTGACCGACTCGAGGATCGTCAGGCCCTGACTCACCAGGCCTGCCGCGATCTCGCTGAGCCCGTCGGCCCCGTTCAGGACGCTGACGTTGGCGCCTGCCAACCCGGCCGCGGCCTCCTTCACGATCATCGGCAGCTGCTCGATGAGCATCCGGTCCAGGGCGACCCGGTTGTTCGACGCCGCAGCCGCGGCCTGCAGCCGGACTCGCTGCGCGTCGGCCTCGGCCAGGATTCTGACCTTCTCCGCCTCGGCTTCGGCCGGCTTGACCACTTCGCCGACCAGCTGCCGCTGCCTGAGCTCTGCCTGCCGGTGGGCCAGATCCGTCTGCGCGGACAGCACGCCCATGGTCGCCTGGGCCTGCGCCAGCGGGCCGGCCTGGGCGGCCTCGGCCTGCGCCTTGTCCACCTCAGCCTTGTACTGCGCCTGCACGACCATGGTCTGCCGCTGATACTCGGCCTGCTTGCGCTGCGACTCCTGCTGCGCCTCGGCGGCCGCCTGGTTGGCCTGCGCCTGGGCAATCTGCGCCTGCCGCTGGATGGCGGCGTTGTGCGGGGCGGCCATCGCGTCGATGTAGCCGCTGTTCATGTCGTCGATGGACTGAATCTGCAGCGAGTCGACGGTCAGGCCGATCTTGGCCATCTCGGCCTTGGAGCCGTCGAGCACCTCGGTGGCGAGCTTCTGCCGCTCGGTGACGATCTCCTCGACTGTCATCGAGCCGATGATCGACCTCAGGTGCCCGGCGAAGATCCGGCCGGTGAGCGTGGACATCTGATCCTGGTCTGACAGGAACCGCTGGCCTGCGTTGACGATGCTCTCGTCGTCGTTGCCTACCTTGAACGCGATCACCGCCCGCACGTTAAGGCTGATGCCCTGCTTGGTGACGCACTGCTCGGAGACCTCGGCCTCGCACATGGACAGCGTCAGGAACCTGGTCTTGCGGAAGAACGGGGCCACGAACACGCCGTGCCCGACGACGACCTTGAATGGCGCTCCACTACGGCGCGACCGGCCACCCGATATCAGCATGGCCTGGTCTGGCGCAGGCACCCGGTAACCGAGCATCTCTCTCATCTCCAGTTTTGACCCCGTGCCGACGCATTGCCGGCTTATCCCAGTATGTTCTTCGCGGGGCTAGAGGGCACTGCCTTCTTCGCTGAATCCCTCCAGCGGGTCGGCCCACGGGCTGACATCCACCGCGCGGTGGCCGCGGGACTCGATGACCAGCACTGTGGTGCCCCTCGGCAGCGGTTCCTGCGACCAGGCGATCAGCGCTTCCGAGCCGCCCCTGACACTGACCATCACCTCGCCGGGGCCA
This sequence comes from Streptosporangiaceae bacterium, assembly GCA_036488155.1. GTDB lineage: Bacteria > Actinomycetota > Actinomycetes > Streptosporangiales > Streptosporangiaceae > JAJYUU01. The sequence continues at coordinate 20,495 of DASXIA010000146.1, read as the reverse complement.
GCCTCGCCTCTGGTGGCAACAATGAGCTTTCCGATGCACCCGATGAGCGCCTCGTCACGTGCCATTCAGACCTGCCTGCCAGACTGCGGGGTTTGCGCGTGGTACTCATTATCGTCGCGGGAGCGATCGAGCCAGGCCTGCCACGTTCCCGGAGGAGCTCTGTCAGGTAGCGGGAACCGGCGGGAATAGCACTGCCCCCGGACGGGTTCTACTTCCCGTCGGTGCGTTGTGTCCCCCGGGCCGCAACTACCGCCGTCGCGGAATACCGTCCGGCTGGAGCCGCGATGTGCCACTCGCCGAGAGGCGACCACGCATCGGCACGGCACGCCCTCGCGAGCATTTGCTCCGGGGGCGTTGTCATTTCAGCGAAGCGATCCGGACCGGATCCGGGCCGCGGCCAGCTGGCGGCGCAGCACGGCCGGAGCCTCGGTGAGCGAAGGTCCGTACCAGGTCAGGTGCCGCCCGCTGACCAGCGCAGTCCGGCTGCCGGGGAATGCCTCCGGGCCGTCCGACGCGGTGAACCGGTACGGCTCGTCCGGCAGCACGACCAGATCGGCCCCGGCGTAGCGCAGCTCGGTGATGTCGATCCTCGGGTACCGGTCATGGTGGCTGGCGTACAGGTTGCTGATGCCTAGCCGGGCTAGCAGATCGCCGGCGAAGGTGTCCCGGCCGAGCACCATCCACGGCCGCCGCCAGATCGGCACCACTGCGGCGACTCTGTCGGCTACCGGGTCGGCGTCGGCAGGGTGCTGCCAGACCTGCTGAGCGGCATCCAGCCAGGCAGGCTTCGGCTGGCGGCAGGCCAGGGTGATCATCCGGCGCAATGATGTCAGCGCCTCCGGCAGATCGCGGATCCTGGTGACCCAGACGGCCTGGCCGGCCGAGCGGAGCGCGTCCAGGTCTGGCAGCCTGTTCTCTTCCTCGTTGGCCAGCACGACGTCGGGCTGCAGCGCAACGATCCGGGCGATGTCCGGGTTCTTGGTGCCGCCGATCCTGGCCACGGCCAGATCGGCCGGATGCGTGCACCAGTCGGTAGCGCCGACGAGCAGGCCGGGCGCGCAAGCGGCCACGGTCTCGGTAAGCGACGGGACGAGCGAAACGACGCGCTTGATCGCCGACGGAAGTGACACGGGTAGTCCGAGGTCATCGGGCACATGCGTCAGGGCACCTGCCGGCTCGCCCATCCTGCCCCCAGACCCACGGTCCCCGTCGATCGCCATCGATCGCCCCCCATTCTGACTGCAATCGCGGGGCGATACCAGCCTCCTGGCCTGTCAGCTTCCTCGCATACGCTGAGTGTCTGGCAGCCGGGACGCCGCGACTGCCACGCGAGAGGCCGGTGAACCCACGCGCCGACCAGTGAACCGCTTGGCTGACCGGAGACGCCCGCGCCGAACCGCAGCAGACGCCGGCTCACCGGGGAAACGCGGCTCGCCGGAACCCCGGCGGCTTGCCGGGGAACCGGCCGGTGGCGCCAGGCGACCCCGCGGCCCCGCGGAGTGCTGCCGTGAGCCAACCAAGGCTCCTGACCGTCAAGGAGGCTCCTGATTCGATGACCGACGCCGTGCCGCAAACCGTTGTTGCCAGCCTTGAGGACCCGTTCGCCCAGCTGACCGGCCCGCTCGCGGAGACCAGGAAGCTGCATTTCGAGGTGGCATCCTCAACCGAGCTCACCCCGCACATGCAGCGGCTGGAGCTCACCGCCGCAGAGCTCGACGGATTCAGGTATGCCCCGGGTCAGGACGTCATGCTGCTGGTGGCCGCCGACGGCCGCAAGCCGGTCCGGCGCCGTTACACCATCCGCCTTCTCGATCCGGCCCGGCGGCTGCTCGCGATTGACGTTGTCCTGCATGGCGACGGCCCCGGCGAGCGCTGGATCCGGTCAGCCAAGCCCGGCGATCGCATTGAGGGCATCGGCCCGCGCGGCAAGATCTTCCCGAATCCGGAGGCTGACTGGCATCTGTTCATGGGGGACGAGGCCGCACTGCCCGCGATCCTCGCGATGACCGAGTCGCTGCCCGGCGACGCGGAGGCGACCCTCGTGATCGAGGTCCCGGAGACTGCTGACGAGCAGGAGGTCTCCGCGGCGGCCCGGACCAGGGTCAGCTGGCTGCACCGGCTCGGCCGCCCGGCCGGCGACCCGGCCGCCTCGGAACTGGTCACCGAAGCCACCGACGTCGAGCTTGCGCCCGGCCGCGGGCACGCTTATCTGCTCGGCGAGGCGTCGGTGGTGCTGGCGCTGCGCGAGCGGCTCGCATCTCGCGGCCTGCCGCAGGACCAGATGTCGCCCAAGGCTTACTGGGGCCGGGGCCGCGCGAATGCGGGTCACGGCGAGCCGGTAAGGAATGCCTAATAGCCATTAGGCTGTGTGGTAACGGCCGTTCTTTCTCGATTGGCACGAAGCTGCTCCATAATGAGGGGACCAGCCGTGGTCTGCTCTGCCGGAAAGGAGCGCTTCGGTGGCATCCGCAGTGGCGGCAGAGGTCTCAGCGGTGCTGGCCAACACCTCGACCCGGACCCTCATGCTCGGGATCGACAAAACCGGCCGCATCCGCCAGCATGACCGTGGCGCCGGCGACGTGCTGTCAGGCGAGCCCGGAGCGCTGATTGGTACCGAGCTAGGCACGCTCCTCTCCGTGCCCGATGGTCCGGCCGCGGCCACCCTGCAAGGGCTCATCGATGGCGCATGCTCCAACCGCGAGAGCACGACCGTGCTGACCTTCCGCACTGCCAATGGCGCGACCGCCGACGCGGTGGTGACGGTCCAGCCCATCAGGTCCACCGACCCTGAGCTGGCCGCCCAGGTCATCATGCGGATCGCCCCGCCGGTGCAGGAGCGTTTCCTCGACCCGGCGGTAATGCGGCACCTGATGCTGGACGGCGCGGTCCGGCGGATCGGCGGCGCGCTGGACATCGACCAGATGGCGCCTGAGCTGATCAACATCATCGTGCCTCATTTCTGCAACGCGGCCGGCCTGGTGATACTGGAGAGCCTTGTTGGCGAGGACGAGTTCCCGTCCGAGTCACTCGACGGCACTCAACTGGTCCGGCGGCTCGCGGTGGCGTACGACGATGGTGACGCTGCCTGGGACGCCGCGTTTCCGACTGGCGAGATCCTGCACTACCCGCCCGGCACGCCGTACACCAGGTGCATGGACTCAGGCCGCCCGGTCTGCGAGGTCATGGGGCACGAGAGCGCCGAATCGATGGCTGCCGCCTGGATCCGGCGGCCGGTAGCCGAACTGCTGTCCGGCGTGTCGATGCTGCTGCTGCCGCTGATCGCCAGGGACGTGATGCTCGGCTTCTTCGTCTGCGTGCGCCGCGTCGGTTTCCGGCGGTTCGATGCGTACGACATCGAGATCGGCATGGAGTTCGCTGCCCGTGCCGCGATCTTCATGGACAACGCCCAGCGATATAGCCGGGAACGAGCTACCGCGCTGACTCTTCAGCGCAGCATGCTGCCGACGGAGCTATCCGCACCGTCCTCGGTCGAGGTCAATCACCGCTACCTGCCCGGTAGCAAGCTGATCGAGGTAGGCGGCGACTGGTATGAGTCGATCGCGCTGCCAGGCGGCCGGGTCGCCCTCGTTGTCGGGGACGTCGCCGGGCACGGCGTGCGAGCCGCGGTCACGATGGGACGGCTGCGAACGGCCATCCACACGCTGGCAATGCTCGAGCTGCCTCCCGCTGAGACGCTGCAGCAGCTGAACGAGCTGATGCAGGAACTCGGTGTGCGCGAGCCGCACTTCGCGACGTGCGTGTACGCGATCTTCGACGCAGTGGCGGGTACCTGCGAGGTGGCCTCGGCTGGCCATTTGCCACCGCTGCTCGTGCGGCCGGACGGTACCAACGAGTTCCTCGACGTGCTCCCCGCTCCTCCGCTCGGCGTCGGCACCGGCCTGATCCAGAGCCGCGAGCTCGAGATCTCCGACGGCAGCTTGCTCGTCCTGTATACCGACGGGCTGGTGGAGAAGCGGACCAGGGACATTGACGAGGGCCTTCGCCGGCTCCAGGATATTTTCGGCCCCGGCTCGCCCGAGCAGCCGCTAGAAGACCTGTGCAAGGCCACGCTGGCAGGCGTCTACGCCGACGAGCACCGCGATGACATTGCGCTGCTGGTCGCGCGGCTGCGGCGGATCCCGTCCGACCACGTTGTCAGCTGGACGCTGCCGTCCGAGCTGACCTCGGCCAGCAAGGCCCGGTCGCTCGTTCGCCGGCCGCTGCGGCGCTGGGGCCTGAACGACCTGGTGCCGACAGCCGAGCTGCTGGTTTCTGAGCTGGTCACCAACGCCGTCCGGTACGCGCAGGGCAAGATCGGTCTCCGCCTGGTGCTGGAAGGCGGTTTGGTATGCGAAGTGCTCGACGACTCAGCGGCGCTGCCGAGGCTGCGCCATCCAGACGACTCCGACGAACGCGGGCGCGGGCTGCAAGTAGTAAGCCAGCTAGCCCTGCGCTGGGGCGCAAGGCGGGCGGGCGCAGGCAAGGTCGTCTGGTGCGAGCTGCCGGTTCCACACCGCTGAGCAGCCGCCCGCAGCCAGGTCGACGCCGCTACCTGGCTGCGGGCCAGATCGCCTGCCGAGTGCCAGCACGGCAGGCGACTTTCCTAGTTGTTACGCATGGGGAGCCTGCTGCAGGCCGGCGCCGGGCGTGCCAGCGGCCTGCCTTCTGGTGTCCTGCTTGATGGACAGCTTCCCGTTCTGCATAACGCCGAGGCGCTGCGCCCGGCGCGCGACGGTGCTGTCATGCGTGACAATCACCAGGGTTAGCTGGTGGTCCCGCCAGAGGTTTTCCAGCAGGCCGATGATCTCGTCTCTGGTGCCCTCATCGAGGTTTCCGGTCGGCTCGTCGGCAAGCAGCACCTTGGGTTGCTTGACCAGCGCCCTGGCGATGGCGACCCGCTGCTGCTGACCGCCAGACAACTCGGACTGCAGGTGCCTCGCCCGGTCGGCAAGACCGACATCGGCTAGCGCGGCCGCGGCCCGCTTGCGCCGCTCCGCCGCCGGCACGCGCAGCGGCACCAGGGCCGCCTCCACGTTCTCTTGCGCATTCAGCGTCGGCACCAGGTTGAACGTCTGGAAGATGAACCCGATCGACTCGGCACGCAGCTTCGTGACCTGGCCCTCCCGCAGTTGCGTCAGGTCGGCGCCCTGGTCGCCGAACATGATGCTGCCCGAAGTCGGGCCGTCAAGAGCGCCGAGCATCTGCAGCAGCGTCGACTTACCGTGCCCGGTCGGACCCTGGATGGCCAGCCACTCGCCGTCGTCGATGGTCAGGTCCACCCCGCGCAGCGCGTGCACTACGCCACGGCCCTTCTGGTAATCCTTAGTAACTCCGGTCAGCTTGTACATGACGTCTCTCCCTGGATGGCCGCATATCCTCCGGTGCTGAGTTGGTGCGGGCTCGGTCGGTTTGGCCCCGGTCGGCCCGGTGCAGGCCGCGGGGTCATTCGACCCTCGCCAGCGCTGCCGCCGGGCGCAGCCGGGCCGCGCGCCAGCCGCCGAACCCGCCGGCGATCAGGCCGCCCGCGATGGCCAGCACTACCGCGGCCGCAATGGCGCTGCCGCTGACCACAGGGATCAAGTGCACGTGCACGGTCGGCGCGGCCGACGCGAAGCCCGTACGGGTGCGCGCGAAGCCGCCACCGCCAGGGAAACCGCCGCCACCGCCGGGGAACCCGCCGCCACCGCCGGGGAATCCGCCACCGGTGAACGTCCGGGCGCCGCCGGGCGTGGCGCTCCCGGTGTTCTGGCCAACGGCCGCGGTCAACGACGGCGCGAAATGCCCGACCAGAGCCGAGCCGAGGAATCCGAGGCCCACACCGACAGCGCCGCCGATGACGCCAATGGTGATTGCCTCGCCGACCACCTGGCCGACGACCCGGCGGCTAGTCCAGCCAAGTGCCTTGAGCGTGCCGAACTCACGGACCCGGCGCGACACGGCCGACGTGGTCAGCAGCGTAGCCAGCAGGAACGCCGCAGCAAGCACCGCGATAGCCAGCCACCGGCCGAGGTTGCTGGCAAGGCTAGAGGCGCTGGCTACCGATCCAGTGAGCTGCTTGGCCAGGTCATTCTGGTTGGTCACGGTCGTCTTGGGCAGCAGCGTGGACAGTTCCTTGGACACCGTCGTGATGTTCTGGGCGCTGTCGGCGGCCACGTAGATCGTGTTGACATCGCCTTTCAGGCTCTTGCCCGCCGAAGTGCCGAGGGCCTGCGCCCGGGCGAGCGGGATGAAGACATCCGGCGGGTTGCCGCTGGCCGACTGGCTAACCAGGCCGACCACCTTGAAGCTGGTCTTGGCGATCGTGACGGTGGAGCCGACCTTGAGCTTGTTGCTGGTCGCGTAATTGGAGTCCAGAAGCGCCACGTCCGAGCTGGCGTCGCTCGCGGCCAGAGTTCGGCCCGACGCTAGCTTGGCTGAGCTCAGCGGGCCGAGCGCGGCTGCGTCGCCGCTGAGGCCGACCCCGTCAACGCTCATCGTTGTCGGCGGGTGGAAGTTGCCAAAACCACCGCCGCCGGGCGCGCCGCCGAAGCCACCGCCAGAGCTGGACTTCGGGATGGTGATGCTGTCCTTGGTGTCGGTAAGTGTCAGGCCGCCTGCCGCCGCGGCGACATTCTTCAGTTTGGCTGCCGATGTCACCTCAGCTGTGCTGAGCGAGCCAAGGCCGGTGCTGGTCAGGTTGTCAATGGTGACCTTCGTGCCGGCTTTCGGCCGAGTACCGGAACCGCCGAAACGGAACCGGGCGCCACCGCCGGCGGAGAAACTGCCCTCGGCCGGGGGCTTAGTAACGGTGATATCGGTGTCCTGGCCGTAAAGCGAGTGGAGGACCTCGCCCTGGGCATTCTTCACGCCGCTGGACAGCGCAGTCACGGTGATAACTAGGCCGATGCCCAGTGCCAGGCCGATGGCGATGATGCTGGCTTGCCGCGCTCGGCGACGCAGCTCACGCCCCAGGTAGGTAACGAACATCCGCACTCCTTGCAGACAATTGGCTCTTTCGCGGACCTGATCTCGGTTTTGGCCGCACGCTTAAGCCGCTGAATCGGTCTCCGCAGCAAGCCATTGATCTGCGGCGGTAATGATGATGGGGCAGGTAACTGAGCGGACCCTGAAGACGTTCTGCAGGCTCGCAGCAGGAAACCGGCCGATTACTGGCCTCTGTATTTCCGGCGGTGATCACGCCCTGGCAGCCAGCGGACGGTAGCGCGCTGCGGCCGGCTAGCACCGCAACAGATAACGCGCGGCGGCGGGCCAGTCGTCTGACTACAAGAAACGGTCCGACGACCGCCCCGCTCACCGCACGCTCGCGGACGCTCCTAAGCTCACAGAAGACACATCGGCACAGCCAACAGCGCCGGTACTGGCCGCCGCATCGGAACCGGCCGCCGCATCGGAACCGGCCACCGCATCGGAACCGGCCACCGCATCGGAATTGGCTGCGTACTGGGCCAGCGCCGCTACCGGCAGCAGCATCCCCGGCAGCAGGGGGTCCCGGCGGCGAGCTGAGGTCCGGCCAGCCGGCTTGCCGGCCGGCTCAGCGCGGTCGCTCCAGCCGCCGTCGGCCCGTTGCATTCGCATCAGCCAGTCGGCGCCTGCGTCGGCAGCCGCGCTGGCGTTGGCGCCAGCGTGAGCGGCGCCAGTGCTGACGGGACTGCCAGCCGCCAGCAATGCGGCAACCGCGCGCGCCGTGGCCGCAGCATCCGACCGTAGCTGTGGCAGAGCCGCCCCATCATCGCGACCAGGCACTGCCGAGCCTGAGGGCCAGCCGCCGTCCGGGTTCTGCCTGGATAGCAGCCAGTCGACCGCCGACCTCATGACCGGTTTGCCGGGAACTACGCCAGCCACCAGCAGCGCTGCAAGCACCTCTGTCGTGGCCTGCAACTCGCCGGCACCGTGCCGGCCGGGCCAGGATCCGGCGGCTAGTTGTGCCCGGACCAGCCACACCACGCCACGCCGGAGCGCCCTGGCGTCCGGTGCGCAGTGGGTCGCCAGCGCCTGCACCACCACTGCGGTTGTCACGGCCGAATGTCCCCAGCTGCCATCACGCGCCTGCGTGCCGGTGAGCCACCGGATCGCGGCAGTGATGGCGGGTTTCCCGGTCATGCCGCGCAGTTCGAGCCGGCTGAGCGCGACCAGTGCCTCGGCAGTGTCAGCGGCGACCGGATAGCCATCGCGGCCGAACGACCAGCCGGACGCCGCCGCACCTGGATACCGCCCGGCCGAGTTGCTCGCACCTGTGATCCGCTGCGCCAGCAGCCAGTCGCCAGCCGCGATCATGGCCGGGTGGCCGGGCGGCAGGCCCGCCCCGGCGAGTACACGCACCGTCAGCGACGTTTCGCGAAGCGGTGGCTGCCGCAGCGCGGCAATCCGCCGTTGTCCGGCCGCGCCGCCTACTTCGACGGCGACGGTACCCGCAGCAGTGATTGCGGAGGAACTTGAGGGGCCAGCTGGCGAACTCGCAGGGCCAGCCGGCTCACTCGCAGGACCAGCCGGCGAACTCGCAGGACCAGCCGGATCACTCGACGAGCCAGCCGGCGCTGACAACGAGCCTGACTGCTGCCGCGGCCGTGCCGTGACGGAGTCAAGCCAGCTCAGGCCGCCGGACATCACCGGATGTTGAAGCGGGTAGCCAAGCGCACGCAGCGCGACGAGCGACAACGCGCTGTACGGCCGGTTCCCCATAGGCAAGCCGGTCCGCTGCTGCCAGTTGATCAGCCACTGACCGCACTGGCGCAGCGCCGCCCGCTGCGCCACGCTCGCCGGCACTGGGCTCGCCGGCACCGCGCTCGCTCGGGCCGGCCGGCCCGCCCGGGCGAACCCGCCGGGGCGAAGTTCGCTCACCTCGACGGCCAGCTGCCGGACCGGGCGCAGCGTCCCGATGACCGTGAGGGTCACGACCACGTGACGGCTAAGGCCCGTCCAGTCACCATCACCGGGCGCGTACCTGGCAGGCAGGTAAATCAGTTCAGGCGCGGGAACGCGCACGTCATCCCACCCGGTCAGCCCGAACACGGCCAGCCAGCCGCTGGTAACAAGGCCAGCTGCGGCGAGCCCGCCTGCGTCCCTGATCCACGCCGCGGCGACTGCGAGGTGATAGGCGTCGGGCGAGTCGCCAGCGAGCCGCAACGCCAGGTAGGCGAGCACGGAAGCGGCCAGGTCGCCGGACTCCCCGCCGATCCAGTTCCCGTCTGGCTGCTGTATCGACCTGATCTGCTGCGCCGCAGCCCTGGTGAGTTCCGGACGGCACACGCCGAGGAACTCCCGCAGCAGCAGAGCTTCGGCGTCAAGAGTCACGTCGCCCAGTGAGCGGCCAGTCCACCGGCCCGCACTGTCCTGGCGCGCCAGCAGGATCCGGCTGGCGCGCTGAGTCACGGCGCTCGCCGCGGCTTGCCGAGCGGCGCCCGGGTCCGCTGTCGTTCCGGTCATGGGGCTGGCGCCAGACTGGTAACCGGGCTGCCGGCGTCATCGGTACCCCAGACATCCACACCGCTATATGCCACACCGCTGTTTGCAACACCGCCGTATGCCACACCGCCGTTTGCAACACCGTTGTTTGCAACACCGCCGCCGGCCACGTCGCGCAGCACCTTCCAGGCCGCGCCGAGGCCGCTGCGGACGGCACCCTCCATCGTGTCCGGCCAGCCGGTATCGGTCCACGCGCCGGCCACTGCCAGGCCCCGCAGTCCGGGCTGACGAGCGCGCAATTGTTGTACGCCAGGTGCCTGCCGGATGAAAGCGCGCCGTTCCCTGGTCGTAAAGAAATCGTCGACCTCGGTGTCAGTCGCGGCCGGGAACAGCCGCTCCAACTCGGGCAGTAGCTCAGCGCGAAGCTGGGACGAGGGCAGGTCAACGAACCTGTCGGCGGCCGGCACCGACGCGGCAAGGTACTGCCCCCTGTGGAGCCCGGCCGGGCCGGTCTTGTCGATCACCCAGCGCACAGGCGAGTCGACGACCGCGGCGAACCGCAGCGGAGTGACCGTGCTGGCGTAGAAAACGTGCAGACTGACGACCGGTGACGGCGCCAGCCTCGCCCAGATCGCCGCGTCGGCTGCCAATTCGGCCGGCGCGAGCGCTGCCGCGTCCCAGGCGGGCACGGCGAGCACCACCGCCGCCGCACGGACAACGAGTGGCCGGGCGCTGGTGACGGATCCGGCGCTGCCGCCCGGTGCTGCCGGAGCGACGGCGACCTCGTAGCCGCCCCTCGGGCTCAGCTGACACCCGGAGGCCCGCACGCCCAGCAAGATGCGGGAGCCGAGACGGCTGAGCAGCGTTACCGCCGGACTGGCGTGCAGCCTGCTGAGCGGGACCGTGGGTGTGCCGATGTCGGCATTCTGACGGCCGGCCAGTGCCGCTCTGATCGCCGCGGCGGAAAGCCCGAGGTCGGCATCCCCGGATGGCAGGCCAAGTGCGGCGACAGACAGCAGGTCCCAGAACATCCGCCGGGTGCTCTCGTCCTGCCCGTGCTGAGCGAGCCAGTGTCCGAAACTCTGGTGCCGGCCGCCGCGCGCGCGAAGGCCGGCGAACTGCAACGCCAGAGCGGCCGCGGCGGCTTTGACCCGCTGCGCCCCGGTCAGCTGCCGGTAGCCGGCCAGCGCGCTCGCGAGGTGCAGCGGCGCCGGGAGGAATGACCTGCGCAGCTCCTGTTGCGAAGCCGCGCCGAGCACGGCGAGGGCGAGCCTGTCCTGAATCGCGACTGAATCGAGGACACCCAGCTTGGCCAGCAGATCCCGGTACGCCTCGCAGCCGCGGATGAAGGCGTGCTGTCCGTTGTCAATGGTCAGGCCCCGCCGGGCGAATGAGCAAGTCGCGCCGCCAAGCCACGGCCGCGCCTCGAGGAGCATGACGGAAAGGCCGGCTTCAGCCAGTTCGATCGCCGCGCTGATCCCGGCTAATCCCCCGCCGACCACTACGACATCTGCCCGGTTATCCGCCAGCGTCATGCCCGATCCCCCGTCGTTCCCCGTCGGCCGATCGGGCTGTCCGCCGCCCGACCCCCCGCCGCCCCTGCCGGCCCGTGCCGTGACCGTTAGGTCCCGCTTCGCACGCCTCGCCGCCTCGCCGTATCGCCCGCCCCGCAGTTCCGTCGCTCGCCCCCGAACGCCGCTGCAGGCACGCGGATTCTAGCGAACCTCAGCGCGCGGCTCACCGGTCGCGCAACTACTGCGTCGGGCGGAACGGCGGTAACGCATCGGACGGCACGACAGATCCGGGTCCGCTAGGGAAAGCACCCAGCCAGCACGCTAAGCGCAGCAGCGCGCGGAATTCGAATTGCTCATCCGGTTTCATCTCTGGGCAGTGCAATCGGATGTTACGCTCCGATATCGTCTGCCAGCAGTTTTGCGAGCAGCCAAGATCGCCAATACTTCTCACGCTAGGGCCTCAGCCATGGGATTGCGTCACCGGTCCATCCGACTGAGGGTCGGCGTTCTTATCACCGTGCCCGTCCTGTGCCTGCTCGCGCTCTACGCGTTCGTCGTCAGCATCACCTTCGGCAGCGCGGTGAGCCAGAAGCACGCGACCACGCTCAGAAACGACGTTGCCAACCCGGTCGCTGCCTTCCAGCAGCAAGTTGCGCAGGAACGCGGGGATGCACTGCTCAGCCTGGCGGATCCGACCGACACCGAGGTGGCATCCAAGCTCGGCGTGCAGGAGAGCGCGACGCAGCACGCAGTGGTTGCGCTCACCGCTGCCCTGCAGGGTCCCGGCGTCTCCAGCCTCGCGGCCCCGCCGGAGCGGGCGGCAATTCAGAACTTGCTGCGCGCAACCAAGAAGCTGACCTACGTCCGGGGCGTCATCTCTGACGACGCGATCTCCATGAGGGCGGCACTTGCTGACTACGACGCGATCATCGACGCTGGTTACCCGGTTATCGATGAGGCTCTGAACCAGCTGTCCAGTGTGTCGATCGTGACGCAGGCCCAGGACGTACTGAACCTCGACCGGGCGTCGCAGGCAACCGCCGCAGAATGGGACCTGCTGGCCGGCGACCTGGCGCAGCGCCAGTTCCCGAACGCCGACCGGCTAACCTTCGCCGCACTGGCTAGCCAGCGGCAGAGCCTGATCGGCACCGCGGCGCCGGATCTCGACCCGCAGTACCGTGCGCTACTGGCCAAGTACGTGTCTTCGGCTGCCAGTGACGAGGTGGGCAGGCTTGAGACGGCGGTCATCAACACGCCTTGGCACCGGGGTGCGCCCCCGGCGCGGCTGTCGAGCTCCAAGATGGTCTTCCTCGACTATTCGGGCGGGCTCGGCAATGCACTCATCCAGGCCGGCGACGCGTTGCAGAACAAGGACCAGCACAATACGGACACCGTGATCACGGAACTCGTCCTCGCGGCTGGGCTCGGACTGCTCGGCACTATTGTTTCCATCGTTCTGTCGCTGATCATCGGGCGCGGCCTGATTCGGCAGCTGCGCGCACTGCGAGAGTCGGCGCTCACGCTGGCACATGAGAAGTTGCCGAGCGCGATTGCCCGGCTCCGTAGCGGCGAGCAAGTCGACCTGGCCGAATACGCGCCTGATGAGGCAGCCACCGGCAACGAAATCGAGCAAGTGCAGAACGCGTTCACCGTCGTTCAGCAGACGGCGATCCAGGCCGCCGTCGATGAGTCCCGGCTGAGGCGCGGCATCAGCGACGTGTTCCGGAACCTGGCAGGCCGCAGCCAGTCTCTCCTGCACCGGCAGCTGACCTTGCTCGACAGCATGGAACGGCGCGCCACCGAGCCGGAGGAACTCGAGGACCTGTTCCGCATCGACCACCTGACGACGCGCATGCGCCGGCACGCCGAAGGCCTGATCATTCTGTCCGGCGAGGCGCCTGCCCGGGGATGGCGGCAGCCCGTCCCGCTCGTCGACGTCCTGCGCGCGTCGGTGGCCGAGGTCGAGGATTACACCAGGATCCGGGTCCTCTGCCGGACCAGCGCGGCCGTTTCCGGGCACGCGGTTGCCGACGTCATCCACCTGGTCGCCGAACTGGCCGAGAATGCGACGGTGTTCTCGCCGCCGAATACGCCGGTGCGAATCCAGGGTGACATTGTCGGCCGGGGTTTCGCGGTCGAGATCGAGGACCGCGGCCTCGGCATCTCCGCGGCCCGGATGGAGGAGATCAACGCTAACCTTGCCAACCCGCCACAGTTCGACTTGTCCGGGAGTGACCGGCTCGGGCTGTTTATTGCCGGCCAGCTAGCCCAGCGTCACGACATCAAGATCACTTTGCGTCCGTCCGTCTACGGCGGTACAACGGCGATCGTCCTGATCCCGACCGCGCTGGTAGTGGAGGACAACAATCTCGAGCGTGATCCGGCGCTGTCCGCTGCCCAGGACGACATCGCGCTGGCAGAGGGATTCGCAGGCCGGCACGCAGCGCTGGCGCAGTCTTCCGCCGGGTCTGGCAATGGCTTCGCGCTCGCCGGCCCATCCGGCAATGGCCTGCCGGGCAATAGCGTGGTCGGCAATGAGCTAGCCGGCCACGAGCTGGCAAGCAGCGGGCTGGCTGGCAACATCCTCGCGAACGACGGCAGAACTGCGCTCGCCACTGGCAATCCGGCGCATACCGCCTCTGCAGGCAGCCCATCCGCCGGCGATTCCCGAGCCGATAGTGTGCCTTCCGGCAGTTCCCCCTCGGGCAGTATCACGGGCGACAGCGTCGCCAGGCACCGCTTCGCCAGTGCTGGTACCGACACTGCTGGACCAGCCAGTGCTGGAGCAGTCAGTGCGGGCTTCGCCCCTGCTGGGTTCGACCGAACTGGTGTTGGCAGCTCCGCAGCCGGGACCAACGGGCCCTGGGGCGAAGGCCGGGCTGGCGCCGAGGACGACGGCCCCGACTACTACGCTCGCGGCTTCTCGCTCGGCGGACGCACGATGCCCCCGGCCGGCGCTGGCGCCGAGGATAGCTCTGAGCCGCTAGTTCGCGCCCCGGTCAGCGACTACGCCGAGCCTAGGGTCAGCAAGGCCGAGGTTACCGAACTGGGATTGCCAGTACGCGTCAGACAGGCGAGCCTCGCCCCCCAGTTGCGCAACTCGCCACCGGTACCGGAGTCGCCGGCGGCACCCGGCAGCGATGCAGGCTTCGGCCAGGCCGGCTTCAGGCGCGGGCCAGTCATCGGGCCCGCAGATGGCGGCGCGGCGCCTGCGGGTGCAGTCGCGGAATCTAGCTCGCCGCGGACACCCGCGAGACCGATGGCATCAGGCCCGGCGCCGGCCACGCCAGAGGCGGCCAGGAACACCATGAGCGCGCTCCAGCGAGGCTGGCAACTGGGCAGGTCCGAGGCAGCGGCGGATCCCGCAGTCTCCGTCTTCACGCCCCGGAAGTCACCATCCGGGTACTCATTTGGCCCTTATGACGCCGAAACTCAATCGAAAGACCCGGACCCAGCCGACAGCGCTGATGAGCACAACGGCGAATAAGCACCATAAGCACATCCACGGCAAGGGGAGGCCGATATGAGCCGTACTGGGGCGCTGGACTGGCTACTCGATGATCTGGTGACGCGGGTCGCGCAGATAGATAAAGCCGTGATCTTGTCGAGAGACGGGCTGGCGATCGGCGCTTCGGCCGGACTGAGCCGGGAGGACGCCGAACATCTGTCGGCCGTCGCTTCGGGCTTCCAGAGCCTGGCGAGGGGTGTCGGCCAGCACTTCGGTGGCGGGCAGCCCAGGCAGACCATCGTCGAGATGGAGTCAGCATTCCTGTTCGTCACCGCCGCAGGCGAGGGCAGTTGCCTGGCCGTGCTGGCGGCGGCGGACGCGGACGCAGCGGGTCACATCGCTTACGAAATGGCCGTGCTGGTCCGGCGGGTAGGCGAGCACATGGCGGTGAACGCGCGCCCGCCTGCGAGCACTGCTGAAGCGGTGTGACCCGCGGTGCGCGACAATCAGTGGCTCGACCGTGACGCGGGTCCTGTCGTCCGGCCGTACGCGCTGACTGGTGGCCGCACCCGTCCAATTGGCGAAATTGTCGACTTGCTCGCCCTGGTGGCGTCGAACGATACAAACTCGCTCGATGACCTGCTGCTCGAACCCGAATACCTTGAGGTGCTGCGGCAATGCCGCCAGCCTAAGCCGGTCGCTGACCTGGCGTCCGACCTCGACTTGCCGCTCGGCGTTGTCCGTATCCTGCTGTCGGATATGCGCGAACGCGGACTGGTAACCATTCGTCCCCCAGCGCGGAATCGGCTGACCGACCCGCAAGTTCTCAAGGATGTCGCTGATGCCCTCCGCAGGCTCTGACCTGGACCTGGACACCGTGAACCCGGTGTCGATCAAGATCCTCATCGCCGGCGGCTTCGGCGCGGGCAAGACCACGCTGGTCAGCTCCGTGAGCGAGATCAAGCCGCTACGAACTGAAGAGGTGCTGAGCGAGCCAAGCGTGCTGGTCGACGCGCTCGACGGTGTGGAGCAGAAGACCACTACGACGGTGGCCATGGACTTCGGCCGGATCACGGTCCGCGACGACATTGTGGTGTACCTGTTCGGCACGCCTGGCCAGCACCGGTTCTGGTTCATGTGGGACGAGCTTGCCCTCGGCGCGCTCGGCGCGGTCGTGATGGCAGACACCCGCCGCCTTGCCGACAGCTTCCCTTCTGTCGACTACTTCGAGCGCCGCGGTCTCCCGTTCGTCGTCGCCGTGAACTGCTTTGACGGCGCGAAGCGCTTCCGGCCCGAGGCCGTGCGGACGGCACTGGACTTGAACGACGACGTTCCCGTTGTCTTGTGTGATGCACGGCAGCGGTCGTCGAGCCGCGACGTGCTGGTCACGCTCGTCGAGTACGCGATCAGGCTGATCAGCCAGAGCGAGGTGATGACCCCGCGCTAGCAGTGCTGGCCGCTAGCGGGGTCAGGACCGCCAGATCAGCGCCAGTGCGCAATCGTCGGAATTGGGACCCCGGCCCTGCATGGTCCGCACCAGCCGGGCCGCGCCCTCATTGAAGCCACTGGCTACCAGCCGGTCGGCCTCGCCCAGGAGCCGGTCGATGCCCGCATCGATATCACGCCCGGGCGCGTCGACCAGGCCGTCGGTGTAGAGCATCAGCGCATCGCCCGGCCGCAGGCTGCCGCTGTCAGGGACACTACGCAGATCGGGTACCACACCGAGGACAATGCCGCGGGCATGAGTCAGCCGCCACCGGCCGCTGCCTACTTCAAAATGCGCCGCAGGAGGATGCCCGGCAGAGGAGACTAGGTAGTCCCCGGTGACGAGGTCGAGAGTCAGGTGAACGGCAGTGACGAATCCCTCGGGCGGGCCGCCGCGCTGCAGGTACGCATTGCAGGCGGGCAGGTAGTCCGCGTGCGGCACAGACCCGAGCAGGCCGCCGAACGCGCCAGACAGCATCAGCGCCCTCGTCCCGGCATCGATGCCCTTTCCTGCTACATCGACGAGTGCAAGGTCGAGGACCTTGCCATCGCATGCGGAAACCAGGAAGTCACCGCCGAAAGAAGAGCCGCCAGCCGGCCGCAGCACAGACACCGCATTCCAGCCGTCGGGTAGTTGCGGCATCGTGCCCTGCGCCCGGATCCGGTCACGCAGTTCGATCAGCATCTGATCACCGCGCAGGCCCTTCACGCCCAATTTCTCTCTAGTTCGTGACAAAACATAGGCAAACGCAGCAGTGACGACGATTGTCGCGATTATCCCGAGCCCAGGCTTTTGGCCGTCCAGCCAGTCATAGGCGACCATCACCGCCACGACCCCGAACAGGATCCGCAGCGCGCGGGGCCAGAGCAGCAGACCGCCGGCCAGGATGGGCAGAATCATCACGCCAGGCGACATCCAGTCGCCGGGCACGAGGGCGACGCCGATGCCGATCCCGATGACGACGATCGTGAGACCGAGCGCCATCCGCCGGTTTCGCGTGATGAACTGGCGCCTGATCATTGCGCGCTGCCGGGCCGTAGCCGACCTGACCGCGGCCCAGATCTGGCGGCGGACCTTCTTAACCATCTTGCGGGCACACTACCGGCCCTCGGCCGGGGCGCGGAAATGCACTGGCAGAGCGCACACTGATTAGGTCAGCAAGAAGCAACGCGAGGGTGAGTGCGCCGGATGGCCGGAATGAAGATCTCGCTGGACTCGGCGATGCGGGCGCGCGATGTGTCGCAGCCCCGGACGGCCGATGAGGCCGCCGCCGAGCGGACCGAAGCCTCGATAGCCCCCGGCAAACCGGAGCCAGGCACCCGGCCGGCGACTAACAGCCACGCGCCGGCCAGCACAGCTGATCCGGAGCGCACCCCGCCGGACCGGCAGCAGGCCGACGGCCCGCAGCGGCAGGCAGCCACAGGCCGTGGCCGCGGGCACCGGCACCGCCCGGCCCCGCGGACCCGGTGACGACCCGCCGACCCGGAAGCGACCAGCGGACCCGGTAACGAGCCGCGCAATCCGTAGCGAACAGTCAGGGCTCGGCCGGCAACTCGCCTGTCTGCTCGTACTCGGCGATCATCTCCAGCCGCCGGGCGTGTCGTGGCTCTTGCGAGAACGCCGTTTCCACGAAGACCTTCGCGAAGCTCACCGCGTCTTCGATCGAGTACTCCCGCGCGCCCAGGCTCAGCACGTTGGCGTTGTTATGGAGCCGGGCCAGCCTGGCTGTCTCGACACTCCAAGCGAGTGCCGCCCGGACGCCGCGGACCTTGTTCGAGGCAATCTGCTCACCGTTCCCGGACCCACCGATCACAATGCCGAGGCTGCCGGGATCGGCAACAGCTGAGCTTGCCGCCCTCATGACGTAAACCGGATAGTCGTCATCGGGCACGTAACTCGACGGACCGCAGTCGACGGGCTCGTGACCGGCCTGCGTGAGCCATTGCACCAGGCTGGCCTTGAGCTCGAACCCGGCGTGATCAGATCCTAGGTATACGCGCACAGCGCAAGTCTGGCACGCCTGACATCTTCGCCCTGGGCCAGGCTAGAGCCGGCGCTTCGCGCCGGGATGCGCGACGTCACCCGGCGCAACGGGCGGTTTCGCCTGCTTGCTCGCAACGCCACCACCCGTACCAGCTAAAACATCCATATGAACCCAGTGCAACTCCATTTCGTGATACAACGCTCTCTGACAGTAACTGGAAAACTCCGCCACCTTCGGTGACACTGAAAGCCTCGCCACAACCCAGGACTCGATCCGATGACCAATCGCGATTCAGACGCATTGTGGTTACCGGCGCGGCCGCCCCAGCATGCCGCGCCGGTAAGGTTCCTCAGGCTGAGCGGTTCGCCCAAGCAGCTTGGCGCGTTTGGCCGGCTCCGCCGGCTGACCCGCCAGGTGCTGCAACTGTTCATCACGCTGGTTGCCTGGGCCACCGGACTGAGCCTTGTCATCGGCTCGATCGTGCTGGTCGCAACGGTCACCGCGCCGAGGTATGCGCCGCCGACCATCAAAGTGGCGCCGCAGGACAACTCCCTGCGCCCGGTGCAAGATGGCCGGCGGGAGCCCTCCGGTAATGCTGCCAAGCGCCCGGGCCAGCAGATCCTCGCGGCTTTCTCCGGCCATGGCAGCCGCAGGACCGTGCAGTTCAACGTCAAAGCCAGGCTGCCGTGGCAGCTGCGGTGGACCTACACCTGCGCGCGGCGCGCCAGTGCTGGGCAGTTCACGGTACTGCGGGCCGACATGACCGCCGGCCGCGAGCCCCGCACCACGGGCATCGAGGAATACGCGACCAGCGGCCACGGCTCAGCATGGTTCAAGCCCGGCAGCCACCAGGACTACCTGGTAGTGATATCGGCCTGCTCCTGGCACATCAAGGTGGTGCAAGCCACTTGACCGCGCTGACGAGCGCTAGTCGAAGATCGGGTCCCTGGTCCGCGAGCGCTTGAGCTCGAAGAAGCCGTCGGTCCCGGCGACCATCAGCACGCCGTCCCACAGGCGAGCGGCGTCCTCGCCGCGCGGGATCGGCGAGATCACCGGCCCGAAGAACGAGGTGCCGTTGACCGAGATAACCGGCGTGCCAACCTCGTAGCCCACGCGATCCATACCGTCCTTGTGGGATGCACGGAGCGCCTCGTCGTACTCGGTGGAGTCCGCTGCGTCGGCCAGATCGGCCGGCAGCCCCGCGTCAGCCAGCGCTGCCTCGATCGTCGCCCGGTCCCGCTCCTGCTTCTCGTTGTGGAACCGGGTGCCGAGCGCGGTGTACAGCGGCAGCAGCGCATCCGGCCCGAGCTTCTGCTCCGCGGCAATGCAGACCCGCACAGGTCCCCATGCCTTCCGCATCAATTCCTTGTAGCGCTCGTCCATACCCTCCTTGTCCTCGTTGAGTACGGCGAGGCTCATCACGTGCCAGCGTGCCTGGACCGGGCGGACTTTCTCCACCTCCAGGACCCATCGGCTAGTAATCCAGGCCCATGGACACAGGGGGTCAAACCAGAAATCCAGCTGAGTAGGCTCCTGCTCGGTCATCCTTGCTCCTTGGTGCCGGGATCGACTTTCCTGCGGCAACCGTTAAACCGCGTTGCACATTCCGGCCGCAGGCATCAGCATGCGTGTGGTTTGCAGCACGAATGAGAATCAAGACCTAAAGCGACACGAGGGGAACGAGTAGTGGCGAGCAACCTCACCCGCGACGAAGCGCGGGACAGGGCGGAACTGATCAAGGTCGAGTCCTACCAGGTCGAGCTGGACCTCAGCGGCTTTGAGACGACCTTCGAGTCGGTCAGCACGGCCAGATTCAGCTGCGCTCGCCCTGGTGCCGCTACCTTCCTGGAGCTGACCGCGCCTGCCGTGACGCGGATCACGCTCAACGGGGAGGAGGTAGATCTGGCTGCCTTCGCCGGCGACAGGATCGCCCTGACTGGTCTCGCGGCCCACAACGAACTCCGCGTCGTGGCGCTGTGCGCCTACTCGCGCACTGGCGAGGGCATGCACCGCTTCACCGATCCAGCCGATGGCGGCGTCTACCTTTACACAGACTTCGAAACGTTCGACGCCCACCGGGTTTATGCCTGTTTCGACCAGCCCGACCTGAAGGCCAGCTTCGAGTTCACGGTGACCGCACCAGAGGGCTGGAAGGTCATCTCCAATGGCGCGCCGGACGTCACCGCCGAACCAGCCGGGCCCGGCATCGCGCGGTGGCACTTCCCGGCTGGCCCGGTCATGTCCACCTACATCACGGCGATCGCGGCCGGTCCTTACGCCGGGGTAACGGCGGAGCACGACGGCATCCCGCTCGGCATCTACTGCCGTCAGTCGCTGGCGCAGTACCTGGATCCGGATGAGATCTTCGACATCACCAGGCGCGGTTTCGACTATTTCCACAGGGCCTTCGGCGTGCGCTACCCGTTCGGCAAGTACGACCAGCTGTTCGTACCCGAATACAAGGCTGGCGCGATGGAGAACGCCGGTTGCGTCACGTTCCTCGAGGACTACATCTTCCGGTCCAGGGTCACCGATACCCGCCGCGAGGAAAGAGCCGACACGATCCTGCACGAGATGGCGCACATGTGGTTCGGCGACCTGGTCACCATGAAGTGGTGGGACGACCTGTGGCTGAACGAGTCGTTCGCGTCGTGGGCATCC
>DASXIA010000485.1:0-7649 GCA_036488155.1 Streptosporangiaceae bacterium | reverse complement strand
ACTATTTGCCTTTAGGTTGTATCCATAGCCCCTGGTCGCCGCGATGCGGTGGGGCCCCTCGGGCGGCGGCTGTAGGTACGACCGTCACCCGGCGTTCCTCGGGTGAACGGTACTAGAGGGAGGCACGTGAATTGAAGCTCTTCCAGTGGGCAAGGCAGCGCCGGTCAGGCGTAGTACTCGCCGCCGGCGCAGCCGGATCGCTGATGCTGATTGGCGTGGCAGCGCCAGCCAGCGGCGCGACACACCCGCCGTCCGCAACAAAGGTCGCGGTGCCACAGGGCATCGGAACCGCCGCGCTGAAGAACGCAAGAGTCTTCGGCCAGACCCCGGCGAGCACGCCTGAGACTGTCTCCTTCATCCTGAAGGCGCGGAATCTCAGCCAGCTCGAGGCAAACGTGCAAGCGGGGATGCCGTCCGGCTATCAGAGCGTCCGCCAGTTCGCCAGCGACTACGGCCAGCCGGGCTCGAACATCTCCGCGCTGCGGAGCTACCTGTCGTCGTTCGGCCTATCAAGCACCTCAGACGCTGACGGCCTGGACGTGACAGCTACCGGCACCGCCGGCGCGTTCGACAAAGCCCTGTCTGTCCAGCAGAACCAGTACAACGTCCCCGCTGTTCCCGCGAGGCACGGCATGGCCGGGCGCCCGGCGATGACCATCCACGGCACCACGGACTCCGCGCTGCTGCCGGCCAACCTCGCCAGCTTCGTGCTGTCGATCCTCGGCCTGACCAGCTACCCGACCTTCGCCAGCGACGCTGCGCACACCCCGCAGCTCAGCGCTGGCGTGCGGCCGAGCGCTGTCCAGACCGGCAGCCTGACGCCGGCGGACTTCGCCAGCCAGTACAACCTCAGCCCGCTGTACAAGGAAGGCGCCACCGGCGCCGGCGCGACGATCGGCATTGTCACGCTGGCCAGCGTTGACCCGGCAACGACTGAGTTCTTCTGGAGCAACGTCCTGGGCATCAGCACTAAGGCCAACCGGATCACCCTGGACAACGTCGATGGCGGGTCCGGGCCGGTCAGCGATGCGTCAGGCTCCGGCGAGACCACCCTCGACGTCGAGCAGTCCGGTGCGCTCGCCCCTGACTCGAACATCGTCGTGTACCAGGCGCCGAACACCGACTTCGGCTTCGTCGACGCCTTCTTCGCCGCCGCCAGCCAGAACATCGCCGACTCGGTGTCAGCTAGCTGGGGTGAGTCGGAAACCCAGATCCAGGCGTCGGTAGCTTCCGGCATGGAGTCTTCCTCTTACGCGATCAGCTTCGACGAGGCGTTCCTTGAGATGGCAGACCAGGGCCAGAGCGGATTCCTCTCGGCCGGCGACTTCGGCGCCTACACCGCGGCCGAGGACCTGGGCACCACTAACCTGTCGGCCGGCAATCCGGACAGCAGCCCCTGGATCACCGCGGCCGGCGGCACCACCCTGCCCGGCACGATCCCGCTGACCGCGACTGACTCGGCGACCATCCCCACCGAGCGCACCTGGGGCTGGGACTGGCTGTGGCCGCACTTCGCTGACTTCGGCGCACCGTCAGAGGGCGCGTTCGCGGTCACGGAACCGCTCGGCGGCGGCGGCGGTTTCAGTGCCATTGAGAACACGCCGCTGTACCAGCAACTCGTGCCGAGCGCGAATATGTTCAGCGCCGCGGAGTACCTGACCCCAATCGACCCGAAGAAGGTCGCCCCCGGCTTGACCGAGCCGACCAAGTGGAGATTCAGCCCGACTCCGTCAGTCATCACCGGAGCCGGCACCGGGCGGGCCACGCCGGACGTCTCGGCAGACGCTGACCCGTTCACCGGTTACGAGGAGTACTTCACCTTCGGCGACAAGCCGGCCACGGTCGAGGATGGCTGGGGCGGCACCAGCTTCGTCGCTCCGCAGCTGAACGGATCGACGGCGCTGATCGACTCCCTGCTCGGTCACCGGGTCGGATTCTGGAACCCGGCCATCTACTCGTTCGCCCTCCAGCACAATTCCCCGTTCACCCCGCTGGACTCGGCGAGCGCCAACAACACCAACCTGTTCTACACCGGCACGCCGGGCCACATTTACAACGTCGGTTCCGGCCTCGGCACACCTGACCTTGCCGTGCTGGCTCGCGATTTCGGACGCAGCTAGGCAGATCAGCAGGTCACGACAGGCGCGAGCCTGAAGAAGGTCCCGCACGACTCCGGCAGGAGCGTGCGGGACCTTCCGCGTTCGGGCTCGCGGCAGACCTCACGCCCACGGGCTGAGACGATACGCGGGACCGTCGAGACGTTCGAGGACGCTGCCCTCTCAGGTCTAGGGGGTAAACAGCTTCCAGTGCCCCTCGGAGACGACTTCGACGGTGCCGCCGGTCACCTTGATGGCGGTCTGATCATCAATCGCGTACCCCGGCACCGGGACGCCGGCCGCCCATTCTTCTGCGCCGGCGATGGAAAAGTCCGGCATATCTTTGTTATCCAGATGCGGAAACAGCGAAAAATCAACTATCCCGAGTGCGTTGTCACCACCGGTGGGCGGCTTCCAGCCTTCGAAGTACTCCCCGATGTTGGGTCCCGTCACCATGCTCCCGCCGCTCACTCCCACGTAGACCGCCTCGCGCAGCGACGGCAAGAGGTCTGCCAGCCCGCACTGCCGCATCCAGTAACCCAGATAGAAGACATCGCCGCCGCCCACCAGCAGGGCGTCAGCCTCCTGCACTGCGGGGAGCCAATGTTCTTCATCGATGCTGGGCAGCGCCGTGAGCTCCAGCACTCCCAGGGACTTCCAGCCCAATTCGCACAAGGGCGTGGAGGCTCGCCCGGTGATAATCTGCCATGCCGAGGCAGGACCGCCCATGGCGTACGAAGCGGTGGGAATGCAGAGGGCACTGGACTCGGCAATCGGCTTGCCCAGCAGGTCGACCAGCGAGGCGTGGATACTCGTGTTGTTGATGCCAGCGGACGTGAGAAGAAGCTTCATCGTGCCTTCCTTGGGTGAGGGAACGTGGCTGTGCCGGAGTCGCGGCTGTAGCGGGGCCGCGGCCGTGGCGTTTCATCAGCACAGACCATGAGATCGTCTGGAACCAGCGTGCTCGCCTGGGGGCGGTGAGGCACGAACTCGCCGCGGGGCGCCTCCGATCAAACGTCCGGGCCGGGCTGGAACACGCGGACCTCTTGAGCGCAGCGGCAGGCGACGGCGATCTTGGCAGCCCACTCCAGCGCCTCCTCGCGTGAAGGCACCTCGACGACTGTGAGTCCGCCGATGACCTCCTTGGTCTCCGGGTAGGGGCCGTCGGTGACCGTCCCGTCGGTGGCCACGATCCTCGCCGGCTGGTCTTCCAGCCCGCCGGCGAAGACGTACACGCCAGCGTCCTTGGCTTCCTGGATCACCGCGAGCGCGGCCTTGGCCACGGCGGGCCCTTCCTCATCGGGTATATGGTCCATCGCGCCGCCGTCGAATGAGATCAGGTACTGCGTCATCTCATGGCTCCTTGTCCCGGCGACCTCGTCCGGCCACCTCTCATCTGTTCCACGAACGCCTCGCTCCGGATCGACAGGCCGCCAGCAAATTTCTCGCGGGACCACAGCGGCCGTAAGGACGCCGACAGTAGACATGTTTCCTGGTTTCGAGTTTGACGTCCCCCTTGCTGTCGCCGGCCGACACACGGGAGACGGCTGTCGTCCGGCTCACAACCCAGCGACGCCGGGATGGCGGCCACGCAGCGCGTGGGCTGCCTGCGAGCGGGTCTAGTCGAGATCGGCCAGGATCTGAGCGAGGGTGTATCGGCCAATGTCGTCTAGCACTGGATTGTCGGCCGAATAGGCAGCGGCCCTCAGCCCGAACTGCAACGCCCAGCCGCGTCCCCGAGACCATGTTGCATCATCCACTGCAAGCACACTGCGGAAGACCTTACGGGCATCAGCCGATAGGTACGTCCAGGCCACTGCCAGATCGCAGGCTGGGTCGCCTATTCCGAGAAGGCCAAAATCAAGCACCCCGCTCAGCTCACTGCGTTCAACCAGCAGGTTAGCCGGATGAAGATCACCGTGCATCCAGACCGGCTGGCCCGTCCAAACCGGCGCCGCCACAGCCGCCGCCCATACCTCCAGCACCGAGCGGACGTCGACACTATCCTGCACAACTGCCGCCGCAGCCTCCGTGTTGTCAGCGTGAGCGGCCAGAGAAAGACCTCGGAACTCATGGACCCGGCCGCCCGCGGGACCGATCGCCTGCAACGCGCCGACAAACCGGCCCAGACTCGTGGCCGCGCGGCCCATATCAGCCACGGGCGTCAAAGCTGCCAGCTCGCCCGTCAGCCACCGGCACACTGTCCACGGCCACGGATACCCCTCACCAGGAATCCCGCGGCCGAGCGGCACAGGCACCGGCAGCGGCAACTGCGGGGCCAGGACGGGCAGCCATTGGTGCTCGTTGCTGACATGCTCAGCGCTCACGCGACGGCGCGGCAACCGCACCGTCAGGCCGGCGCCCAGCCGGAAGATCGTGTTATCCCAGCCAGGAGACTCCACCGGCTCCACAGGCAGACTCGCCCACTGCGGAAACTGCGCTGCCACAAGACGGCGGACGAGCGAAACATCGACCTGGACATCGGCGGCAGGCCGTACACCACCGACCATGCATGACCCTCCAAACTGATGATCAAGATCCGTGCACCCCACCTGCCCTAACGACCGGCGAATCACGGTCACAGGCGAGGATCAGCGGACAGTATGAGATGTCAGCCAGATCGGCTGGGTAGGGACAACTGCGCAGATCAGCGCAGCTTCCAAGACGATGAACTGAAGTGGTCAGGGGCGGGGCCGAACCGCCGGCCTTCCGCTTTTCAGGAGGCTTTGCTGATCCACGTAGATCCATCGCTCGCCGCTGAGCAGGCGTGATTCCAAGTCGGCGCACCTGCCGTGTCCACTGCGGACCGCAGCCATCCGCAGCCGTTGTTAGCAACGAGTTAGCAAGATCATCTCTGCGTGATGACCGAACCTTGACATCTCAATCGTGTTCGCCACAGCCAGCCTGCGAGCATGGTCACGCTCCAGGGCTCGCATTGCGGTGTTGTTCGGTCTGCGGTGAACTGTTCTGTCGGCGCTGTCGAGCAGTCTGTTGCGGCTGATCCGCTACATGTTCCGCCGGCCTTGTGCGCGCGTCGTTGGCGGAGAGCATCTCCTCAGTTACCGCCGACCACAGCACCTCGCGGGCATCCTCCAAGGCGTCGGAAGATGGCGGGCCGACTTGGCCGATCACGCTGAGCAGTTCCGTAATATCAAGGTCCTCTCTGTCCGGATTCACTTTCGTACCTCAGCTTCATTCGCATCTGCTTCGGCCAGCATGTGACGCAAGGCCGCGCGTGCCCGGTGCAAGCGGCTACGGGCGGTCCCAGGCGCGATGCCGAGGGCGACTGCGGCCTCCGCAGGAGTCATTTGTTCCCAAGCCACCAGCAGCAGTACGTCGCGCTCAGCTGAGGGTAGTTTCCTTACTGCCGAAATCAGTGCCCGTGCCCTGACGGCCGAGTCGAGCCGGTCGGTGATCTCATCCCACGGATCAAGCGTCTCCTCTGGCGTGGTCAGACCTATGGGCTGGTTAGTGGTCCAGTGTGCTCGCAGCACATTCCTCGCGATTCCGTACAGCCAGGGCCGGGCATCGTCGTAGCCGCTGTCATAACTGCGCCGCGCTCCGAACGCTCGTACCCAGACCTCGCCAAGCAGATCGTCGGCGGCCTGGTGCCCGGCGCGTCGGGAGAGGTACCCGTGAATAGCGACCTCGTGACGCTCGACAATCTCGACGAATGCTTCGGGTTCGCCGCACAGCGACCGCGCTATCAGCTTGCCGTCGGTCACGTCAGTCCTCAATTGGCGCCGTCACAACGTCGGCCATCGCACGGCGAGGCGGACATGGGGCCGGTCGATGACGATGCTCGCGCCTCCGATCGTCTCTGGCCGCGCTCCTGGAGGCCAGGCACTCAGTTCCAGATCCTGCGCGCCCGGCCTGCCCAGCTTGTGCCAAACGATAGCTTCCGGGCTAGGTATTTCGCGAGGCCGGGTCCGCTAGGACCGTAACCGCGGGCAGTGATGTCGTACGGCGCTGGCTGGTCCTCGGGGATGAATGCTGCGACGCCAAGTCTCCCCGTGCTGCCGACCTGGGATAGGCCGCCGAGCGGCATCAGGTTCGCAATTCGCTGCTGGGCGGGACTGGCATAGGCTTCGTGTCTGCCCATCAAGTTCAGCCGGGTAAGGCCGGGTTCGGCCAGCGTCAGCCACAGATCCAGATCCGCCAGCTCGCCGATGTCGCCGGCCCGCAGCCCGGTGGGCTCCTCGGTCACGGGACCAGAAAGCGCTTCGTACAACGCGTCGGCGTCCGGCGCCGGCCCGTCAACGGCCTGAGCGTGGAGACCGGGCTGAGGACCGAGCGCCAGGAGCGACTCGGGACCGGTGATGGCGCCGGCCATTCTGATGAAGCTGCACCGGCAAGCCGACCTGCTCACCAGGTGATCCCCGGCAGTTTCTAGCCCTACCGAGAGCTGGATCCCGCGGGTCGAAAGGGGCAGCACGATCCGGCCGGCGGGACCAAGCTGCGCCCACCATTGAGTCGCAAGATCCCACGTGCCGGTAGTCACGATGATCCGGTCATAGGGAGCATGATCGGGAACGCCAGCCGCGCCGTCTCCGCAGACCACTGTGACGCGGCCATACCCGGCGGCGGTCAGGTTCACGCGAGCCTGGCCGATCAGATCGGGAACCACGTCGATAGTCACGACGGACTTCTGATCCCCGACGATGCGCGCGATCAGGGCTGCGTTATAACCGGTGCCAGTACCGATCTCCAGTACGCGATGCCCCGCGGCGAGCCCGAGGTGGCTCAGCATGACTGCCATCATCGTCGGCTGCGTAGACGCACTGACCGGCAAACCTTCGCTATCCGATTTGATCACGACAGCGCGGTCCTGATAGGCCTCCACCGGATCCATCTCCGGCAGGAACGTATGCCGGGGGACCCCTCGGAAGGCAGCTTCCACTGCGGCACCAGCCCGGCCGGAGGCGAGCAGTTGATCCGCCAGCTTCGCCCGCAGGCGGCTGGCGCTTGGTGTCGGGGCGACCCGCCGGAAGTCGGGGATCCTCGGCTGGTGCATCCGGAAGCGCGGCCTGCCAGTGGTCATCGCCGACATGTGGTCTCCCAGCGAGCGGCCAGCCGCCAGCGGTCATCTTCTGCGTCCAAGCCGCCAGCCGCGCCGCCGGTGGTACCTTGCAGCAGCGCCTGGGCATGTAGCAGCGTCCACAGGCGCATTGCCAGGCGGCTCTTGCTGCTGTCGGCCGTGTTCGCACCGGGGCCGGCGGTAAGGGCATGCCGGGCTGGCCGAATCTCCGTCTCAATCTTCTGTTTCACTTGCGTGCCAATCGTGAGATTTATTGGCTAATTCAGCGACAGAGCCACTACGGAGGCGAGCTCTCATAGAGATACGATGTGCGGCTAGGCATCCGCAGCGCGCCGCACCCGCTAGGTTTCCGATGGCGACGGAATCCTGGTCAAATTCGTCGTCAGATTCCGAGCGACCGCCGCTATCGATCTCGTGCCCTTCCCGGTCCTGGCCGGCGTCCAGTGCGCTCATGTGCTGGTACTCCATCGGTCGCTGCTGTTGAGCTCCTTGTCCTCTTATTGCGGGAACGCCGT
>DASXIA010000139.1:0-3178 GCA_036488155.1 Streptosporangiaceae bacterium | reverse complement strand
TGCTCTGGCTGTGCTCGTTTCTTAGCGGGGAGGACGGGCCTGCGGCGAGATGGCTACCCGAGCACCCAGCACAGGTTGCCCTCACAGGCCCGTCCCTGCTTCTAAATGTATACGCTACGAGGCGTATCGTAACTGTTAGTGACGTGATCCTGCGCACAGCGCCGGTGTAGCGGTCCGGTGCTACTCGCGACGGTGCCCGGCTGGCTTCACGGCTGCCGCCGTGGAGCGGCCCGCGCTGAACTCGAACCCGGCGATGGCAATCGCCAGCGCGATGACCACGACGCAGAGAATGACGCCCGCAGTAATGAGGGTCGTGTGTGCCGCGATCACCCCGACGCCGACGGCCGGGCAGGCAAGGAACACGTACAGGCCGGCGAAGTACGCCGACGACACCCCGCCGCGCTGATCCTCGCGCACCCGGCCCACCGTGGTAGCCACTCCGGCGTTGAGGCACACGCCACCGGAGGCCCCGAGGGCGACTGCGGCAATCAGCAGTGCGGCCAGCGAGTGCAGGGTCAAGGCGAGCAGGAGCACGACCCCGTCAAGGGCCAGGCCAGCGCAGCCGGCCAGCATCGCCCGGTGCGGGGTCGTACGGCGGGCCGCTAGCTGGCCCCCGGCCATGAACATGAACACGATCGCCACCACGCCGCCGGCGAGCACGTGACTGGTGTCATGCAGGACGGTGAGCAGGAACAAGGCTGAAACGGACGTCAGCACGCCGGTCACCGCGAACGCCGCGCCGCCTGACAGCACGGCGCGAACGTAGTTGCCGCGGATCGCGGCGGGCACCCGGAGCCTGGAAAGCCGGAACCCGCGCCGGACCGCCGGCTGGTGGCGAGGAGTTGCCAGCAGCGCCGCACAAGCCACGACGCCAAGGACCGCCTGCGCAAGGTACGGCGTGACGAGCGGATAGCTAGCCAGATCGGCGAGCACGCCGGCCAACAGCGTGCCGAGGGCCAGGCCGCCGGTGTTGGCGGCCACCGCGAGAGTGCTGCCCGCCGCACGCCGGGCGGGCGGAAAGAGGTCGATCACACCAGCCGTGCCGGCGCCGGTCATCAGACCTGCAGCCAGCCCGGACACGACGCGGCCGAGGATCAGCAGGCCGAGGCCCTGGGCCGAGGCGAGGATCAGAGAGCTGATCACGCTGATGGCCACCGCGCTCAGCATCACCGGGCGCCTGCCGGTGGCGTCGGACAGTTGCCCGAACAAGACCAGCGTCAGGACAACGCCAACGGCGTACACCGCGAACAGCACGGTGATCGTCAGCGTGTGGAAGCCGAACCGCCTGGCGTACAGGTCATAGAGCGGGGTCGGCAGCGTCGTGGCGGCCATGCAGATCACGAAGCTCGCAGTCCTGGCGGCGACGGCGCCGACCGGAATCTGGACTGAGCTGCTCCGGCTCGTCACGGCGCGCAGCGGACCTCGTGGCTCCCGCCGGCAGGTTGCTAAGCCTCGGCAGCCGCGTGGCCGCCCAGCCGGAACCGGCGCTCGCACGTGCCCCGCAGCTTCGGGTCGAGCGTGTCCCTGATCAGCGGCCAGTCGGTCCGCAGCAGGTGCGGGTTCAAAAATCTTGCTACGTCATTGCGCTGACCCTGAGTGAGCACAATGCCGTACATGTTGCGGCGGGTGGTGTCGTCGGTGACGTCACATTCCCGCATGCCGGGAAAGGCCAGGTGCCTCGGCAGGACGATAACGCCTCGGGTCGGACCGCGCAGCTCGTCGATCCCCTCCTGCAGGCGGCCGGCATCCGATTTGCGGCCAGACAGCCAATCAGCGAGTGACATGGCTCCGATTATGTCCGGCCGCCCGCAACCTCACGCGCAGTGACGCGCTGGACGGCGGTCGTGACACGCGACGCAAAGCGGCACGGAATCCTATTTGCACTTACTGTCCGGTGGCCGCCATGATCGGGCCAATGGACACACCGCCCGAGTACCTCGCTCACGCCTCGATCCAGCTTCGCCGTTGGCGCGAAGCCGACGCCAACCTGTGCCTTCAGCTAGTCAGCGAATCGCTCGAGCACCTGAAGCCGTGGATGCCCTGGGCGACCAGCGACTATGGCCTGACTGAGGCAAGCGATTACCTGCAGCGCTGCGAAACCGACTGGACCGCGGGCAGCGCCTTTAACTACCTCATCCTGGCTGGCGACCAGCCGGCCGGCAGCGCTGGCCTGATGGCGCGGATCGATGACGGCGGCCTGGAGATCGGCTACTGGGTGCATCCAGGCTTCACCGGCCGCGGCGTCGCGACATCCGCCGCCGCCGCGCTCACCGAGGCGGCCCTCGCCCTACCCGGGATCGATCACGTGGAGATCCATCACGACGTGTTGAACGTGGCCAGCGGACGGGTGCCGGCCAAGCTCGGCTACTCCCCGATCGGCACCGGGGCGGCAAGGTTCGCGCTAGCGGCCGGGGACTCCGGCACCATCCAAGTCTGGCGAATCACGCGCTGACCCAGACGGCCGCCTCACCACTACGGTCTGTAGCAGCGCTACCCTCATACCATGACCAGCGCCAAGCCCCGGCCCCGGTGGTTCTTCCTGATCACCCCGCGATGGCTTGCGTGGCACGCGTTCGCAGTGCTCGCCGCCTGGGGCATGCTCTGGCTCGGTGACTGGCAGTTCCACCGCGCCGAAGGCGGTAACCCGCTGAGCTGGGCGTATACCTTCGAGTGGCCGATCTTCACGATCTTTGGCGTAATTTTCTGGACTAAGACGATCATCGACGAGTACCGGACGCCCGGCGGTGCAGCCAACAGCGGTGCCGCGAGCACCAGCGGCGCCGCATACAGCGGGCTGTCGGCATCCGGGCTAGCCGAGCTGGGCGAGGGGTTGCCGGGCCGGGCGCACATTGCCTCAATGCTGGACGAGGATGCAGACGACGATCCCGAGCTCGCTGCCTACAACGCCTACCTGACAAAGCTGAACACCCGGTCAGGGGCCTGACCAGACCCGGAGCCCGATGAGAGCAAGACTGACAAGAGTGAGGAGTTCCGGGTGAGTCCCCAGATGGAGTTCCGGCCGAATCCCCAGCTGGTCCGCCTAGCCGTCCGCGCCTACCGCACGATGGCCTACGTAACTGGCACCATGCTGTGCATCCTGGTCTTCATCTGCATACCGCTGCAGGTCTGGGCCCACAATGACGTGCCGGTAAACATCGTCGGCACCCTTCACGGGATC
>DASXIA010000137.1:0-10952 GCA_036488155.1 Streptosporangiaceae bacterium | reverse complement strand
GGCCTGCGTTCCAGCGACCAGCTGGGTCGCGCGAGGCAGCGTGAGCGGCGAGCCTGGCCGCCCGGCGCGGAGGGGCACTAGCCGCACTACCGCACGGCGACCAATGACGTCGCGCATGAGCCAGATATGGCCAGGCTGGCCAGACGGCGCGAAGTACAGGGTAGGTCCGAGCACCCGAGTCCTGCCTGTCGCGGCGTCGGTAGCCAGCACTCCGCGGGTCACGACGTAAATGATCTTGCCGTCAACCTGCATGATCGGCTGATACTCGCCGGGATCCACGACGGGAGCTGCATAGCCGAGGTGCCCGGTGCGCAGGTTGTCAAGGTAGATCGTGCCGTCCTGCCCCGGCCCGACTGGCCACATCAGCACGGTCGAGTCGACGCTGGCCGGGATGGGTCCCGGCACTGGCGGCCGTGCGATGTGGCCAGGCGCGGATCTCGGAGTCCGATGGTGAACCGGCGGCCGGGCAGATGGCGGAAGGCTGGCTCCGCGCAGCGCAGCAACGGCGCCAAGCGCTCCGGCCATCAGGATGACTACAGCCGCGCAGAGCAATAGCTGCCGCCTGCGCTGGCGCCTCCGTGCTTCCTTGATGAGCGCCTCCGGGTCAGCGCCGGGAGCCGCCGCCGGAGGCGGTAAGACGTCGACGTTCACGGAGCAGCCATCCCGGACGAGACCTGCGCAACGATCTCCGCAAGCTCCTCGGGCCGGTAACCGCAATGCCGGGCCAGCTCGACGAGCTCTCGCGCCTTCTCAATGAGGGCGCTGCGCTGCGGAGCGATACCGCTCACGGTGACGCCCCGACCGCGGCGGAATTCGACAAGACCTTCGTCCCTGAGCGTGCGCAGCCCGCGGAACACCGTATTCGCATTCACCCCGAGCACGGCCGCCAGATCCTTGGCTGGCGGCAACCGCTCCCCGGCAACCGCCTCACCTTCGGCGATCGCCCGCCGGATCGCGGCCGCTACTTGCTCATGCAGCGGGACCGAGCTCGCGTGGTCGATCGCGACGGTGCCGTTAGTGCTACTCACACTATTATTATCTCGGAACCGGCGCTCCTGCACAACAGGCCGGCGCCCGGTCACCCGGGATTGCCATCGCTTTCTGCGGTGGCAGGCTCTGTGAGCCTGATCCGCACCGCGCGGAACAGCCGCGGCGTGCCCTGCAGCACTACCAGCCGCGGATCGGGCACCGTCAGGAACCTGCTGACCGAGATGTCGAAATACGGGTGCAGCCGCGGGTCCTCTCGCAGAACTGAGACCGACCGCTTGTCGCCGCCGAGGACCAGTGCGTCTAGCTTTCCGTCGAAGTGCCCGAACACGGCTACTGCGGTGTCCGCGGCGGCCTGCAGCGCCTCTCGCGCCTGCTTCTCCCGGCGCCTGGCGAACCGATGCTGCGAAGTACCGCCCGCCGCGCTGCGTCCGTGGACCAGACGGCTGCCGACTTTCGAGGCGACCAGCTGCGGCCGGACGCCAGTGAACACGCCCGCCGCGTAACCACCGAGGCGGACCAGCAGCACCGCGACAGTGCGGTCGGCGCTGGCGTGCGAGGCCAGTTCGGCCCCGGTCCCGGTCGCGCCCGCAGGCAGTGGCGGGAACGGGACGTGGCACTCGGCGATACTGCCGTCCGCGGCCCGAACAGTGACGATCTCGCGCTCGTTCCCGGTATCGCGCTGCGCAGGACCGTGCCGCTGAGCGAACTCTTCGAGCCAGCGTTCGATGCGCTCAGGACCGACGTCTAGCCACCGCTGGGTAGCAGGCCGGCTGTTTTCCATTACGCACCGCCCTCAAGCGCCTACTATCCGTCAGGTGAACTTGCCGCAGCCGACCGCCCGCCGCCACGCAGAAGCACCAGGGTACCGCGCGAATCCGCAGGTCCTGGCACTCCCGGAGGACACCATATGAGCATCGCCACCGACAGCAACACTGCCACGCCGGACCCCGTGGACATAGCGCCGGAGAGCGCTGTGGAACGCGCGCTCGCCGCCGCGATCGAGGACGCCAGCCGTATCGGCGACCTTCTCGACGTGCTGCGCCGGGCCCGGCTCTGGCTGCCGCTGCCGGGTGGCGGCACCGCCGCGATCAAGGGCACAGCGGTAACGCTGCCGACCGTCTGCTACCTCGGCAGCGAATTCGTGCCCGCGTACTCTTCACCGCAGTTATTGCGCCAACTGGCCGGCCCGGCCAGCACAACTGGCACAGCCGATCCAGCCAGCACAGCCGAGACCGTGCCGCACGTCGTGGTGCGCGCGGCCGACCTGGCCAGGCTGCTGCCGCCCAGCGTCGGCATCGCGCTCAACGCCGGGGCCAGCGAGAGCGTGCCGGTATATCCGCAGGGCGTGTCGTACCTGGCCGCGCAAGACGCCGCGAACGAGCTTGACCGGATCTCCGTCGGGCCGCTGCCCGTCAGGCCGGACGGCCTGCTGGCAGACATCGCTGCCGGGCTCATGCAGATCGCGCAGGTGCGCGATGCGTCCGCCGCCTGGCTGTCGGTGCGGTTCGCCGGCGAGGGCTTGCTCATCTCGGTAACGCTCGACGATCCTGCCGACGGCGCCGCGCGCGACGTCGCAGTTGGCGCGATCGAACGCGCGGCCTGGCAGGCCGCGGCGCAGGACGCCGCCTTCCCGATTGACGTCACATTCCCCGGCGAGAGCGAACCCGATCACATTGACGAGTGGATATCCGCCTTCGCGACGCCGTTCTACCGGCGTGCCTAGCCGTTTCTAGATCATGCGGGCGTAATCGGTTCCTGCAGCTCGGTGACCCATTTGTCCTGGTCGTCGGGGCATTCAAGGTACAGTTCGCGGGGGTATCCGGTGGAGCGGTAGCCGTTGCGGTCTATCCACCTTGCCAGGGTCTGGATGGTTTCTAGGACATTGGTCATGGACCCGTGGTGCACGATCGTGGCCGCTTGGCTGATCTCAGGCAAGTCGGTGATCTCGAACCCATGGCCGCTGCTGGGGGCGGCGTTTACCGGCAGGGTGGCGTGGACGACCACCCCGTCCCCGTCCGGGGCGTCCTGGTAGTAGGCAATCCCCGGACCGACGGGGACGAGCCCCGCCGGGCCGAGCCGTTCGCCCAGCGCCCGGTACAACGGCTGGATGACCGGGGTGATAGACGCAGGTTCCAGACTCGACGCGATCGCGGTGAGTTCCGCGACGCGGACTGCCGGGATCCGCTTGACCTGGATGTCGTCGGCTGGCATGGTGCCCTCCATCTCGATAATCCGGAGCCTCGCCTCGACCTGCGTCAGCCGGTATGAGTCGGCAGCGATCGCCGATTGCAGCTCCGCCTGCCGCAGCCGCAGCATCCCGCGGAGTTGCTCGGTGCTGACCTGCTGATCCAGCATTGCGCGCACCTGTTCAAGGGTGAACCCGAGATCCTTCAGCGCGATGATGCGGTTGAGCCGCGAGAGCTGGCCAGCCTCATAGAACCGGTAGCCGCTGGCCGGGTCGACCCTGGCCGGGAGTAGAAGCCCGGTCGCGTCGTAATGGCGCAGCATGCGCACCGATACCCGGCCGTGCCTGGCGAAGTCTCCGATGGTGAACATGACGCCTCCGACTCGACAGCCTCACACGGTGTCAGTGTCAAGCTGTCGCCGAAATTCAGGATCGAAATTCAGGATGCAGACTCGCATCACATCCAGTAGGTGTCGTGTCGCTCGAAGAAGGCCTGGTGTTCCTCGCCGGAGCGGCGCTCAAGCCCGCAGCTTGACCCAGGGCGGGCATACCCGGCTAGCGGCGGGTGAACGTGACGTGGGTGACGCCGCTGGGAGAGCTCACCGACTCGACGGCGAAGCGGTCCTCCAGGCCCTCCAGATCGTCCCAGAGGGGCTCGCCGCGGCCGAGGAGAATGGGCACGATCGCCACATGCATGTGGTCGACCACGTCGGCGGCGAGGAACTGGCGGATGGTGGCCGCGCCGCCGCCGATCCGGACGTCGAGGCCGCCCGCGGCGGCC
This sequence comes from Streptosporangiaceae bacterium, assembly GCA_036488155.1. GTDB lineage: Bacteria > Actinomycetota > Actinomycetes > Streptosporangiales > Streptosporangiaceae > JAJYUU01. Next base: position 6,996 of record DASXIA010000137.1, on the reverse strand, counting down.
TTAGCGGCTTCGACCGCCTGCACCGGGCTCGCGTCGATGAAATGGAATGTGGTGCCGCCCTTCATCTCGATCGATGGTCTGGGGTGATGGGTGAGAACGAAGACGGGAGTGCGGAACGGCGGTTCCTCGCCCCACCAACCCTTCCACTCCTTGTCGGTCCACGGGCCGCGCTCGTAGTCGAACTTGTTGCGGCCCATGATCTCCGCTCCGATGCCTGGTCCCCAGTTGCTCGCGAAGGCGTCGTCGATACCGGTGCTGCCGCCCTGCTTGCCGCTCATGGCGTTGCCGGTCATGGCGCGGAACGAGCGGGTGCCGATGAACCATCGGTGCAGTCGGTCGCCGGCGTGGCCGAAGGGCGCCTCCCGGCTCTGGCCGTCGCCGGTGCCAAAGCCGTCGAGCGAGACGGAGAAGTTGTGAACGCGAACGAGTGACATGACTGGGAACCTCCGGTCCGAGTTGAGCTCGTCGATGTCACCATGTGGTCGTAGCAAGAATCGCCAACTTGACACGTTTGGCGCCGCGCGACCCCGCGGCCGCCGAATTACTACTCGATCCCGCTGGATCGCCGAGGCGAAGCGGGACGAAACCCGCGGCCGCCAGCGCCTCAGCGAAGCTCTTAAACGGCGGTATGCGGCACGTGGTCGAGCTCTAGCAACCCTGGGAGCAGCTGCGGGGCGAGCTCACGCCACCGGCTCGTCGCGCGCGGCGCGGTTCAGGGCGCTGATCACGCCGCTGACCGACGCGCGGACGATGGACGAGCTGACGCCGACGCCCCAGAACACCCGGTCGCCGACCTCGATCTCCAGGTACGCGGCCGCTTCGGCATCCCGGCCCGCGGTGAGCGCGTGCTCGGCGTAATCGAGCACCCGCACGCTGACGCCGCCGAGGCCGAGGTCCACCTCCGAGACCGCGGCGCAGAAGGCCGCGATTGGGCCGTTACCGATGCCGCTGAGCTCATATTCGGTGCCGTAGGCCCGGACCTTGCAGTTCACCCGCTCGGAGCCGCCCTCGCTGGTCGAGGTGTAGCTGACCAGCTCGAACGGGCCAGCGGCGAGGTACTCAGCGGCAAAGATGTCCCACATCCGATCCGGCTCCACCTCGCCGCCCTGATTGTCGGTGTGGCGCTGGATCACCTGGCTGAATTCGATCTGCAGCCGCCGCGGCAGGTCCAGGTGATGGTCGGCCTTCATGATGTAGGCGACGCCGCCCTTGCCGGACTGCGAGTTCACCCGGATGACGGCCTCGTAGCTACGGCCGACGTCCTTGGGGTCGATCGGCAGGTAGGGCATCTGCCAGGGCAGCTCGCTGACCGGCCGGCCGGCCTGCGCCGCTTTGCGCTCCAGGTCGTCGAAGCCCTTCTTGATCGCGTCCTGGTGCGAACCGGAGAACGAGGTGTACACCAGGTCACCCGCGTACGGATGGCGCTCGTGCACGCCGATGCCGTTGCAGTACTCGACGGTGCGGCGGATCTCGTCGATGTCGCTGAAATTGATCATGGGGTCGATGCCCTGGCTGTACAGGTTCAAGCCGAGCGTGATCAGGTCGACGTTGCCGGATCGCTCGCCGTTGCCGAACAGGCAGCCCTCGACTCGCTCCGCGCCGGCCAGCATGGCCAGCTCCGCGTCGGCGGTCGCGGTGCCGCGGTCGTTGTGGGTGTGCACCGACAGCACCACGAACTCGCGCCGCGACAGGTTGCGGCTGACCCACTCGATCTGATCGGCGTACACGTTGGGCGTGGATCGCTCGACGGTGCACGGCAGGTTCAGGACGATCTCCCGACCGGGCCCGGGCCGCCAGACGTCCATGACCGCCTCGCAGATTTCCAGCGAGAAGTCCAGCTCGGTGTCCATGAAGATCTCCGGGGAGTACTCGTAGCCGAAATCCGTTCCGGCGAGGTACTCCTCGGCATACTTCATTACGGCGCGGGTGCCATCGACGGCAACCGCCTTGCACTCCTCGCGGCCATCGCCGTCCCAGCCGAACACGACGCTCCGGAAGAGCGGCGCTGCCGCGTTGTACAGATGCACTGTGGCCAGCTTCGCCCCGGCCAGGGACTGCACGGTGCGCTCGATCAGCTCTTCCCTCGCCTGGGTGAGCACCGAGATGCGGACGTCGTCAGGGATCGCACCGCTGGTGATGAGGCCGCGGACGAAATCGAAGTCGGTCTGGCTCGCGGCCGGGAAGCCGACCTCGATCTCCTTGTAGCCCATCCGGATCAGCAGGTCGAACATGGCCTGCTTGCGGGCCGCGTTCATCGGGTCGATCAGCGCTTGGTTACCGTCCCGGAGGTCAGTGGACAGCCAGCGGGGGGCGGCGGTGATGGTACGAGAAGGCCAGGTCCGGTCTGGCAGATTTACTACCGGGAACGCCCGGTAACGGTGACACGGCATCCCGGACGGGCGCTGCATTGACGAGTTGCTCATGACGGTGCTCTGCTCCTGGTGAGTTTGCTCCCGGGCTGATCCCTGGAGGCGCGAACCGGGTGAACATCGGTCGGCGCAGCAGAACGACCCGCGGCGAGGAGCCGACCGGGCTGGTTACCGGGCCTCGCCGCGGCCGGGAAGGAGCAGGCCGCACAACATGATGTCAGTGAGTGTAGCGGACTGGCTGCGCGCTGCGTCGCCTGCAGGGCCGGCCGGACTGTTACCAGTGCGTGCTGCACCGGGGCCATGGACGAGCGCATCGCAGCCGACCCGCCCCCATCCGTCTCGCCAGCCGGTGTAGCCGACTCCGTCCCATCGCGGCCTTTTTACTCAGCCCCCGTCAGGTGGCGGCGGCCCGGGCTCGTGGAGGGGCAGTTCGATCTCCAGACTGGTGCCGGCTCCGGGCGGGCTGTGCAGCCGTAGGTGCCCGCCGAGCGCCTCGGCCCGGTCCTTAAGCCCAATCAGGCCGGAGCCGTGGCTGAAGTTAGCGCCGCCGCGCCCGTCGTCGCGGATGCGCAGGTGCAGGATTCCGTCATTTGCTGCTACCTGGATGCCGGCGGTGGTGGCGCGGGCGTGTTTGGCGGCGTTGGTCAGGGCTTCGGCGACGGTGTAGTAGGCAGCGATCTCGATCGGCTCGGGCAGCCGGTCGACCTGGATGTCAAGACGGACCGGGACAGCGGATCGGCGGGCCAGCGTCTTTAGTGCCGGGTCCAGGCCGCCGTCGGCCAGGATGGCCGGGTGCAGGCCGCGGGCGATTTCGCGTAGTTCGTCCAGTACGCCATCGAGCCCGGCGGTTATGCGGTTCAGCTGCTGCGGTACTCCGCGGGTCCCGGACTGCGCGGTTGCTTCTGCGGCGCGCAGGTCCAGGGTGAGGGAGACCAGGCGCTGCTGGGCGCCGTCGTGCAGGTTGCGTTCGATACGCCGGCGGGTGGCATCAGCCGCGGCGACGACCCGGGCACGGGAAGCGGTCAGCGCGGCCTGGGCTTCGGCGTTGGCGATCGCGGTGGCGGCCAGTTCGGTGAACCCGGCCAGCCGCGCCTCGGTGCCCGCCGGCAGCGGTCCGGCACGGGATGCCACCACCATGACGCCCCATAGCCGCCTCTCGACGCGCACCGGGACGCCGACAGCCGCGCGGAGGTCCAGCTGGCGGACGACCTCCCCGATCGGGCCCGAGGTGCCGGCGTGGTCGTCGATCCGCGCCGCCTGGCCCGTCTGGAACACCAGCGTCGCCACGTTCCGCCCGCCGAGGCTTGCCCGGCTGCCAACCGGGAAGGTAGCGCCGGTGGTGGTCCACACGCCGACCAGAGTTCTCGCGGCGTCGGGACCGTACCGGGCCATCGCTGCGTAGTCGGCGGCCAGCAGCCGCCCGGCTTCCTCGGTGATCGCGGCCAGCACCTGTGCGGATCGTGCCCCGCGGGCCACCAGTGTCGCCACCCGGCGCAGCGCGGCCTGCTCGTCAGCGAACCCGCGCAGTTCCACGCGTGCCTGGGCGTTGGCGATCGCGGTGGCGGCCAGTTCGGTGAACCCGGCCAGCCTCATCTCGGTGCCCGCCGGCAGCGGCCCCGCCCGAGATCCCACGGTCATGACGCCCCACAGCCGCCCCTCGACGCTGACCGGCACGCCGACAGCCGCGCGGAGTCCAAATTCGCGGACCGCCTCCGCGATCGGGCCCGACGTATCGTCGTGGTCGTCGATCCGCGCCGCCCGGCCCGTCTGGAACACCATCGTCGGCACGTTCCGCCCGCCGAGCCTTGCCCGAGTGCCCACGCGAAAGGCAGGGCCGCCGCTGCTCCACGAGGCAACCACCGTTCTGCCGCCGTCGGGATCGTACTGGCCCATCATGGCGAAACTGGCGCCCAGCACCCACCCGGCCTCCTCGGTAACCGCCGAGAAAACCTCCTCGGGGAGGCGCACCGCGAGCCACCAGCGTCGCCACCCGACGTAGCGCCGTCTGCTCCCCGAGGATCCAGTCATCGCCGGCTCGCCAAGGCAAGGCCGCCATCCTTCGGAGTCTATCCGGGCCGAGATTGTGCCTGGTCAAGCGCCGCTTTGAGGAGTAGGGGGCTGATCAACGACGGCCTCCGCTGCCACCGACTTGACGCAACCAGTTGGTTGCAATAATATCGCAACCATTCAGTTGCTACACGATGGAGGCTGTCATGGGATTTCCGGATCGCATCGAGCGGGTCGTCGACATTGCCCACCCGCCGGCCAAGGTGTGGGCTGCGCTCACCACGGCCGAGGGTCTGGGCAGCTGGTTCGGCGACAAGGCGTCGATCGACCTGCGCCCGGGTGGAGCGGCGCAGATGACCTTCGGTGGCGGCCACACCGCCGACATGCGGGTCGAGCGAGTGGAGGAGCCGACGGTGTTCGGCTTCACCTGGCACATCTCCGGCCTGCCCGATGACGATCCGCGCCGTACCTATGTGGAATTCACGCTCGAGCCGGTCGGCGTCGGCACGCGGCTGACGGTGATCGAGAGCGGCTTCGCTCAGCTACCCGGCGACGCCTACCACAAGGCCTACGACGGCAACACCAGCGGCTGGGCGAGCGAGCTAGGCGAGCTGGTCGACTACCTCGATGCCGCCTGACAGTGAGGCGATCGCCGAGCAGGTCTTCGTCGCCCTGGCCGACCCGTCCCGGCGCGCCATCCTGGCCGCTCTCGCGTCCGGCGGGCCGGCCACGGCGACTGACCTGGCGTCCCGGCTTCCGATCACCCGGCAGGCCGTCGCCAAGCACCTGGGCCTGCTCGCCGATGCTGGCCTGGTGACGGCGGAGCCGGGTGAGCGGCGCCGGATCCGGTTCCGGCTTCACTCCGCCCCGATGCAGGTGGCACAGCAGTTCCTGGCCGCGCTGGCCCGGGACTGGGATGGACGACTCGACGCCTTGCGGGACCACCTCAATAAATGAACCGGCCGACAGCGGGAGGAGATCACCATGACGGCCACCCAGTACACCCGTCCTCGCCGGGCAACCGCCGCGGCTGCCACCGCGCTGACGACGACGCTTGCACTCGCCGCCGGGTGCTGGGTCGTCTCGATCCGGCAGATGAACGGCATGGGTATGGGAACGGCGACGAGCCTCGGCTCATTCGCGTTCTTCATCGCTTTGTGGCTGGCCATGATGGCGGCAATGATGCTGCCGGGCGCGGCGCCGGCAGCCCTCAGATGCGCACGAACCAGCGGTCGCGTGCCGGCGGTGCTGGTATTCGTCGGGTCGTACCTGGCGATCTGGGCTGTCGTCGGCGTCGCGGTGTATGCGGTGTACCGGCCGCACGGAACCGCCGCCGCGGGCGTGCTCGTGCTCGCTGCCGGACTCTACGAGATCACGCCGCTCAAGCGGCTGTGCCGGCGGCGGTGCCTGGAGGGCTCCGGCATCGGGTTCGGCCTGTGGTGCGTCGGCTCGAGCATCGGGCTGATGGTCGTCGTGCTCGCGCTGGGCGTCATGAGCTTTGCCTGGATGGCCGTGATCGCTGGCCTCGTCCTCGCGCAGAAGATCTGGCCGTATCGAGCTTTCATCGACGTGCCGCTGGCGCTCGCAATCGCCGGCTTCGGACTCCTCATCCTCATCGCGCCGGGCTTGGTTCCCGGCCTCTCACCACCGATGTGACACCCACATCAGCACCAATGATCCAGCCGAACAGGAGAAAACGATGAATGATCACAAGACCGGAACCCGTGAGGACTGGCTGGCAGCCCGGCTCGAGTTGCTCAGCGCCGAGAAGGAACTGACGCGCCGCAGCGACGAGCTGGCACGGCAGCGGCAGGAGCTGCCATGGGTCCGCGTCGACAAGGAATACCACTTCGAGACCGACGAGGGCGCAGCGTCGCTCGCCGAGCTGTTCCAGGGGCGCTCGCAGCTGCTCGTCTACCACTTCATGTTCGGGCCCGACTACACCGCCGGATGCCCGTCCTGCTCGGCGATCGCCGACGGCTTCAGCGGCTCAGCCGTGCACCTTGCCAATCATGACGTCACGCTGTGCGCGGTCTCGCGGGCCCCGCTGGCGAAGATCCAGGCATACAAGCACCGGATGGGCTGGGGCTTCCCGTTCGCGTCAGCGTACGGCAGCGATTTCAACTTCGACTTCGGGGCGGCGCACACCAAAGAGGAGTGGGAAGCGGGAGCCGTGGCTTACAACTTCGGCGAGGAGGATCTGCGGCCGGCCGCTGACAACAAGAGTGCCATGGACGCGTTCAGCCAGGCGATTGTCGGCACGGACTGGGAGACCTACCGGCGCGAAGGACCCGGAATGAGCTCGTTCGCGCTCGAAGACGGCGTCGTCTACCACACCTACTCGGCCTACGCGCGCGGCCTGGACGGGCTGTGGGGCATGTACCAGTGGCTGGACCGGGCGCCGAAGGGACGCAACGACACGGAGGCGTGGTTGCGCCCGCGAGACGAGTACGTCGGGCGAAGTGGTTGTCGATCCCTGGGCTCGGGTATCCATTGATTGTTCGCATGTCAAGGCAACAGGAGAATCGCGATGGCGCAAACCAAGGCAGATAGGTCGGCAGCGGCGAAGAAGGCTGCGGCCACGCGTGAACGCAACCGGAGTAGGGCGCAGTCTGAAGCG
>DASXIA010000136.1:0-10686 GCA_036488155.1 Streptosporangiaceae bacterium | reverse complement strand
GGCCTGCGCCTCATGCCGCGAGTAGGCGGCGAGCAGTGCCTCGTCGTCCAGGTCAAGACCGGCCGATCTTGCCCACGGAGTCAGCACGCTAGCCAGGCCCGCCTCCCAGTCGATCAAGGTCCCGTAGCAGTCAAAGCTCATGGCCTGGAACTCGGTCAATCGCACGGCCGATCCCCTTCAGTCGTCACCTAGCTGAGACTAGCCAGGCGCCGCGGCGCAGCGGAATTACCTGCCTTGGCTCTAGAAGACCCACATTCAAACCGGGAACGCCGGATACCTCCGACCCGGATAGCACCTGCCGCGGCAGGCCGGGCGGCTGGCCGAATCGGCCGGGGGCCGGTCACGTACGTTGGGACACATGGCGACAACGGAACGTAGCGGCAAGCCCGGCTCGGATCCCGGCCCGACCGTCTTCGTGCTTTTTGGAGCTACCGGTGATCTGGCCAAGCGCATGGTCATCCCGGCCTTCTACCGGCTCGCCCTCGCGGGTCTGCTTCCCAGGCAGTGGCAGCTCGTCGGTAACGGGCGTGGCGACGTGGCGCACGAGGACTTCCGCAAGCACGTGCACGACGTGCTCACCGAATTCGGGCCGAAGCCAGAGCAGCCCGCATGGGATGCCTTCGCGCAGCGCGTCTTCTTCGCAGGCGGCGGCTTCGACACCGACAGCCCGGGCAGCATGCTGGACGTGCTGGCCCACTGCAAACAGTCGCTCGGCGGCCGTCCGCAGTTCGTGCACTATCTCGCTGTGCCGCCGGCCGCATTCGGCGAGCTCACCAAGGCGCTGGGTCAGCACAACCTGGCCGCCGGCGCCCGCGTGGTGTACGAGAAGCCATTCGGCACGTCCCAGGAGTCATTCCGTGAACTCGACCACGCCGTCCATTCCGTGCTTGACGAGCAGCAGGTCTACCGGATCGATCATTTCCTGGGCAAGGAAGCCACCCAGGACCTGCACGTGCTGCGGTTCGCCAATGGTTTGTTCTCCGGCATGTGGCACCGCGACTGCGTCGAGTCCGTGCAGGTCGACGTGCCGGAGAAACTCGGCATCACCGACCGCTCCGCGTTTTACGACGCGACCGGCGCTGTGCTTGACATGCTCGTGACGCACCTGTTCCAGGTGGCCGCCGAGGTCGCGATGGAACCGCCCGCCAGTCTCGGCGCCGCGGATTTGCAGCCCGCCCGGGAGAAGGTCATCGGCTGCTTTCGCGCCCTGGATCCTGCCGAGGTCGTGCTCGGTCAGTTTTCCGGCTACCACGACGTTCCCGGCGTAGCGGCGGGGTCCACCCAGAACACCTTCGTCGCGGCCCGGCTCTGGATCGACAACGACCGGTGGCGCGGCGTGCCGTTCTACCTGCGTACCGGCAAGCGGCTGGCAGCCACGAAGCAGCGAGTCAGCCTGGTCCTGCGTAAGCCCGGCCGCCCGCTAGCCGACCAGTTGCCCGATGACTCTAACGTCCTGTCGTTCTCGCTAGCGGGCGACGGCGAGATCGATCTCTCGCTGGTCGCGAAGAAGCCCGGCCCCGGGCTCGCGCTCGATAACGCGAAGGCCGCCGTTCCGCTGGCAACGCTGGGCGGCGCCGACCCGCTACCGCCCTACGTCCGGCTTATCCACGATGTGCTCATCGGCGACCGCTCACTGTTCACCCGGCCAGACGGCCTCGCCGCGGTCTGGGATGTGGCCGAGCCGCTGCTGCAGAACCCACCGCAGGTCGCGCCGTACGCGGCCGGCTCCTGGGGGCCCGCTCAGGCCCGGGAGCTCATCGCGCCCAGCCGGTGGCTGCTGGGCGAATGACGCCCGGCCCGCCAGCCTAGGGCGGCTGCGCGGGGAAGAACTGGCCACGGCCGAGCGCCACACCGAGTCGGGGAGGGGCGGGTCAGGTCCGTCTCCCGTCGCGCGATATTTCCGGGCCTGCTGCCCGTCTAACTCCTGACGGGGTCACCGTCGGCTGGCAGAGTGGGAAGCGCCGGGCGGTCCGCAGTGTCCACATCGGGGCGCCGCGATCGTCGTGCTAGTAGCGGGCTATCCCCGAATGAACGTCGCACCCCAGGAACGGAGCACAGATGAGCCGCGTACGGGTACTGGTAGGCACGCGCAAGGGCGCGTTCGTGCTGACCGCGGACGGTAAGCGCGATCAGTGGGAAGTGAGCGGTCCGCACTTCAGCGGCTGGGAGATCTACCACCTGAAAGGCTCGCCAGCCGACCCGGACCGTATTTACGCGTCACAGACCAGCGGCTGGTCAGGTCAGGTGATTCAGCGGTCGGACGACGGCGGCGCGACCTTCCAGCCGGTCGGCAACAAGTTCAGTTACGACGGCACGCCGGGCACCCACCAGTGGTACGACGGCACCCCGCACCCGTGGGAGTTCGAGCGGGTCTGGCACCTGGAGCCCGCGCTGAATGACCCGGACACGGTCTACGCAGGAGTCGAGGACGCCGGCCTGTTCAAGTCGGCCGACGGCGGCAACAGCTGGCACGAACTGCCGGGCCTGCGCGGTCACGGATCGGGTTCCTCGTGGCAGCCAGGTGCCGGCGGGATGTGCCTGCACACGATCATCCTGGACCCGGTGACCCCGAGCCGGATGTTCACGGCCATCTCCGCGGCGGGCGCGTTCCGGTCTGACGACGAGGGCAAGACCTGGCGGCCAGTGAACCGAGGCTTGCAGTCCGAGGGCATCCCCGACCAGGACGCCGAGGTCGGTCACTGCGTCCACCGGATCGCGATGCACCCGTCCCGGCCCGAGGTGCTGTACATGCAGAAGCACTGGGATGTCATGCGCACCGACGACGCCGGAGAGACCTGGCGGGAGATCAGCGGCAACCTGCCGACCGATTTCGGCTTCCCGATCGACGTGCACGCGCACGAGCCGGAGACCATCTACGTGGTGCCGATCACCAGCGACTCTGAGCACTTCCCGCCCGACGCCCGGCTGCGCGTCTACCGCAGCCGTACCGGCGGTGATGACTGGGAGCCGCTGACCAACGGGTTGCCGCAGCAGCACTGCTATGTCAACGTGCTCCGGGACGCGATGGCCGTCGACTCTCTCGACGACTGCGGGATCTATTTCGGCACCACTGGCGGCCAGGTCTACGCGTCAGCGGATGCGGGCGACAACTGGGCGCCGATCGTCCGCGACCTGCCCGCGGTGCTGTCCGTCGAGGTGCAGACGCTGCCATGATCCGGGTGGTGCTACCTGCTCACCTGCGCCGGCTGGCAGGCATCGAGGGCGAGGTGAAGCTCGACGTCACCGGCACGGTCTGCCAGCGATCGGTGCTGGATGCGCTCGAAGGCAGGTACCCGATGCTGCGCGGCACCATCCGCGACCAGGAAACTCAGCAGCGACGGGCGTTCATCCGGTTCTTCGCGTGCGAGGAGGACCTGTCGCACGAAGCGCCGGACTCCTCGCTACCTGACGCGGTAGCCAGCGGCGCCGAGCCCTACCTCATCGTCGGAGCGATGGCCGGCGGCTAGCCGTTCGCGGCCGTCCAGTCCCGGCTACCATCGGGCGGCATGATTGTCGCGGTCGGATCGCTCAACCCTGCCAAGATCGAGGCAGCCCGGCTGGCCTTCGATGCGCTGTGGCCGCGACCTGTTGAGGGCGTACGCGGCTTCGACGTCCCGTCCGGCGTCGCGCCTCAGCCGATGACGGACGCCGAGGCTATCCGCGGCGCCCGGAACAGGGCCGCCCGTGCGATCGGCGTCGGCCAGGCAGACTACGGCGTTGGCATCGAGGGTGGCCTCGAGCAGACCGAGGGCTCCTGGTTCAACTCCGGCTGGGCCGTCGTCATCGACCGGGCCGGCCGCGAAGGTGCCGGCAGCACGCTGCGGATGCAGGTGCCGCCCGCCCTGATGGACCTCGTGCTGGCCGGCCGGGAACTTGGCGAAGCCTGCGACCTGGTCTTCGGCCGCACCAACGCTAGCCGCGCCGAAGGATTCGTTGGCCTCATGACCGGCAACGCGATCCACCGCACCGGCGCGCTCTGCGACGCTGTCATTGCCGCGCTGACGCCCTTCCTGCATCCGGCGCTGAACGGCAGCCGGGAAACGCGTCCGTGATTCCTTTTCGACTCCCTAGCTGATCGGTGACCACATAACCGACAAATCGGTCGCGAGAAGTCACCTAGCAACTAGGGTGTTAAAGGACAGGCGCCAATCTGGACATCAATCCGGTGCCTGACGTTGCGGAAGGGGAAGCCGTGATCTCCGGACTTCATCACTACGCGCTCGAGGTCCCCGATCTGGAAGTCGCCGACGGTTTCCTGACCGACTTCGGCCTGGAGACCGCGGAGGCCAGCGGTGCGCTGGTCGCGCAGTGCCCGGGCCGTAACCAGGAACAGGTGCGCATAATGGAGGGTCCGGCCAAGCGGCTGCACCACGTCAGCTTCACGCTGGCTCCGGGTAGCCACGACCAGCTGCTAGTCGCGCTCGAGCGGGCCGGGATACCGCTGATCGAGCCGCCGGAGGGAGCCGAGGAGTCCGGCAGCTGGCTGCGCGATCCGGATGGCAACGCGGTCCAGTTGCTGCTGGCTGAGCAGGCGCCCGCCAGGCCGGTCCCGGAGATCCTGGTCAACGCCGGTGCCAGCAGGCAGCGGGTCGGCCGGGCCGCCTGGCGCGAGGTTACCGGCGACGTGAATCCGCGCAGGCTCGGGCACTCGCTGCTGTTCACCGCGCAGCCCGCCGTGATGACCGACTTCTACACTCGGGTGCTCGGGCTGAAGGTCAGCGACACCGTCCACCGCGACTTCGTGACGTTCCTCAACGCCGGGCGCGGCGACCACCACATCTTCGGGTTCATCAGCTCGACCCATCCGGGCTTCCATCATGCGAGCTTCGAGGTGCCGTCGATCGATGCCATCGCGATAGGCGCCGACCGGATGCGCTCGCGCGGGCGGGCCGCCGGCTGGGGGCTCGGCCGGCACACGATCGGCTCGAACTTCTTCCACTACAACCCCGACCCGTGGGGCAGCTGGATCGAGTGGTTCTCCGACATCGACCAGATCGACGACTGCTGGGTCGCCGGTGACTGGGATGTGCCGCCGCAACTGTGGGGCGCACCGCCGCCGGAGTCCTTCCTGGCCAACCGCGAGCAGCCCCGAGAAGTGAGCAGCGAGTCAATGACCAGCCGGTGACCGTGAATCCGCTGATGTCGGGGCAGCGCGGCGCCATCGGCCACGCCCGGTCAGCCAGGAGCGGCGGATCAGCCAGAATAGGAACGTGGCCCGGGCGAAGTATCCGCTAGGTGGCGAGGTGACCGTTGCGTCGCTGACGGCTGACCCGCACCCGACACTGCGGCAGCTGCGAGAAGCCGAGCCGGTCTCGTGGCTGCCGGCACTGGCAGGCTGGCTGGTTACCCGCGCGGACCTGGCTGATCAGGTGCTCCGTAATCCGGGAGCGTTCACTGTCGATGACCCCCGGTTCACCACAGCACGCGTGGTCGGACCGAGCATGCTGTCGCTCGACGGCGCCGAGCACTCCCGCCATCGCGATCCGTTCGCAGCCGCGCTGCGACTGCCGCGGGCACGAGCCGAGCTGGCACAAGCCTGCGACCTTCAGGCCGCGCAGCTAGTCGCGGAGCTGGCCGCAGCCGGGACCGAGGCCGAGCTCCGGCGTGGGCTGGCCGGGCAGCTCGCCGTTTCGGTGATGGCCGCGATGCTCGGCCTGGACGTCGCGCCGTCGCAGTTGCTTACCTGGTACGACGCCATCGTCGCTGGCGTTTCCGCACTGTCCGAAGGCGACGGGCCAGCAGCTGCCGTTCCCGCGACGGCCGCGGCGGCGTTCGGCGAGCTGAGCGACTGCGTGCAGGCGAGCCTTGAGCAGCCGGGCAAGCACTCGGTGCTCACGGCGGCAGCAGAGCGGCTCCCTGCGGGCGAGGTCGTGTCGAACGCCGCGGTCATGCTGTTCGGCGGTATCGAAACTACCGAGGGAATGATCTGTAACACCGTCTGGTATCTGCTCGGCGACGAGGCCGCGCTGCGCGAGGTGACAGCCGACCGGAGCCTGACCGGCAGCGCGGTCGAGGAAGCACTCCGGCTGGAGCCAGCCGCCGCGGTGGTGGACAGGTACGCGACAGCCGACATCTCGCTAGGAGGCGCAGAAATCGGGCAGGGTGACCTTGTCATCGTGTCGCTGGCCGGGGCAAACCGGGATCCGGCCGTGTTCGCCGATCCCGACCGCTTCGAATTGCACCGCCAGAACTCCCGGCAGCACTGGTCCTTCGCGGTCGGCCCGCACTTTTGCGTAGGCGCGCAGCTAGCCAGGGCCGAAGCGCGGGCAGCACTCGGAGCGCTGCTCGACCGGTTGCCCGGACTCCGGCTCGATCGTGCCAGGCCAAGCGCTCCGCAGGGGCTGGTGTTCCGCAAGCCGCCGTCCCTGCATGTTCGCTGGGACGCTTAAGCGCGGCCAGGGCCGAGGAGGCTGGCCCCCGGTTAGCAACAGCCCGGACGGCGTGGAAACTCTCCCTGGCCGCGACCGGCTAGCAGAATCAGCCTGACCGGTGCTGCGGGAGGTTGCGTGGGCGAGCTGACAGTTGTGGAGATCTGCGCGGGCGCCGGGGGCCAGGCCCTCGGTCTCGAGCAGGCGGGCTTCAGTCACGCCGCAGCGATCGAGATCGACCCGGACGCATGCGAGACCCTCCGCCGCAACCGCGGCGCGGACTGGAAGATCATCGAGGGCGACGTGGCCAGCCTTGACGGACACGGCTTCGCTGATGTCGACCTGTTCGCCGGCGGCGTGCCGTGCCCGCCATTCTCGATCGCCGGGCGCCAGCTCGGCGACGCTGATGAACGTGACTTGTTCCCGGAAGCGCTGCGGCTGATCGCGGAGATCCGCCCCCGCGCCGTGCTGCTGGAGAACGTGCGCGGCCTGGCCACGGCGAGGTTCGACGGTTACCGCGGTCAGGTCCTTGAGCGCCTGGGTGAGCTCGGCTTCCGCGCCTGGTGGCAGCTTGTCAACGCAAGTGAGCACGGCGTTCCGCAGCTCCGGCCGCGGTTCGTGCTGGTCGCGATCGCGCGGCCGTGGGCTGCCGGGTTCCGCTGGCCCGAGCCATCGCAAGCCCCGCCGCCGAGCGTCGGTGCCGCGCTCGCCGACCTGATGGGCTCGGCCGGCTGGCCTGGCGTGGCCGACTGGGCCCGGCGGGCAGACCGCATCGCGCCGACGATCGTGGGCGGCAGCAAGAAGCACGGCGGCCCGGATCTCGGGCCGACCCGTGCCCGCGCCGCCTGGCGCGACCTCGGCGTAGACGGTCTCGGCATCGCCGACCACCCGCCAGGGCCAGGTTTCCCGGCGGACCAGCCACCCAAGCTCACCGTGCCGATGGTGGCCAGGCTTCAGGGTTTCCCGGACTCATGGCAGTTCAGCGGCCGCAAGACCGCCGCCTACCGACAGGTCGGGAACGCGTTCCCCCCGCCGGTGGCCAGGGCTCTCGGCGCCGCGATCGCGGCCGCCCTGACCGGCTAGCCCCGGCGAGCCGGAAGCCCGTTCGTCCTCAGTGGATTCCGTGGTCCTAACGTCGATTTCAGAGGCCAGCGTGCGGTGCACCGGGCACTTGTCGGCGATCTGAAGCAGGCGCCGCCGCTGATCGTCGTCGAGGTCGCCGTCCAACTGGATCGTGCGATCGATCCGGTCGACCAACCCGACGCGGGCCTCGCAGTCGGCGCAGTCAGCAGCATGAATGCTGGAATGGCGCAACCGGACCGTGACCTGCTCGAGCGGCCAATGCTTGCGGTTGGCGTACAACCGCACGGTCATGGATGTGCACGCACCGAGCGCGGCCAGCAACAGGTCGTAGGGACTCGGCCCGCTGTCTGCGCCGATCGGGACGGGCTCGTCGGCGGTGAGCACGTGCCGGCCTGCCGTGATGCGCTGCTCCAGCGTGCCGTTCCCGTCTTCGGTCACCACAACGTAGCCCTCAGCCTGGGTCCCGCCATCCAGGCGGCCGACCGGGTGGAGAACGTAGCGGCTTGCCCAGGCCGCGAGTACGGTCGCGGCGTACTCGGCGTCGGCGGTGTTGGTGAGCAGATGGTCGGCTCCGTCGAGGGCGACAAAGGACTTGGGGTGGCGGGCGGTGTCGAAGATGCGCCGCGCGTTGTCGATACCCACGACTTCGTCCGTCGGTGAGTGCATGACCAGCAGCGCCGCCCCCAACTGCGCGACGCGCTCGGCCTGCGGTTGGGCGGAGATGTCGCGCAGGAACTGCCGTCGGATGCGAAACGTCCGCCCCGCCAGGGACACTTCAGCCTCGCCGCGGCGCTCGATCTCCAGAGCGCTCTCCCCCAGCAGGCCCAGCACGTGACTGGGGTCGGCGGGAGTGGCGATGGTCGCGACCGCCCGCACCCCGGGCATGCGGTGTTTCGCGGCGAGCGCGGCTGCGCCGCCGAGCGAGTGCCCGATGAGGAGCGACGGGGCCTCGAAGTTCGAGCGCAGGTACTCCGCGGCGAGCACCAGGTCATCGACGTTGGAGCTGAAGTCGGTGTTGCCGAAGTCGCCGCCAGACCCGCCCAGGCCGGTGAAGTCGAACCGCAGCACCGCGATACCGAACTCGGTCAGTGCACGCGCCATCCGCATTGCCGCGACCTGGTCCTTCCCGCAGGTGAAGCAATGCGCGAACAGCGCGTAGCCGCGCGGCCTGCCGTCGGGCAACTCCAGCCGGGCGGCGAGGGCTGCGCCCTGCGATCCGGCGAATTCGACTCTCCTTGTTCGCATCGGCGTCTCCCTCAGTGCTGGCGGGCGGGGTGGTGGTGGTGGCGCTGGTAGTGCCGGGCGACGCGGGCACGGTTGCCGCACGCGGGCGAGCACCACTCCCGGCGTGCGTGGTCCTTAACGAAGAAGAGCGGGCAGTTCGGTGCCAGGCAGGGGCGCAGCAAGTCCCGCTGAGGGCCAGAGAACAGTTCGACGCCCTGGTGGGCGATCAGCGCCACGGCGAGGTCGGCGGCGGTGCCGGGAGCCCGGTAGGCGCCTGATGGGTGCCCGCCGGCGGGCCAGACGAACTCGGGCCGGGCCGTAGCGAGCGCGTTGAGCGTGACGATCGCGCCCTGCCGGGTCAGTCCCGGCGCGGTCGCCGGCGGGCGTGGATCTCCTGTCGCCTCCGCGGCCAGCCGGCGCAGCGCGTCGCGCAGGTCGCGTAGCGCCCCGGCGGCCGCGCGCGTGTCAGTCCCGTTCAGAAGACCGGGGCCGGTGCCGGCCTCGGCGCCGATCCGTCCGGCGACCGTGCGCAGCCAGGCGGCGGCCCCGGCGTCTTCGTCCAGCGCGTCGCGGATCCCGCCGCGGTCGGCATAGGCCGTGTTCATCAGCTCGACCGGAAGCGGCTCTCCCAGCAGGGGTGCGCTGGTAGTGACTTCCTCGCTCCTCATGCCTGCCACGGTACCTCAGTCTAATGGTTACGGCGAGGGTTCGCATTTGACACGCGGACGGGGGTGAGGCACAGTGGCTAATGCAAACGTGATCAGTATCCGTTAGGAACGGAAGCTGCCCGAAAGGACCTGTGATGTCAGTGTTTCCCCCGATCAAGCCCGCCGACGCCACCGGCGAGGCTGCTGTCTTGCTCACCGAAATGCGGAAAAGCGTCGGCTCCGTCCCGAACATGGCCAAGGCCATGGCGAACAGCCCCGCACTGCTCAAGGGCTACATGGGCCTGTCCGGCGCGCTCGCCGCCGGGGTGCTGCCCGCCGCGATCCGCGAACGGCTCGCGCTGGCCTCCGGCGAGTACAACCGCTGCAGCTACTGCCTGTCAGCCCACACGTTCCTGGGCAAGAACGTCACCAAGCTCGACGACGACGAGATCGAGCGCGCCCGCCACGCCGATTCCGCCGACCCGTACGCAGCCGCCATCCTTGGCCTCTTCGACGCGATCGCCAGGGGCCGCGGCACGATCGACGAGACCGTGATCGAGATCGCCCGCGCCGCCGGTGTCACCGACGCCGAGATCGGCGAGGTAATCGGCAACGTCGCGCTCAACGTCCTGACCAACTACTTCAACATCGCCGCCGACACCGACAACGAATTCCCCCTCGTCAGGCCGCACCAGCACGCCTGATGCCCGGCCGCGGCTTCACCTACACCCGGACCGCGGCCTGCAGGCTGGCCGCCGGCCGATGAGAGCCCGTTCCCGCCCTGGTGGCTAGTCCCGGCGCCTGGCAAGCAGCCTGCGCCTTGGCGGCGGCTCCGGGCCTGCGTCCTGCTGGCTGAGCACGACGAAGCCGGGCGGAAGCAGCGCGGCCGGCTCGCCGGGGCCCACGCACCACTCGGCCGGCAGGTGCGGCCGGTCGCGGCGCGCCGCCTCTGTGAGGGCCTCCCAGGCCAGCAACCCGCCGTCGCTCACCGCGCTGATCGCGCGGCCGAAGACCGCGCGATCCCAGTAACCGGTGCACAGCACGAGCGAGAACGTCGCGGCAGGCGGCTGCCAGCTGCCAAGATCGGCGTGGACGGGCGTGATCAGGCGGTCAAGCCCCCGGCGGCGCGCCTCGCCGGCCAGCAGGCCTAGTCCGACGTCGGATGCGTCGACCGCGGTCACGGGCCGGCCGGCGGTCGCCGCGAGCAGCGCGCTGCCGGACGGGCCGCAGGCGAGTTCGAGAACAGGGCCATCCGGCATCGGCAGCGCCAGGGCCTCCTGCGCCAGCGGGTGCGGGGTGAATGACGGCGTGACGCCGCTGTAGCGCGCGTTCCACTTCAGCCGGTCCGGATGACCGGCGAGCTC
>DASXIA010000128.1:0-18900 GCA_036488155.1 Streptosporangiaceae bacterium | reverse complement strand
AATCCAGGACAAGTTCAGGCTAGCTGCCGAAGCGGCCAGGGGCTTCATGCCAGCGGCGGAGGGACTGGCGCTGTACCGGACCGCTGCGACTTATGGCGCCGTGGGCCCGATCGGCGAGGTCGGCACGTACTGCGGGAAGTCCACGATCTACCTCGCCGCAGCCGCCGCCGAGAACGGCCAGAAGGTGATCACCGTCGACCATCACCACGGCTCGGAGGAGAACCAGGCAGGCTGGGAGCACCACGATTCCGAAGTGGTAGACCCCCGGACCGGACGGATGGACACTCTGCCGTTCTTCCGCTCCACCATCGAGGACTCCGGGCTAGCCGATCACGTCATCGCCGTCATCGGCACGTCCGCTGATGTGTCGAAGTTGTGGCGCACGCCGCTCGGCATGCTGTTCATCGATGGCGGGCACAGCGAGGCGAATGTGGTCACCGACTACGAGGGCTGGGCCCCGTGGGTGGCGCACGGCGGAGCGCTGGCTTTCCATGACATCTTTCCCGACCCGGCCGAAGGCGGTCAGGCGCCGTACCGGGTTTACCTGCGCGCGCTGGCCTCCGGTGCGTTCACCGAAGTCAGCGTCACCGGCTCGCTGCGCGTCCTGGAGCGGACCGGCGACGGGATCTGACCGGATGCCCGAGGCCAGGCCTCCATGAATGTGAATCCATTGTTGCTATAGGCGCACCAGATCAGCATTCACTCACGGTGAACACCGGCAAATGGGCGATAATCGACCGCTGACAGGGTGGGTTGGCCGGCCGCGAAAGCACGGTCGCGGCATTCTTTGCTGGCGAGTGATCGTCAGCTGGCGGGCGGGCAACCACAGGCCGCGGGATCAGCCGGCTCCCATACGCCAGGTCCGGCCGCCGCGTCCCGGAAGATTGCGGCCGCCCCGGTGCTCGTCCGGCCCGCCGCGAGCACGTCGGCTGCCAGTACCACCGCAGCGGCTGTCCAGGTGCTCTGCTCGTGCGGGAAGTGCTTGGCGTTAGCGAATTGCCAGCCGGTCCAGTAGCTGCCGTCCCCGGCTCGCAGGAACTGGATCTGCTCGAACAGTTCCATCGCCTGGTCGCGGTGGCCGAGTGCGGCCAGTGCGATCGCTAGCTCACAGGTTTCGGCGCCAGTCACCCACGGCTCGTCGCTGACGCAGCGCACGCCTAGGCCTGGCACCACGAACGTGTCCCACCCCGCCTTGATCAGCCGCTCTCCAGCCGTGCCGCGCACCGGGCCGCCGAGCACCGGGTAATACCAGTCCATCGAAAACCGGCTCTTGTCGGCGAACGCCTCACCGTGGCAGGCCACCGCGTGCCCGAGGAGCGTGGCCGCAAGCTCCCAGTGCGGTTGTGGCTCCGCCAGCCGTTCGGCGAGAGCGATCGCGCAGCGCAGGCTGTGGTACATGCTCGAGCTGCCGGTTAGCAGCGCGTAACTGTCCGGCGTACCGTCTTCGTGCCGACGCCAGATAATCTCGCCGCGCGGCGTCTGCAGGCCGATGGCGAACTCGATGGCGGCGCGCACCACCGGCCACATCCGCACCGCGAAGTCCTCATCGCCGGTAACCAGCAGCTCATGCCAGACACCGACGGCGCAGTACGCCGCGTGGTTGCTCTCGGTTGTCCATTCGTCGACAACACCGCCGCAGGCGGCCTGCACTGGCCATGACCCGTCCGGCTGCTGCGCGTCGGCCAGCCAGGCGTACGCGCGGCGCGCCTCCTGGCGCAGGCCGCACACGCTCAGCGCCATCGCGCACTCGACATGGTTCCAGGCGTCGACGTGTCCGTCGGGCCAGCCGATCGAGCCGTCGGCCTGCTGGTCGGCCGCGATCGCCTGCCCGGTTGCGATCAGCTGGTCAGCGGTCAGGATGCCGGGGACGGCCGGAATGCCGCCCGTGGCGGCGGGGCTGGCTATGCCGGTCCTGGCTATCCCGGTTCTGGCTATGTCAGGCCTGGCCAGTCGCTCAGGCGGCAGCATGCACCTTCTCCGCGGCGGCCGGACCCGACTGCCGCGCGGCCAGGACCGGCTTGGTGGCGTACACCACCAGGCTCTTGCCGAGCAGCGGGTTCAGCGCGCGGTCGGCCAGCTGGGTAGCGGCCGGCTTGCGCATGATGTCCCACACCAGCAGCTTGTGGTAGGCACTGGCGAGCGGGTGGTCGTCGTCGTGCACGCCGACCGCGCACTTGAGCCACCAGTACGGCGAGTGCAGGGCATGAGCGCGGTGGCTGCTGCCGGCAACGAGGCCGGCCCGCCGCAGCTTGATCTCCAGCTCCCGGCGGGTGAAGATGCGCACGTGCCCGCCGGGCACGTTGTGGTAGTCGTCAGAAAGCGCCCAGCAAACGCGCTCGGGGAGCCAGGCCGGCACCGTCACCGCGGCGATGCCACCCGGCCGCAGCACCCGGCTGATCTCGTTCAGCGCGCCCTGGTCGGCGGGAATGTGCTCCAGCACCTCCGCCGCGATCACGAGGTCGAAGCTGCCATCGGGGAACGGCATCCTGGTGGCGTCGCCGGCCGCGGCAGTGAGGCTGGCTGGCGGCTGTATCTCGCCCGCGTCGGCCATCGCGGCGGCGGTAGCGCGAACTCGCTCCAGCTCGCCGTGATCGGTGTCGAGCGCTACCACCTCGGCTCCGCGGCGCGCCGCCTCGAAAGCGTGCCGCCCGGCGCCGCACCCGAGGTCAAGCAACCTCGTTCCGGGCTGTATCGGCAGCCGGTGAAAGTCCACTGTCAGCATGGCGTGCTCTCCCCGGCGCCCGCCCGCGAGGGTGCCCGGCTGGCCGCGATGGCCCGCCGGTACTCGGCCACCGTCGCCCTGGCGACGGCCTGCCAGGCGAACCGCTCCGCGACCCTGGCTAGGGCGGCCTGCGACAGCCGGTCGCGCTCGGCCGGCGAGTCGTGCAGCAGCCGCAAGGCCGAGCAGAGTTCCTCGGCGTCGCCGGGGGTGACAAGAAGCGCGGCGTCGCCAGTGACCTCCGGCAGCGCGCCGGTGCGGCTGGCAACCAGCGGCGTGCCTGATGCCATGTGCTCGACCGCTGGCAGCGAGAAGCCCTCGTACAGCGAGGGCACGACCGCGATCTCCGCGCTGGCGACCAGTTCGGCGAGGTCGGCATCGCTGACGCCGCTGACGAACTGAACCTTGCCGTCCAGCGACAGTTCGCCGAGCAGCCGCTGCGTCGGGCCGTCCGGCACCAGCTTGCTGACCAGGGTGAGCGACACGTTCCGCTCAGTGCGCAGCTTCGCGTAGGCACGCAGCAAGGTGGCGACGCCCTTCACCGGGGAGTCGGCGCTGGCGACCGCGATGATCCGGCCGGGAACGCGCGGTTGCGCTCTCGGGTGGAACAGCCGGGTATCCACACCGAGCGGAATGACCTTGACGTTCTCCGGCCTGACCTTGAAGTCGCGGAGGATGTCAGCCTTGGACGACTGCGAACCAGTCATGATCGGGCCGATGCGCCTGGCGACCCGGCCCTGCATGCCGACGAAGGAGTACCAGCGCCACTTCGGGATCTTACGGAAGCCGCGGGCTGCCGCGAGCTCGATCCGGCGGTCCACGCTGATCGGGTGATGGATGCTGGTCACCAGCGGCAGCCCGAGCCGGGTGATGCCGAGATTTCCGTAAGCGAGCACCTGATTGTCGTGCACGATGTCGAAGTCGCCCTGCCGCGCGCGCAGCGCCCGCAGCGCGCGCAGGCTGAAAGTGAGCGGCTCGGGAAAGTAGGCGCTCCACATGCCTGCCACCTCGAGCACGTCGATCCAGTCCCGGTACTCGCGCAGATGCGGGGTTCGGAACGGGTCCTCGTCCCGGTAAAGGTCCAGGCTCGGCAGCTCGGTCAGGTGCGGGCCGGGCTCGAGTTCCGGGTACGGCTGGCCGGAGTACACCTCGACGTGGTGACCGAGCGCGGCCAGCTCGCGCGACAGGTGGCGCAGGAATATCCCCTGGCCCCCGCAATGCGGCTTGCTCCGGTAGGAGAGCAAGCAGACGCGCAGCGGCTTGTTGCCCGTGGTTGAGGTGACGGCTGTGCTCGGGGGAGCAGCGCCTTCGCCCGGCTGGTCGGCGTCACCGATCACATCGCCGGCTGCTACGGTACTCACGCAGGTTCGCGCCTCCTGTCTCGCAAGCGGCTGCCCACGGGGCGGGCGACCGGCGTGACCCCAGTCAGCGAACCTTACCAAGCAAGTAACTTGCGTGCCCTTTGACCCCAGACGTTTGCCGGGTCGGCCTGCGTGCTGTCAGTATCTGTAAGCTGCCGCGACGAAGTTTTTACACGGAGGCTCCGCTGACACGACGCGCGCTCATCACCGGGATCACTGGCCAGGACGGTTCCTACCTGGCTGAGCACTTGGTGGACATGGGCTATGAGGTGTGGGGACTAGTCCGGGGCCAGGCAAACCCGCGGGTTCGCCACCTGCGGAAGTTGCTCGGCGACGTCAGGCTGATCCGCGGCGACTTGCTGGACCAGGGCAGTCTGATCGCGGCAGTCGAACGGGTGCAGCCAGACGAGGTCTACAACCTGGCTGCCATCTCCTATGTGCCGCTGTCCTGGCAGCAGGCCGAGCTGACTGGCGAGGTCACCGGAATTGGCGTGCTGCGCGTGCTGGAAGCCATCAGGGTATGCAGCGGGATCAGCGCGTCCCGCAGCCCGGGCAGCGGCCAGATCAGGTTCTACCAGGCGTCCACGTCGGAGATGTTCGGCCAGGCCAGGCAGGCTCCGCAGAACGAGCAGACTCCGTTCCACCCGCGCAGTCCGTACGGCGTGGCGAAGGTGTACGGCCACTTCCTCACCCAGAATTACCGCGAGTCCTACGGGATGTTCGCGGTGTCGGGGATCATGTTCAATCATGAGTCGCCGCGTCGCGGTGCCGAGTTCGTGACCAGGAAAGTCTCACTCGGGGTGGCCAAGATCAAGCTCGGTTACGAGCGCCAGCTCCGCCTCGGAAACCTGACCGCGAGCCGCGACTGGGGCTTCGCGGGCGACTATGTCCGGGCCATGCAGCTGATGCTGGCGCAGGACGTTCCGGCGGACTACGTCATCGGCACCGGGGTGACGCACTCGGTTGAGAAGCTTGTGGATACCGCGTTCCGTACCGCCGGCCTGAACTGGCGCGACCACGTGGTGACGGACGCGGCGTTCATCCGGCCGGCCGAGGTGGACCGGCTCTGCGCGGATCCGGCCAAGGCACGGGACGAGCTCGGCTGGGAGCCCAAGATCGGCTTCGAGGAACTGGTCGAGATGATGGTGGACGCAGACCTCGACCTGCTGGCAGCCTCCGGCGACAGCGCGGGCGAGGAGTTCGCGACCGATTCCTGGTAGCGCGTCGCGGTGTGCTCAGCCGGAGGAGAGCCGGCTGAGCTGGTCGGTCAGGGACCGGCGTTCGGCGTCGGTCTGGGCGAGTTCGAGTGCGCGCCGGTAGGCGTGGCGCGCGTCGTCGTCACGACCGGCGCGACGAAGCAGCTCCGCGCGGGCTGAGTGGAAGTAGCGGTAGCGCTCGAGCTCGAGGCCGTCGAGTATCGCCAGGCCAGCTTCGGGACCGCCGACTTCTGCCACAGCGATGGCCCGGTTGAGCTCGACGACCGCCGAACCAGTCTGGATGGAGAGCGTGTCGTACAGCGCCGCGATCTGCCGCCAGTCGCGGGGCTGTTGCAGGTGCAGGTCGGCGATAGCGGCCTGCACGGCATAGGGGCCGGTCTCGCCGCGCGTGATCGCCTGCCGGAGCAGCTCGCGGCCTTCGCTGATCTGCTGGTCGTTCCACAGCGCGCGGTCCTGGTCGTCGAGCAGGACGATCTCATCGTCGCGGATCCGGGCGTCTTTGCGGGCGTCGTGGAGCAGCATGAGGGCGAGCAGCGCGAGGACTTCGCCCTCGTCGGGCATGAGTTCTGACAAGGCGCGGCCGAGTTGGATCGCTTCGGTGGCAAGGTCGACACGGCCGCCTCCCCAGCCATGGTTGAACACGAGGTAGACCACTGCGAGGACCGCCGCTAGCCGGTCCGGGAGCTGATGGTCAGGCGGGACGGCGAATGGAATGCGTGCATCGCGGATCTTGTGTTTCGCTCGTGTCAGCCGTTTGCTCATCGTCTCGGCCGGGACGAGGAACGCGAGCGCGATCTCCTCGGTCGACAGGCCTCCGAGAGTGCGGAGGGTCAGTGCGACCTGTGCCTCGAGCGCGAGCGCGGGGTGGCAGCAGGTGAAGATCAGTTCCAGCCGCTCGTCCGGAAAGGTGGCGGACTCGTGCACGGTTGCCTCCGATTCCACGATGAACTCGCGTGCGAGCAGCTTCGTCTTCTCGGCTAGCACGCGTTGCCGGCGAAGGCGGTCGATCGCCCGGTTCCGTGCGGTCGAGATCAGCCAGCCGACGGGATTGTCCGGCTCACCGTCGCGTGGCCAGCGCTCGGCAGCGATCACGAACGCCTCTTGAGCGGCATCCTCGGCAAGCTCGATGTCGCCGAGGAACCCCACGAGGGTGGCCAGCACCCGGGCCCAGTGATCGCGGAAGACCCTGTCAAGCGCCATGGAACAACGCTTCGCGGATGGGCCGTACCTCGATCGCACCGCTGGTGCGAGTGTCTTGCAGTTCGCGGGCGATAGCGAGCGCAGCATCGAGGTTGTCGGCCTCCACCACAATGACACCGGCCAGGTATTCCTTGGTCTCGATGAAGGGCCCGTCGGTGAGCAGCGTCCCCCTTTCGCCGTTTCGCACGGTCGTAGCCGACCCGTCCGCGTGCAGACGAGCCCAGCCGGTCACGCACGGCCTGGCGAGCACGCCGGCAATCGAGCCCTCCACCGGGCCTGCGTCTGCCCCCTGACTGCTGCCGTAGGCAAGCAACGCGTACTGCATAATTCCTCCCGTAACTGACGGATGTCGGTTCTGAGTATCGGACGAACGGCTTCGGCTCCGACGGACAACTCCGGCCAGAGAAATCCTCGGCGGAAGAAATGTTGTCCGCGGGTGTCCGTGCCGGGCAGGGCTGTTCGTCACTACCGCAGATCCGCCCGCAGCGGTGAAGGCGCGCACGGGGCGCGCCGGCTCTCGAAAGGACGACCGACATGGCAAAGTTCATCTACCTCTACCGTGGCCCGGCGACGCCGATGTCCGACCTCACGCCAGAGCAGGGCGACGAGCGGGCGGCCGCGTTCGGCGCCTGGATGGATAAGGTCGGGGCCTCGCTCGTCGACGTCGGCAGCCCGTTCGGGCAGAGCGCGTCCGTTCGCGATGACGGCACTGAAGGAACAGCAGGCGGCCTGATCGGCTACACGATCGTTGACGCCGAGGATCTCGCTGCGGCGAAGGCACTCACCGACGGCCTCCCGTTTCTGTCCGGCAGCGACGGGACGTGCGCGGTGGAGATCTTCGAGCTGCTGCCGATGTAGCGGGAGACGGTCCGCCGCACCTTTCGACGGAAGTGCGGCGGACCGCCCGCGCCAGTCGTCAGACACGCTCTAGCTGACGTGGCCGCCGAGTAGGGTGCCGATGCCGTACGTGATCGCGGCAGCCAGCGCAGCGAGCACGAACTGCCGCAGCGCCCCGCGCAGGAACGGCCTTGCCGTGACGCGTGCGACGATGCCGCCGCCGATGAATGCCGCGATCGCCGCCAGGATCACGGTTGCGGCCAGCGATGCGAATCCGAGCAGGAATGGCAGCAGCGGGATAAGCGCGCCGACGGCGAAGGTAACAAGCGACGCGCCGGCCGCAGTCAGCGGGGACGGTAGCTCGTCATGGTCGACGCCGAGCTCCTCCCGGACGTGGATGCGAAGCGCCTCGTCCGGGTGGCGGGAGAGCTGCCTGGCGACCTCGTCCGCGAGGTCCGGGTCGACGCCCCGCATCTTGTACATGGCGGCCAGTTCTGCTTGCTCGTCGGCCGGGTTTGTCTCGAGCTCGATGCGCTCCTTCTCCACTTCGGCGGCGACCAGCTCGTTCTGCGAGGAGACCGACACGTACTCGCCAGCAGCCATGGAGAAGGCACCAGCAGACAGCCCGGCCATGCCGGTCAGCACGATCGTGTGTGCGGCTAGCCTGGCGCCGCCGACGCCCGCGATCAGCGAGACATTCGTCACCAGGCCGTCCATCGCACCGAACACGGCTGGCCGCAACCAGCCGCCGGACACGTCGCGGTGCTGGTGGCTGACCTCCGGCTCGGCCGCTTCAGGACGGATCTGGGCGTCCGTCACGCCTGTCGCGCCCCTCTCGCCGATATCGACTGCCTGCCTGCGTGGTGATGCCATGTCTGACCGGGCTCAGCCGAGCGACTGGGCCGGACGCGTCGGCAGCCCGGCCGCTCGCCAGGCCTGGAAACCGCCATCCAGGTCGGTCGCCTCAGCCAGCCCGATCCGCCGCAGCGATGCGGCGGCCAGCGTCGAGGCGTAGCCCTGCGAGCACATGACGATGATCTGCATGTCGGACCTGGCCAGCGCCGGAATCCTGGCTTCGCTACGCGGGTCAAGCCGCCACTCGAGAACGTTGCGGCTGATAATGATCGCGCCGGGTACCTCACCCTCGACAATTCGCTGCTCAAGCGGGCGGATGTCGACCAGGATCGCGCCGTCGGTGATGGCGGCTAGTGCTGCCTCGGGGCGCAGCCGCCGGAGGCCGCTGCGCGCCTCAGCGAGGAGTTCGTCGATGCCGGGTGCGCCATCAGGAAGCGCATCCGAGGTCAGCCTCGCGGCCGAGGCGCTCGCCTTGGCCAGCGCCGTGTCGGGGCCACCGCGCCCGCGGCCGCCTTCCGGCCCGTCGATCGCGACGGTCTGCCTGGCGATCAGCCCGTAGTCGGTCGAGGTGTAGTAGGTCATCGCGGTCAGCGGCGGCGAATATGCGTGGATGCTGGTCGCCGAGCCCTGGCCGCCGTGTGCCACGTCGTGCACGTGACCGGGCCCGAACGCCACCGCGTGGCCGGGCGTGAGCCGCCGATGGCTGAGACGCCCGGTGGGGGCGCGGTACTGCTCCAGCAAGCTGCCGTCAGCCACCGCGAACGAGCCGGACGAGCCGCCGTGATCGTGCCAGTCGGTGTCCTGGCCGCGTTCCCAGGCCAGCAGCCACACGTCGCAGGAGTTAGACCGGTGCAACGGCAGGTACCAGCGCACGTCGGGATCGTGTACCACCAGGTCGGACCACAGCTCCTGGCGCCTGGCCAGCTCAGTGGTAATCGACCGGAGCTGAGCCGGCGCTAGCCGGCCACTGTGCGGCGCCAGGTCGGCTAGCGTGGCCTGAATAGCCTGCTGGCGCTCCGGGCTGACACCCCAACCGGGTTTGAGGCCAGAGCCCGCGTCCGGGTTCTGTGCGCTGGCGTGCTCCTGGCTGATTGCCGATCGCGACATCTAACCTCCTTACGACTTGCCGCCATTATGTATCCAGCTGGCCAGTAAATGAGCCGCTGAGCAGCAACTCGATGTCCTCGCCGAACTGCCGGTCGGCGGCGATCGGCTTCACGAGCGCGCCAATGCGGTCAAGCAGCGCCTGGCGGCGCGGTGGCTGCGGCAGCCCGGCGAGCGATGCGGCCTGGAAGGCCGCGAGCGCTTCACACGCAGCGACGGCTCTGCAGCGGCGCAGCGCGGCCCGCAGGTTGACCGCAGCCTCCCAGGCGAATGACTGGACATCCTCCTGGCCGCCCGAGGTCTCTATCAAGCCGATTGCGGTGGGCAGCGCCAGCCGCCGCATGGCATGCAGCTCGCCCGCGGCCCGCTTGTGCACGGCGACAAGGCCGGCCTGCGGCCCTGGATCGACGGCGAGCTGCGCAGTAAGGCCGGTGACGGCCGGGTCGAGCAGCCGGTGCAGCCGCGCTGCCGAAACCTCGGCGGCGTGCGTGATCGCGGCCGTGAGCTGGTCGCACTGTGCCGCCAGGTCGATCCCGTGAAAGCCGGCCGTCCCGACGAAGCTGCCGTCCAGGAAGGCGGGAGAGTCGGTAACCCCGGTCATCGCCCGGTCCGCAGCAGCGGCGAGCGCGGCAGCGGCCCGCCGCACCTGCGCGAGGACAGCACCGGCCACGCGGAACGACACAGGCGCCTGCAGCATTCTCGGCTGGCCGGCCGGCTCGATGATCGCCCGCAGAGAGCTCAGCACGTCACCTAGCACCTCGTCGCCGCGGGCGCAGGCCGCGGTGTACGGGTCAACGGGTGCCCCGATCGCCGCGATGGAGAGGCCCGCAGCCACGGTCAGCATCGCGCCGACTGTCTCCGCCTCGCCTCCGGCGAGGATGCTGAGCGCGGTCGCGCCGGGCACGCCTGCGAGCAGCGCGATGCCCTCCTTCGGGCCGAGCTCGTAAGCAGCTAGTCCGTGTTCGGCCAGGGCACCGGCGGCGGGCGTGAGGTCGCCGGCAGTGCGCAGGACGCTGCCGAGGCCGGCCAGCGGACCGAAGCAGTGCGCCAGCTGGATGATTTCACCTGCGCAGCCGGCTCCGCCCTGCGGCACTGCCGCCACGATCCGCACCGCGAGGACGTCAGCCAGCCGCTGGCAGAGGCTGGCCGAGACCGCGGCGTCTCCGGACAGGAATGTGCGCAGCCGCACCGCGATGATTGCCCTGACATCGGCTTCGGCCAGCCACGGCGGGCCGCCGGTCGCCCGGCCGAGCAGCAGGTTGCGCTGGTGGGCTTGCTGTTCAGCCTCGGTCAGCCGGACCTTGCTGAGCGCGCCCATGCCAGTGTTCACGCCGTAAACCGCCGCGTCACTGCTAAGGACCGCTGTCGCCTTATCGCGCTGCGCCTGGACGACGCTCGCGAGGGCGGGCGCGAGCCGTACGTCCAAGCCCTCGCTGATCCGGCGCACGGCCGCGGCGTCCAGGTCGGCCGCCGATGTCAGCTCCAGGTAAGCGGCCATCGCTAACGGTATCTGAGCATCGTGCCCACTCCGGCCTGCTCAGCTTTTGTCAAGATCAGGTGGCCGACCGCAATGTCGAGGATGGCCAGCCCGCGGTGCCAGAGCAGGATCCGTTCCTGTGCTGCTTGCCGGCCGGGCCGGAGGCCTGCCACGACCTGGCCGAGTTCGGCGTGCAGCGACTGCGCGGTCAGCCGCCCGGTATCGACATGCCGGCGCAGCGCGCCGAACTGGCCGGACTGGGCTTCCCGCCAGTCGTCCACGACGACCTTGTCCATGACGTCCAGCAAGTCGATCTCTACGGCGCTGATCGTGCCGTACGGTACGACAAAGGCGCCAGGCTGCACCGCGCTGGTCCGCAATAGCGGCTCCGGCGTCGTCAGGCGTGATGCTTCGACCAGGACGTCCGCGCCCTCGAAAGCTTCCGCTGCGCTCGCCACCACGCGTACCGGCGTGGCGATAGCCGCTCTGAGCTCCTGGCCGAACGCTTCCCTGGACTCGGGCCGCCGGCTGGTCACCCTGATCTCGGCTAGATCGAGTACTTCGTTGAGCAGCAGCACGTTCCACAGCGCAGTGCCGCGAGCACCGACGTGGCCAAGGATCCGGGCGTCCGGCCTGGCCAGGTACTTGGCGCCGACGGCCGTCATGGCGCCGGTCCGGCACGCGGTGATGAGCGTCGCGTCCATGATGGCCAGCGGGACCCCGGTGGCCGGGTCGAGCAGAGTCAGCAGGCCCAGCTCGCTCGGCAGGCCGAGAGTGTAATTGCCGACAAAGTCGCCGACAACCTTGACTCCGCTCACGCCGGCCGCGCCGAGATCAGCCAGGTGGCCGCGCAGCACGTTGAAATGCCCGCCGTCGCCCGGCACCAGGTGCACGCGTGGCTCAACGATCGCGTGTCCTTCGCCGTGCGCGCGGACGGCGCCTTCCACCGCCTCGATGATCTCGGCGCCGGTGAGTCCCAGGCTGTCGATGTCCGGGCCGGAGAGGAAGCGCACCCAAAGGCCGCCGGGCATGTTGCCCGGCGGCCTGTTAACGGGTACCTGATTCGCGGCCAATCAGCTCTTCTTGCAGTTGTAGAGGAAGATGTGGCCGATCGCGGTCGGGTATGCGCCGGTCACGTTCTTAGCGCTCGCGGTCAGGTAGTTATAGAAGTAGCCGTAGATGACCGGCGTCTGGGCAAGCAGCAGCGTCTCGATCTGCCCCGCGATAGATCGCTGGCTGGACAGGTCAGCAGTAGCGATGTACTGGTTGGACAGCCGGTCGTAGTCGGCGTTGTTGAAGTGGGCACCGTTCCACGCCCCGGTGCCCTTCTTCGAGTTGATCGTCTGCAGCGGCGCGGTGAGGAACACGTTCGGCACGCTCCGGTGACCGTAGTCGACCAGGCTCATGGTGGCGTCGAGCCAGTCCGATGTGCCGAACAGGTAATTGCCGTAGTACTTCGGCTGCGCTTCGATGTTCAGCTTCAGGTTGACGCCGATGGCCTTGGCTGACTGCTGGATGATCTGCGCGTACTGCGGGATCTCCTGGAAGATCTCGCCGGTCAGCGTGGCGGAGAAGCCGTTCGGGTGACCGGCCGCGGACAGCAGCGACTTCGCCTTGGCGACGTCCAGGGCTCGCTGCGGGATGCTGGTGTTGGTCGACGGGAACACCGGCGCGAACGGGCTGTCGTTACCGAGATCGGCGTCGCCCTTAAACAGTGCCGTTACGATGGCCGGCCGGTTCAGCGACAACGCGATCGCCTGCCGCACCCTGGCGTCATTGAACGGTGCCTGGTCGCACCGCATGGAGAGCTCACGATGCGCGCTGGACTTGAGCTTAACGACGTTGTACTGCCCGTTGAGAAGCGCTTCACCGCCACTCACCGAGAACTGGCCCACAACGTCGAGCGTGCCGCTGGTCAGCGCCAGGATCGCGGGTGTATCGGTGTCGTAGAAGGTGAACTGCGTGGCGGCCGGGATCGCCTTCGTGCCCCAGTAATCCTCGTTGCGGACGAAGGAGGCACCCTGCTTCTGGGTGTAAGACTTCAGCTTGAATGGTCCGGTGCCGATGAACGTACTTTCCCATTTGGTGGGGTCGTAGTTGTTCGGCAGGATGATCATGTTGTAGTTGTCGGAGGACGTGAGGTAAGGGAAGTTGCCGTTCGGCGCGGTGAGGTGGAATTCGACCGTGAAGTCGTCGACCTTCACCACACCGTCCGGCGTCAGCACGCCACCAAACGCCGACAGTGCGGCGCCCTTGCCTGACGGGTTGGTCTGCAGCTTGTAGGTGTAGACGACGTCATCCGCGGTGAGCGGCGCGCCGTTGTGGAACTTGACGCCCTGGCGAATCTTGAACGTCCAGACATCGGACGTGGAGTTCGAGGACCAGCTAGTGGCTAGCACTGGCTGTAGTTTCAACTGCTGGTCCGACAGGCAGAGGTACTCACCAGTCTGGCCGAGCATGTCCAGGCCGCCCTGATCGGCGATGGTGACCGGGTTAATCGCCGCGGCGGGTGTGACGATTCCGCACCTGATGGTTGCGGTGGTAGCTGCGGAACCACCCGACGGGCTCGTGGTTGGTGAGCTGGAGCCACAGGCTGCCAGGATTGCGCCGATCGCTGGCACCGAGATCCCGACTAGCGCTCCATTGCGCAGGAAGGCCCGCCGGTCGATGTGACCAGCGACGAACTCGTCGATAACATGATTTCCGATTTCCGTTTGTCCCGCGCGCAGCCGGCTGAGCCGGTCTTTTCCAGAGTGCACTGATCCTCCTCGGAACCCTCACCGGATCTGATCGATTCGCAAATCCGGTGCCAGTGGGCAGCAAAGTTACGCGTCCGCCTGCGCGTATGTCACGGCATTGGCTCGTAGCTTTGCAGCGTTGTTAGCTGATCGATAGGGATATGACAACTCATCAGGTGGCCTGGTTCGACTTCGACCAGCGGAGGCTCGGTCGATTCGCAGATCCCTGAATCCAACCGCCTCGGACAGCGAGTGTGGAAGACGCATCCGCTCGGCGGGTTGGCCGCTGACGGGATCTCGCCCGACAGCCGGATCCGCTGCCTGCGCTGACCGTCCAGGCTCGGGACCGCGGACAGCAGCGCCTCGGTATACGGATGATGCGGTCCGCTGAAAACCCGCTCCGCGGGTCCTAGCTCCATCAGGCGGCCCAGGTACAGCACCGCGATCCGATCGGAGAGGTAGCGCACCAGTTGCAGGTCGTGCGAGATGAACAGGTACGTGACCTGTTCCTTGGCCTGCAGGTCGGCGAGCAGATTAAGAATCGCGGCCTGCACCGAGACATCCAGCGCCGAGGTGGGCTCATCGCATACGACGATGCGCGGCCCGCCGCCGAACGCGCGGGCTATGGCGACCCGCTGCTTAAGGCCGCCGGACAGCTGCCGTGGCCGGAGTGCCAGGTGCCTGGGCTCCATCCGGACCGACTGGACGAGCTCAGTCAGCCGGTCAGCGAGCGCGGCACCGGATAGGCCGGCCAGCTTGACCAGGGGTCTGCTGATCAGCCGCCGTACAGTGTGCCTGCGGTTCAGCGCGGAGTCGGGGTTCTGGAAGACGATCTGCAGAGCCTTGAGCTGTGCCGGGCTGCGCTGCCTGAGCTCAGCGCCCAGCGGCTGGCCGTCCATCTCCACAGCCGACCCCGGATCGGGCGCGGTGAGGGCGAGAAGAATTCGCGCGAGCGTCGTCTTCCCGCTGCCGGACTCCCCGACCAGGCCGAGCGTCTCGCCGCGCTTGATCTCGAGGTTGACCCCGGCCAGCGCATGCACCGTCTGGCCGCGGGAGGTGAAGGTCTTCGACAGGTTCCTGATGGTGACGACCGGCTCACTGGCAGGTGGCGTGGCAGCCAGCTGCAGGTCGACCGGCGTGTTCCTGGGCAGATCCCTGGCTGCCTCGTGCAGGTAGCAGCGGGAGGTCTGGCCTGGTGCCGTGTCGAATGGCGGCGGCGCCGTCTCCCGGCAGCGCTGCTCGACGATGGGGCAGCGCGGCGCGAAGATACATCCGGCCTGCTGCTGACCCGGTGGCGGCAGGAAGCCGGGGATCGTGTCCAGGCGACCGTGGTCCTTGCGCTGGCCAATGCGCGGGATGCAGCGCAGCAGGCCCACGGTGTACGGGTGCCGCGGCTGGTCGAAGACCTGCCTGGCCGGCCCTTCCTCGATCAGCTCGCCGGCGTACAGCACGCCGACCCGGTCGCACATCTTCGCGATCACGGCCAGGTTGTGACTGATGAATAGCAGCGAAGTGTCCAGCTGCTCGCGCAGCCCGGCCACGAGGTCCAGCACCTCGGCTTCGACGGTGGCGTCCAGCGCTGTCGTGGGCTCGTCCAGGATCAGCAGCTCGGGCTCGGACGCCAGCGCCATCGCGATCACGACTCGCTGCGCCATGCCTCCCGACAGCTGGTGCGGGTACCGCTGCATGACCTGGCCCGGGTCGGAGATCTGCACCGTGCGAAGCATCGCCTCGGAGCGTTCCAGTGCCTCGGCCTTGCCGAGCCCGGCCACCTCATAGACCTCGGCTACCTGCCGCCCGACCCGCATCGACGGGTTCAGTGCCTTGCCCGGCTCCTGGTACACCATGGACACCGAGTGGGCGCGCAGCTGGCGTAGCTTGTCGGCGTTCATAGCGAGCGGATCGCGGCCGGCGATCCGGATCGAGCCCGCGCTGACCCTTCCGTTGCGCGGTAGGTACCGGGTCAGCGCCAGCGCCACCGTGGACTTGCCGGAGCCGGATTCGCCGACCAGTCCGTAGGACTCGCTGCGGCCGATCTGGAAGGACACGTCCCGCAGTGCGAGCCGGTCCTGGCCGCGAATCCGGTAGGTAACGTCGAGGTGCTCGACCTGTACCGCCGATAGCGGACCGGCCGCCGGCCCCGGTATCTCAGTGGCTTCAGTTGCGGTCATCCGGCGAGCACCTGCTCTATCGCGTCAGCCACCAAGTTGATGGCGATGATCAGTGACGCGATGGCCAGCGCCGGGAATAGCGTCTCCCACCAGTACCCGGCGCCGAGCACCACGTAGTTGGCGTTGATGTCAGTGCCCCAGTTAGGCGTCGACAACTGGACGCCGAACCCCAGGAATGCCAGGGTCGCGACCGTGAAGATCGCGTAGCCAAGCCGGATGGTGAACTCCACCAGGACCGTGGGCATGACGTTCGGCAGGATCTCGACGAACATCATCCGCATCGGGCGCTCGCCCAGCAGACGGGCAGCGGGCAGGTAGTCGAGCTGGCTCTCCACCTGGACGGCAGACCTCACGGTCCGGGCGATCAGCGGCGTGAAGATGAAGCCGATCACCAGGATCTGCGAGCGCGTCGATACTCCGAGCGCGACCATGAACAGGAAGATGACGAGGATCGCCGGCAGCGCGAGTACCGCCTCGACTATCCGGCTGACTACCTGATCAACTGCGCCACCGAAGTAGCCAAGCACGAGCCCGAGCGCGGTGCCGAGCACTGTGCCGACCACGGTTGCCAGCGGGGCGATGATCAGCATCGTTTGCGCGCCGACGATCACCCTGGACAGCACGTCGCGACCGAGCTGGTCGGTGCCGAACCAGTGCGCTGCGGACGGGGGCTGGTTAACGGCGAGCAGCTGCTGTGCCAGCGGATTGTGTGGCGCGATGTCGCTCCCGAAGATCGCGCAGACGATCCAGAACAGCAGTATGAGCGCGCCGACCACGAACGTCGGCCGGGTGAGCAGCAGCCGCCAGACAGGCTGCTCGCGCCGGTCAGCGTCGGTCGAGACGACGCCCGGCGGTACCGCCAGCGTCTCGGTCACCGGAATACCTCAGTGCGCTGGCGCGGGTTCAGCAGCATCGTCAGCAGATCGGCGCCGACGGTTGCCACCATGTAGACGACGCCAATGGTGAGCACGGAGGCCTCGAGCATCGGGAAGTCCTTTGAGGTCGCCGCGTGGAAAATGAGGTTGCCGATGCCCTGGTAGTTAAAGAGTCTCTCGACCACGACCAGGCCGCCGATCAGGTAGCCGATCTGGGTGGCGATGACGGTAATCGTGGGCAGCAGCGAGTTGCGCAGCACGTGCCGGTAGATCACGACGACGCGCTTGAGGCCCTTCAAGGTTGCGGTCCGGACGTAGTCAGACTCCAGCGCCTCGATCGTGCCTGCCCGCGCCATCCGGGCGATGTATCCGAACAGGACCAGGACCAGCGGGATCGCGGGCAGGATCAGCGACTTCAACTGGGTCAGGAAGGACGCGCCGGGCTGTGCCTGCGCAGACGGTGGCAGGAGTTTTAGGACGACGCTGAAGACGACGATGACGACGATGCCAGAGACGAACTCCGGAACGGCGGCCCCCGAGCTGCCGGTCAGCGTGATGATCCGGTCGGCCGGCCGGCCGGCGTACAGGGCGGCGATGACGCCGCCCAGGATGCTGAGCGGAATGATCACGATGAACGCGAGCGCCGCCAGCTTGGCCGAGTTCACCAGCGCCGTCACCAGCAGCGGCTCGACCGGCGACTGGTACTGGTACGACTTGCCCATGTTGCCGCGCAGCATGTCGGAGATCCAGCTCCAGTACTGCGTGACCAGCGGCCGGTCGACGCCAAGCTGGTGGTCGAGCGCGCGCACCGCGGACTCGGCGGATAGCGGGCCGAGAATTGACCTGGCCGGATCTCCTGGCAGTACCTGGCCAGCGAAGAAGATGATCAGGCTGAGCAGGAACAAGGTGATGATGGCGAGACCGAGGCGTCTCAGCAGGTAGATCGCCAACGGACCCCCCTGCCGTTTAGGCTAGCCAAGCTATCGGTAAAGACGATTTGGGATACCTTAGACGCAAATGAACACAGCCGCAAGCGAGTATGCATGCAGCCGTGGCCTGCCGGCCGCGACCGCGCCAGGTGCCGGTACCGGCCGATTCGCACACGGCTGCGGAATACTGTCACCGCCATGAAGATAACGTAGCCACCTTCTGACGAAATCGCACTGATCATTGAGGGACCAGAAGTCAATGTTCGAAAATCCGGTACGTGAGGGGAAATGTCTGTGAGCGAGCTGCCTGTCATGCTGATCGGGGAAAGCTTCATCGGCGAGGGGGCCGAGGCCGCGCATATCAACGTGGTTCTCGGGACCCGCACGGGCCCGGTCGGCACCGCGTGGGCAACGGCGCTCGCCACTCCGAGTGCCGGTCATACTCCGTTCGTCGCGGTGCTCCAGCCGGGGATACCGGTGAAGCCGCTCACCTTGTTCATCAATAAGTCCGCCATCGCGAGCCCGGAGCACGGAACGCTCACCTGGGGCGCCGCGCAAGCCGGGGTGGCCGGGGGCGTGGCCGACGCGGTCGCCGACGGCGCCATCGCGCCAGCGGACACCGACGATCTCGTGCTGATCGCGGCGGTGTGGGTTAACCCGGATGCCCGGGATTCCGCGCTCGTCTACGCGAACAACCGCGAGGCCACTAAGACGGCGCTGACCGCAGCAACTCGTTCCCTCCCTGATCTGGCTCAGGTTCTAGCTGCTCGGGCGAATCCGGCCAACCCTTTCTTCGACCCTCAGTGAAGATCGCCGCGATCCGGCTGGACCGGATGCGGCTGGTGCTGGATCCGCCGTTCATCGCGTCCTGGGACCCGGAGCCGCGCCGGCACTTCGACGCGACCCTGGTCCGGGTGGAGACCGATGCGGGTATCACCGGCTACGGCTCTGGCGACACCATGGACGGTTTCGAAGCCTTCGCGGACTTGTTTACCGGCAAGGATCCGCTGCAGATCGCCAACCACGTCAAGGCGCTGGAGACCGTCAGCTTCCACGCTGGGCGGTACTGGCCGCTGGAAGCGGCACTCTGGGACATCATCGGCCAGGCGTGCGGTCAGCCTGTCGCCACCTTGTTCGGCGGCGCGTGCGACCGGCTGCCGGCCTACGCCTCCTTCGGTGAGCTCAAGAGCCCCGCCGCCCGTGCTGAGGCAGTGCAGGCCGCGCGCGAGGCCGGGTTCCGCGCGGTCAAGATCCGGATCGGCCGCGAGGACGTGCCGTCCGGCCTGGCCGCGGTCCGGGCGGCACGGGAAGCGGCGGGCAGCGACCTGGCGATCATGGTGGACCTGAACCAGTGGTGGCGGATGGCGGGCGACATGTCCCCGGCGCTCGACGTCACGGCGGTCCGCCGGGTCGCGGC
>DASXIA010000114.1:0-30749 GCA_036488155.1 Streptosporangiaceae bacterium | reverse complement strand
CCGCAGAAGCTGGGAGGGTGTTGCCCGACAAGCGGCGCTTGCCGTGCGGTCGCTGCCTTATGGCAGCGGGCGCGCGGCCGGCCGGGGAACGCTGATCGGAGGGACAGTGATCTCGCAGACGATGCCGTACGGCGGAGGCCGGGCCCGGCATGCTGCTCCGGACGCGGTCATTCAGGCGACCGCGCTGACCAAGTGCTACAGCGCCACTGTGACGGCGCTTGACCAGCTCACGGTCGTCGTCGGCGCCGGCATTACCGGCTTGATCGGAGCCAATGGCGCAGGCAAGTCCACGCTGATCAAGATCCTGCTCGGCCTGCTGGAACCGACCAGCGGGACGGCGGCGGTCTTCGGGCATGACTGCGTGACCGACGGTTTCGCGATCAGGACGCTAACCGGGTACATGCCCGAGCATGACTGCCTTCCGCCAGATGTGACGGCGACCGAACTGGTTACGCACTTCGGCCGGATGTCTGGTCTGCCGGCCACCGCAGCGCGGGAACGCGCCGCCGATTCACTCCGCCATGTCGGCCTCTACGAGGAGCGCTACCGCCAGATCGGCACCTACTCGACTGGCATGAAGCAGCGCGTGAAGCTAGCGCAGGCCCTGGTGGGCGATCCGCGGCTGCTCCTTCTCGACGAGCCGACCAACGGCCTTGACCCGGCCGGACGGACGGCGATGCTCGAGCTGATCGCACGGATCGGGAGCGAGTTCGGCATCTCGATCCTGGTCGCCTCGCACTTGCTCGGTGAGATCGAGCAGATCTGCGATCAGCTGGTAGCCATCGACGCCGGGCGGTTGCTGCGCGCCGACACCATCAGCTCGGTGACGCAGGCCAGCGCGGTTCTGCTGGTGGAGGTAGACGAGGGCGTCGACCTGCTGCAGGCCGAGCTGGCGAGGCGAGGGCTGACACCGGCGCCCTTCCAGCGCGGCCTGCTGGTGCAGTTGGCCGGCGACGAAACCTACGACGCCATCAGGGATAGCGTCGCCGATCTCGGCCTGCCGCTAAGCCGGATGGAACAGCGCAGGCACCGGATCGAGGAACTGTTCCGCGCCGATCCGGCACTGGCGGACGAATCCCGTACGACAGTGCCGGGATCGCAGACGATGGGAGCGCCCAGTGCCAGCTGACGCGCAGGCTGCCGCTGGGCAGCTCGGCTCTGCCGTATCTAGCAATAACGGTGGCATCGATAGCGCGGGAGTCATCCACAACATCGGCTACCGCCGGTATGACGACGTCCGTCTCGGCCGCCCGGCGATTGTCAGGGCGCTCATCTGGCACAGCCTGCGGTCAGCGTTCGGTATCGGCCGCGGTGCGAAGGCCAAGATCTTCCCGGCGCTGCTGTTCGCGCTGATCTGCCTGCCTGCAGCGGTCAACGCGGTGGCGCTCGCCACGAACCCTGGCGGCTCGCCGATTGTCGGCTACGACAGCTATATCCCGTCGCTGCGCACGGTGGTGATGCTGATCTTCGTGGCGATCGAGGCACCGAACGTGGTGTCCGCTGACCTGCGCAACCACACCTTGCCGCTGTACTTCGCCAGGCCGATCCACCGGATCGACTACCCGGTCGCCAAGCTCGTCGCGTTCGTGCTGGCCTGCCTGGCGATGGTCGAGATCCCGCTCATCCTGCTCTATCTCGGCATCGTGTCGCAGCAGCACGGTGCTAGCCAGGTGTGGGAGCAGACCCTGCGGCTCGGGCCCGGCCTGCTCTACGGGGCTGCCTGGGCGGTGCTGCTTGCCAGCATCGGGCTGCTGCTGGCCAGCACGACCGGCAAACGGGTCTTCGCGATGTGCGCCATCGGCATCCCGCTGTTCTTCACCTGGATCCTGGCCACGGTGCTGGGGCACGTCGGCGAGCAGGCGTTCGGGCCGGGAAGCGGCCAGCCGTCCGGGCTCGCCAGCCTGGCCGGGCTGATCAGTCCGTTCACCCTGCTCGGCGGGCTGCTGCGGTGGCTGCAGGGCAACCCGCCAATCTCGCCGGCGTATCACCCGCTGCAGCCGACGACGATTGGCACCTACGGGCCTGTTTACGGCCTGCTCTTCGTCGTCCTGACAGTCGCTGCCATCGCCGGGCTGATCGGCCGGTACCGGAAGGTTGGTGTGGCGTGACCGAGATCGAACTGCGCGGTGTCTCGCGCTGGTATGGCAACGTGGTGGCCGTCAACGACATCTCGATGACTATCGGTCCCGGCGTAACCGGACTTCTCGGCCCGAACGGCGCGGGCAAGACGACCATCCTGAATATGATCTCCGGCTTCCTGATGCCGTCTCGCGGCGAGATCACCGTGGCCGGGCAGAGCACCTGGCGTAATCCCGCCATGTTCCGCCAAGTGGGCGTCGTGCCCGAGCGCGATTCGGTGTATGCATTCCTGACCGGCACGGAGTTCGTCACGGTCACCGCACGGCTGCACGGACTGCCCGACGCCGACGCCGCGGCGCGCCGGGCCATCGATCTGGTCGAGATGAGCGAGGCGCAGGACCGGCGGATCTCCACCTACTCCAAGGGCATGCGACAGCGGATCAAGGTGGCGGCGGCCCTCGTCCACGATCCCCGGGTGCTGCTGCTGGACGAGCCGTTCAACGGCATGGACCCGCGGCAGCGGCTGCACATGATGGACCTGCTGCACGCCCAGGGCGACCAGGGCAGGGTCATTGTGTTCAGCTCGCACATCCTGGAGGAGGTGGAGCGGCTGTCCGGCGTGATCCAGGTCATCGTCGGCGGCAGGCTGGCTGCTTCTGGCGACTTCCGGGCCATCCGGCGGCTCATGACGAACCGGCCGCACGTGTTCCTGGTGCACTCATCCGATGACCGGGCGCTGGGCGCGGCGCTGATCGGGCGGCCAGCGGTCAGCGGGGTCGAAATGACCGCGCACGGCCTGCAGGTGCGCGCCTCCGACTACGGGACGTTCACCAGGGAGGTTGCCGGGCTGAGCCGTGATCACGGCATCCGGCTGCGGCAGGTACTGCCCGCTGACGAGTCGCTGGAAAGCGTCTTCAATTACCTGCTGGCGTCGTGATGGCGCGCGTCATAATGGGGGATCGCTCAGCGATGGACAACGAAAGTACAGGACAGCCGATGCCTGGCCTGCTCAACGGCGACATCATCTGGCTGACACTGCGCGCCGCCATGGGCAGGAGACGGGCTCTGCTGTTCGCGCTGCCGGCCATCATCCTGATCGGCATCTCGGCGCTGCTTAAAGCGACAGCACACAGCCAGGTGTGGCCGCCGGAAATCCTTGGCACGGTCGGCTACCTCATCCTTGCGCTGACCGCGCTGATCGTGGGCGGCAGCGTCCTCGGCGCCGAGATTGACGACGGCAGCATCCTGCACCTGCTGGCCACGCCGGTGAAGCGGCGAGCTGTTGTGCTCAGCAAGTACCTGGTGGCTGTGGTGCTGACCGTGGCGTTTGCCGCCGTGCCCGAATATGTCGCGGGCGCGATCGCTACCGGGGCATCGAGCAGCCTGGCAATCGGCTTGTTCGTCGGCGCGCTGGCGGGCTCCGTCATCTACAACGCGCTGTTCGTGATGCTGACCGCGGTGTTCAGTCCTGGCCAGGCACTGGCGATCGGGCTGCTCTACGTGCTGCTCTGGGAGGGCTTGCTGGCGAGCCTGGTGCGGGGCGTAAGCCTGCTGTCGGCCGGGCACTACAGCCTCGCGGTGGCGAACTCGATCGCCCACAATGCCGCCCTGCATGCCGACCTGAACCTCGGCACCGGGATCGGCATGGGGCTGGTCGTCACGGTCGCGTCGCTGGTGTTTGCGTCACTCACGCTGTCCTCGTTCAGCGTCACGGGCGACGCCGCCTGAGCTAGCCCGGTCTGAGCTAGCCCAGTGCTAGCTAACGGGGTGTACTCGCGTCAGGCCGGAAGGCGGGACCATGCCCTGGGATGATGACGGCGGCCAATGCCAGGATGCGGGCCCGGCTGGCCGACAGTACTGCGGCGTCCGGCGCGAACGGGTCGTCGGCCGGCCCGTCTGACGCCCACCAGGCATGGGTGCACGCGTTCACTCCGCCGGCGGTAGCGGCGAGTGTCGTGATGTCTTCGGGGGTGTGGCCGGGGGTGGCGATCAGCTGGACTGAAGGACTCAGCTGGTAGCCGTCGGCTTCCCGGCTGATCCACCGGTCGCCGTCATAGATCGCCCAGTGATCATGGATCCGGGCCGCCGGAAACAGCGCGGCGTTCACGGTGTGATCCGGGTGGTGGTGGCTGAACACGATATCGGTCACGGCCTCCGGCGCGAGGCTGTGCTCAGCCAGCGCACTCAGCAGTCCCCGTCGCGACGCGACCATGCCGGGATCGACGATCACGGCGACGTCGCCGTCCTGAATCAGCGTGACGGTACTTCCGACGCGGTCGCCTCCGGAGTCATCGCGGGCGTAGCCCTCCTGAAGGACGTGCACGGCCGCGGAGCCGGTCAGTGGGAAGTCAGTATCGTGCATAAGCGCCGACCCTACCGGCAACCGCCCGGCTGGCCTAGTGGCCGGCAAGTCCGGGCGCCGTAGCTGAGACCAGGTCAGCACTCAGCCGCTCCCCGGGCTAGCTGGCTAAGCTGCTAGCCAGACAGTCGGACCGCAACTAGTGCGCGCGTGGCGCTGCGGTCCACGACGAGCCCCCTTGGCGCAACGTCATGAAGGAACGGCGCATGAAACCTGGCCGTGCCGCACTCGGCCTTGCCATGTGCGGAGTCCTCGCCGCGTGCTCGGCGCATGCGTCCGCCGCCGCGAGCGGGGCCGTGCCCGCCCGGCGATACCTGGTCTGCCAGTCGCTGGCAGGCATCTGCACGGGCGTGACGCCGAAGTACGAGCCAGCTGAGCTTCTCATGTCCGGCGACGGCAGCCTCTACGCCAAGGACCTGACGTGGTCCGGCTGGGGTACGGCGACGGCGACCGGGCGCGGGATCGCTAAGGCGAACAACTGCCGGCCAGACTGCGCCAAGGGCACGTTCAGCACTCACCCGGTCACGATCGTGCTGAGCAGGCCCGTCCGGTGGCACGCGGACATTGTTTACAGCCGCGCGTCCTTCTCGATCCCGTCGCTGCATGACCACCAGAAATGGAGCACTGGACTCATCCCGCGCGCGGCCCCGTAGTTAGCGTCCCTGCGCCCGGCCAGCGCCCCTAACCAGGGCCGCCAGCAGCCAGGCGACGCTGGCGGGTTGGCTAGGTGGTTGCGTTGGCAGCCTTGGCAGCGGCCTTGAGCTCTTTTTTGTGGGCGCGGACGGCGGCCAGCGAGGCGTCATCGACGATGTCGGCCACCGAGTAGTGCGAGCCCTCCTCGCCGAAGTGGCCGGCCGCTTCCCGCCAGCCCTCCGGCTGGACTCCAAGCTGCTTGCCGAGCAAGGCGGTGAAGATCTGTGCCTTGTTGCCACCGAAGCCGGGCAGCTCAGCAACTCTGGCTAGCAGTTCCTTGCCGGAGGCGGCACCGGTCCAGACGGCCGCGGCGTCGCCGTCGTAGCGATCGACGATCAGCCTCGCGAGGTCCTGCGTCCTGGCGGCCATGGCCTTGGGGAACCTGTGCAGCGCCGGCCGCTCGGCGAAGACCTCGGCCAGCGCCGCCGGGTCATATTCGGCCAGCTCAGCCGCGGTCGGCTCGTGCCCGAGTCGCTTGACCAGCTCATACGGCGAGCTGAACGCCTTCTCGAACGGCACCTGCTGATCGAGCAGCATGCCGATCAGCAGCGCGAGGGGATTGCGGGTGAGCAGCTCATTGGCCTCGGCCTGAACCGGCAGCGAAATCGTCATGTGGTCATCATCCACCATTGGGCCGTTGACCCGGGAACGTCCAGGCAGACATAGGACATTCGGCTTGCCGAGGCGGTGGCGCCCTCGTCACGGTCCAGGCAATAGAGCGGGGCTACCTGTCCAGGCAGGCCCACCGGAGCGCTGCCCATACGCAAACCACGGGCTATACATCGACACGGGGCTCCCGTGGTCAGGGTGGCAGTATAACCATACCACATTACTTTTGTATTAATTCTGGCAAAATACTACTTGCTGGACCTCACGCGCATTACGCTCAACCTAAAGACCTCGTTTCGGGACGTCCGAGTGTCGGTCAGCCCGGAGGACCTGGTGCGATGTCGCGCATCAGCATTAGCGGCGTGTCCGTTAATAGTGGCTAGATCGGTGCCGCTGCCAGTTAGTTGACCTGCAGGCGTCGGGGGTAAGGAAAGTCAGTCGTTGGATGTAGCTCGTCTCAAGGAAAGCTTCGCGCGCATCGCTATGCACGGCGACGAAGTACCCCTGCACTTCTATGCTGACCTATTCTTGAAACATCCGGAAACACGGAATATGTTCCCGGTGTCAATGGAGGCGCAGCGCGGTCACCTTGTCAATGCCCTGGTACAGATCGTCGCCAATGTTGATCGCCTTGACGAGCTGACCGCGTTCTTGCGGGACTTGGGTCGTGACCACCGGAAGTTCGGTGCTCTCGCGGGTCATTACGGCGCGGTCGGCGCAAGCCTCTTGGCTACTTTCCAGCATTTCAGCGGTGATGCCTGGACACCGGAACTTGCGGCCGACTGGACAAGCGCTTATGAGCTGGTCGCAAGCGTCATGATCGACGCCGCGCGAGAAGATGAGAAGCGGAGTCCCGCGTACTGGACCGGCACGATTGTGTCCGTGGAGCGTAAGGCATTCGACGTCACAGTGCTCACTGTCCAGACAGAGCCTCGTCTGGAGTATCTTCCGGGACAGTCCGTAGCCGTACAGTCGGCTCATCGTCCTGGGCTCTGGCGCTACTACTCCATAGCTAATGCGCCGCGTCTGGACGGGCTGCTGGACTTCCACGTCAAGTTGATAGACGGTGGGGCCGTCAGCATGGCGCTGACGGCAGGTTCCGCGCTCGGTGAGCGTGTGAGGCTCGGCCCGCCCGTCGGTGCGCTTCGCCTGGATACATCGTCACGGCGGGATGTCCTGCTCGTCGCCGGCAGCACTGGCCTTGCCCCGCTGAAAGCGATCCTGGAACAGATCGCCTGCCTGCACTTGCCGCCGCAAGTGCACCTGTTCTTCGGCGCGAGAGAGGCGGATGGTCTATACGACTTGCCCGCGCTGGACAAGATGGCCGCCCAGCATCCATGGCTGACTGTCATTCCGGCTGTCTCAGCTGACCGGTTCTACGGAGGCGAAACCGGGACCCTCGCTGACGTGGTGATGCGCAGCGGCGCATGG
The DNA here is from genome assembly GCA_036488155.1 of Streptosporangiaceae bacterium. Classification (GTDB taxonomy): domain Bacteria; phylum Actinomycetota; class Actinomycetes; order Streptosporangiales; family Streptosporangiaceae; genus JAJYUU01. Next base: position 23,578 of record DASXIA010000114.1, on the reverse strand, counting down.
ACAGGCCACGACGTCTACATAGCAGGACCAAGCGAGATGGTTCATGAGACAGCTGCCCGGCTCGCAGGTGCAGGGACACCACCGGACCAGATTCATCTCGAGGACTTCGGCTGGAGAGACCGATGACCACCAGCGACGCCTGGTATGACCAGGAAGAGAGAATGACGCCTGACAGCCTCCTTGCTGTCACGTTCCCGCTCACGCGCTGGGGCAGGAACGGCTATGAGGAGGAGCCGGTCCGTGCGTTCCTGAACGATGTGCATGGCGAACTAGTCCGGCTCGTGAATGAGCGTGCCTCGCTCTGGCAGGAGGTGCAACGACTTCGCCGGCGGATTCTCGGCAGGGAGAACGGGCACGATGCCGTGCTCTTCGGGAAGGACGACGCTCACGCCCACGCCGTGCAGATGCTGTCCAACGCACAGCTAACCGCCGACCGGTACGTGGCCGACGCGCAGGCGTATAGCGGTCGTGTGACCGAGGAAGCGCGTAACCGCCGCGATGAGATCCTGGCCCAGGCGCAGCAGCACGCCGAGATGCTCCTCGAAGAAGCCCGTACGCAGGCACGCCAGGCGGCCGTTGAGGCGATGAGCCGGGATGCGCTACCACCCCAAAACGCACAGGAACGGCGCGCCGTCGAAGGCGAACTTGCTTATCTGCGCACCTTCACTGACGTCTACCGGCAGCATCTGAGAATTTACACCGACTCGATCCAGCGCATGCTTAGCGACTGGGACAACAAAGAGCGCACGATGCTGCCGCCACGACCTGTTGCCGATCTGGATGTCCCGTCCAATGCCTGGACACCGCAGATAGCTCAGTCACGTCCTGATCCAGCCGAGTGACGTTATAACCAAAGTCAACGAGATGCGAGAGGTGGGCCGGGTCGCTTGGGCTTATAGCAACTTCTAATATCGTCGGTTAAACCTCAATTAAGGAGATTTATATGACTGCAGAAGTAAGCCTGTATGACAGACTCGGCGGAGCTAACGCTATCCAGCCAGTAACGCAAGCCTTCTATCAGAAAGTGCTGGCAGACGAGGCACTTGCACCTTACTTCGCATTCGTTAACATGGAGCGCTTGATAGGAATGCAGACGTCCTTCCTTACGATGGCGCTTGGCGGCCCGAATTACTACAACGGCCGAAATCTCCGGGATGCACATGCAGGTCTGCGCGAGCTAAACGACGAGCATTTCGACAAGGTCGTGACGCACTTGGCGCAGACCCTGAAAGAATTCGGGGTATCGGATGATGACATCAGCGCTGTAGGCGCAGTGGCCGAAAGCGTTCGGGGCGATGTGCTTAACCGCTGATCGGATCTGCGTGCCTCGGCGCCGCCGCGGTCCGGCTCGAGTGGCGGGCTGATGAGGGTATAACCCGACGCGGCGAGATCTCAGGGCAAGGATGTCCGACCTACTCACCGGCGACCTGTGCGCCGTCGGTCGCGGCCTGCACCGCCAGCGAAAGCGTCATCACCTACCGTCAGGCCCGGGTGCACGAGCCCGCGCGGCAGCCGCCGGGCCCGCCGCGCAGGCGGGGGGCCGCCGCAGGGGAACTAGGGACTTGGCTGGATAGTTGATATAAGAGGGGAACGAAGTTTCCCGGAGGGAGTCCGGCATGGCACCGCGTTTCAGGTATGGCCTCATCGGGGTCGTGATCGGGCTGCTGCTAGTGATCATTGGCCATCCGATTATCGGCCTCGTTGTGATCGCCGCCACCATCGCAATCCCGGCAGTTGCCTACGCCATGCTGAGCCCTGAGCAGCGGCGCAGACTGCGCAGGAACCGGGACCGCAAGCAACTCGGCGGATAGCAGGGCGCCGAGCCGCCGAGCGCGGCCGGGCGCGGCGCGCAACGGCAGGCAGTTACGGCCTCAAACCAGCGGGTTCGTCGCCTTAACCTGCGGGAATCTGCTGAAGTCCCGGTCTGCGCTCCACAGGTCCTTGATGCCTTGGCTCAGGCATAGCGCCACGATTCTGGCGTCGTGTACCAGCGGGCCGGTGACTTTGGCGCTGGCGAGCAGTGAGCTCAGCACCGACCAGTAGCTGCTGCCTTCGCTCAGCGGCACCACCGACGGCGACTCAAGCCAGGCGGCAACCTGGCCGATCGCTTCGTCCGCGCTGCTCGGCGGATCGTAAATGCGCGGGTGCGTCGCGATCGTGTAGAACTCGTGAAGGCACGGCCAGGGCAGCGCCCACAGGGCTGGGCTCTGTGCTAGCTCGCGAATCGCTGCAGCAGCCGCGTCATGGAAGGGCGAGTCACGCCGGTGCGCGTACACCAGGAGGTTCGTATCTACGGCGATCAAAGCCGGTCTCCGTAGCTGAGCTCCCTGATCTTGGCCCAGCCGGCCTCGGCGACGTCGGGCCGGAGGCCGCGTCCGCCCACGCTGGCATCCCGCAAGGTAAACGCCTGAGTGCGGCGATGCCGGGCGATGACGGCTCGGAGCCCTTCCTCGAGCACCGACTTCATCGTGGTCCCCTCGGCCCTGGCAAGCTCCTGGGCCTCGCGCATGAGCTCATCAGGTAGCTCGACAGTAGTCTTCATATGGGTAACCATATCAGCGCAGCCATACTGCCGTATTGCCTCAGCAGGCAGCCTGGTGCGCAGACTGCCGGCCCGGTAGTGCGCGTTCCCGCCCTTGCGGTTGAACTGTGCCTCAGGGCTGGCTGGGCTGCCAGAATGCCGGGAACTCGCGCGGCGCGTCCGGCCCGTCGTAGTGCGCCAGCGGCCGGAAGATACGGTTGTCGCCGATCTGCTCCAGCACGTTAGCCATCCAGCCGATGATCCGGCTGCAGGCGAAGGTCGCCGTGAACATTTCCCGCGGCAGCCCGGCGGCCTCGAGTACGACGCCGGCGTAGAACTCCACGTTCGCGTAGAGCTCCCGGCCGGGCTTGAGCTCGGCGAGCAGCTGAACTGCGGTCTTTTCCACGATCTCGGAGAATTCGACGCGGTCGCTATGCAGTTCCCTGGCCACCTCGTGCAGCAGTGCCGAGCGCGGATCGACGGTCTTGTAGATCCGGTGGCCGAAGCCCATCAGCTTGTCGCCGCGCTCGATCGCGGTCCGCAGCCACGGCTCGGCGTTGCCGGGCGTGCCGATCGCGTCGAGCATGTCGAAGACCCGGGCCGGGGCCCCGCCGTGGAAGGGGCCGGACAACGCCCCGAGCGCACCGGTCACGACGGCTCCCAGGTCAGCCCCGGACGAGGCGATGACCCTGGAGGTGAAGGTCGAGTTGTTGAACCCGTGGTCGATCGTCAGCATCAGGTACCGCTCGACGGCGTACCTGGCCCGGTCCTCGGGCACCGCGCCGGTGATCATGTACAGGTAGTTGTCGCTGTAGCCAAGGTCGGGCCGGGGCTGCACTGGCTCCTGGCCGCTGGCCAGCCGGAATAGCTGCGCGGCCAGCACTGGCATGATCGCCGACAGGCGCTCTGCCTGTTCACGGGTCTCGGCGTCGCTCTGGTCGGTCCACGGCCTGCAGCCCATCGCCTGGGCGGCGACGGAGATCGCGGTGCGCAGCGAGGCGAGGGAGCCGGGCGGGCTCAGCCGGGCGATGGCGGGCAGCAGCTCGGCGACGCCGTGCGGCAGTTCGCGGAGTTCGGCGGTCTCGTTGGCAAAGTGCGCCCGCTGCTCAGCGGTCGGCAAGTCACCGCGCAGCAACAGATGCCAGGCGTCTTCCACCCGGCCGCGGCGGGCGATATCCACCGCGTTGTAGCCGCGGTAGTGGTAGAAGCCCTGGCGGCCAAGTACGTCGGATACTTCGGTGCGGGCTACCGACACCCCGGCCAGCCCGGCAGGCGCCTCATACGGCGCGGTGGCTACGTCTGCTGCGGCGTTCATGCTGCTCCTTAGGCAGGCAAGGGAAGATTGATCCAATATTGATCAGCGCCACGCAGCTGTGTCAATATTGATTAAAATCAACGTACTCGCTCGCAGGCTTGCTACCTAGCGTGAGGTTAGCGCGGACGGAGGGAACGCCAGTGACCGACTGGATCGGAGCGGCCGAGGCCGCGCAGCGGCTGGGCATCAAACAGGCGAGCCTGTATGCCTATGTCAGCCGCGGCGTACTCAATCGTCGCCGTGAGGCCGACGGGCGGGCCAGCATGTTCGACGCGGACGAGGTTGACGAGCTGGCCCGCAAGGGCCGGCCGAGGCGCGCCGCCGGCGGGCCGACTGAGATCGTCATCGAGTCCGCGCTGACCGAGATCACCAGCACGACCCAGCGCTACCGAGGCTACGACGCGACGGACCTCGCGCTACGGTGCAGCTTCGAGGACGTGGCGATGCTGCTCTGGACCGGGTCGCTGCCAGCCGGGAGAACTGGTCTGCCGAGGGGCACTGGCCTGCCGGCGGGAGCCATTGGCCTGTCGGCGGATGGCACTGGCCTGGCGGCCGGGGGCGGCAGCGGCTGGCTAGCGACCACCGAGGCCCTGGCCGCGGGCCGCGCTGCCCAGGCCGCGTTGCCGGCCGGAACATTGCCCCTTGAGCGGCTGCAGGTCATCGTGCCGGCGCTGGCGGCCACCGACCAGTTCCGACTGCATCTGGATCTGCCTGCCGTCGTCCAGGCGGGCAAGGCGCTGGTGGCCGGCATGGCTGGTGCCCTGCCCGACGCACGCCCGGTGCACGGATCGCCGGCGGCGGCTGGTTCGCCGGGGGTCGGCCCGGCCGGATCGGAAGTGGCCGTGGCCGCCAGGCTCGCGCCGAAACTGTGCGCCGGGCCGGTTCCCTCCGGCCTGGTTCGCGTGCTGAACGCCGCCCTGGTCCTGGTAGCCGACCATGAATTGGCCGCGTCGACCCTGGCAGCAAGGGTCGCGGCGTCGATGCGGGCCGATCCGTACGCCGTCGTTGCGACCGGCCTCGGCGCGATGGGCGGGGCGCTGCATGGCGGTGCCGCGCTCGGTGCCGAACTGATGTTGGGCTCCGCCAGCTCACCAGCCGACGCGCCGCGGGTTGTCGGCGACCTGCTGCGGCGAGGGGAGAAGCTGCCTGGATTCGGGCATTTCGTTTATAAGGGCGGCGATCCGCGCGCCAACCTGCTGCTCCGCCTGATCTCCGAGTTCGCGCCCGATGCGCCGCAACTCGCGATCGCCCAGGCCGTCACGGATGAGGCCCGCCGGCGAGCTCTGCCGGAGCCCAATATTGAATTCGCCCTCGCGGTGCTTGCCGGAGTGGCGGGGATGATCCGCGGCTCAGGGGAGGCGATCTTCGCGACAGGCCGCACGGCAGGCTGGCTTGCTCACGCGCTCGAGGAGTACGAGCGCAATGTCCCGATCCGTCCGCGCAGTGTCTATACCGGTCCGACGGCGATGACCTAGGCCCCGGCTCGGCGGCCCACCTATCACGGATTTCGTCGTCGTGAAACGGGGCAAAACGTGGCTACTCGCTGAGGTCCGGGCCTCAAGCGAGGCAGAACTTTGTGAAGTAACGCCCGAGTTGTGGGGTTAGGCCAGACGGGACGGCGACTGCCTGGCTCGATGCCACGAAACTGCCACGTCGGTATGGTGCATGGCGTGGACGCATGCTGGCGAGTCACCAGCGGAGAGCAAGACCCAGCGACCGTCGAGCGGCTGCTTCGGTCGCTGCCGGACTGGTTCGGCATGCCGGCAGCCAACGCAGAATACGTCGCGGCCGCCGACGAGTTGCCGACTTATCTCGCACGGCCGGCACAGAATGCTGAGGGCGGGCACGGCGACCCTGTCGGCGTGCTGCTCGCGCGCCGCCACTTTGCCGAGGCGGCGGAGATCCACCTGCTCGCGGTCGAGCCGAGCCTGCATCGGAACGGCGTGGGACGGGCGCTGGTCGCCGCCTTCGAGGCCGACCTCCTCGCCGACGGGTGCAAGGTGCTGCAAGTCAAGACGCTCGGTCCAACAAGGCCGCATGCCGGATATGAGCGGACCCGCCGGTTCTACCGGAGTGTCGGCTTCTGGCCGCTGGAAGAAGTCGAGTTGTGGGACGGCGACAACCCGTGCCTGATCATGGTGAAGGAACTGGCTCCGATGAGCATTTGACCAGTGATGAGCATAGTGTCGCAATCGGCATTGCCGGATGGGCCGGGCTAAGCCTGATATGCCGGATAGCCAACGGTGGCTCCGCATGTGGCCGCGGGAATGTGGCAGCGCGGGTCAGGCTTATGTCAGGCAGACTTGAACGGGAGAACTGCGATGGCCGTCCGCCGATTGAATCACGCCGTACTGTACGTGCAGGACCTCGCCGCGAGCGTCGATTTCTACACCGACGCGCTCGGCTTCGAGATTGCCATGGAGATACCTGGCCGCGCTGCGTTCCTGCGCGCGCAGGGCACAGCGAACGATCACGACCTTGGCCTGTTCGCGGTGCCCGACGGCCAGTTGCCGCACGGCAGCTACCTCGGCTTGTACCACCTGGCCTGGGAGGTCGGCACACTAGCTGAGCTCGCCGCAGTTCGTGAGCGCCTTACCGCCAGGAACGCCCTCGTCGGGGCCAGTGACCATCGCGTCTCGAAGTCGCTCTACGCCAAGGACCCGAGCGGCATCGAGTTCGAGGTCATGTGGCGGGTGCCAGCCGAGGACTGGGCGCAAGAGACCGCTGATGGCTCGATGATCAGGCCGCTGGACCTGGAGGCGGAGATAGCCCGGTGGGGTGACCGCGTCACCGGCGCCGCGGCAGGCTCAGTTACCTGACCGGCTGGCTCGTCAGCCGGCCCGCGTGATGATCTTGTGAGTGGCGGATCGGTGGGGTCGAGGCGCATCCAAGGCACCCACGCCTTAGCCGGGAAGTTGCCGTCCGCCAGGAGAGCCCTCTACGGGTGAGCCAGGTCCTCGCGGCTTCGTGCTGACCTCGATGGTGCCCTTGTAGCCGATACCGCGGACGTGCACGACGGGAGCGTCGGCCGGGAGCCGGCTCTCTAGGTCCTCCTCCGCGGACCAGCCTTTGCTCACGCCGAATCCGTCAAGCTCTACCCGAACGCCGAGCGGTACCAGCACGTCGATGCGCGACTTGTAGGCGATTGCGAACAGGGTCGTGACCGGCGCTGTCAGCTCGGCAGCCCGCAGGTCGATGTGGCCGCTTCCCTTGTAGACGACCGTCCGGAATTGCTCAGGCACCAGCCAGCGGCCGGCCCGCCTGACGGAGCTTTTGTACGCGATAGCGAACCGGCCTGGCTTGCGGCCGGACGCGGTGGGCTGGACAGTCCGGCGGGACTGCGTGCTCTCCGGCAGATCTGTGGTGAGGACGGCCAGGTCGCTGCTCAGCCGGGCGGTCAGCGCCGCCCGGGTCCGGTGGTCGAATTCCTCGTCGTCGAGCCTGCCCTCGGCGAAGGCTTCCTGCAGCCGCTGCACCACAGCATCCCGGTCCCTGTCACCGGCCCGGATGGCGTGCTGCTCCGCGGGCTCCATCTGCGTGCCTCCCAAGTCAAGATGTATCTCAACGCAGCATAGCGTGCCCGCATTCTCCTTGCCAGGTCCGGCGAAGGTGCCGGAGCGCCGACTGGTGTTGGTCGTCGCGGGCCTGGTCATGCTGGCGGACAGGATGCGCAGGAACTCGGCGCCGACGCGGAACCAGTGCTGCAGTGGCGGCCGAGCTCGGCAACCTACCTCCGGGCTAGCTCAGCGTACAGATCCGCCGTCTGGGCAGCGATCTTGTCCCAGCTGAACTCGGCCACGGCCCGCTTCCGTCCGCGGGCGCCGAACTCGGCTGCCATCGCCGGGTTAGCAATCATCGCGTTGACCGCGGCGGCCAGCGCTCGCTCGTCGCCGGGCGGCACCAGCTGCCCTGTCTCGCCGTCGGCCACCACTTCGGGGATCCCGCCGACCGCCGATGCGACCACAGCACAGCCGCAGGCCATCGCCTCGAGGTTGACGATCCCGAGCGGTTCGTATTCGGACGGGCAGACGAACACGGTGGCATGGCTGAGGATCTGGATCACCTCGGACTTAGCCAGCATCCCCGGCAGCCAGATCACTCCGGACCGGCTCGCGCGCAGGTGCTCGACTAGTCCGGTCACCTCGGCCTGAAGCTCGGCAGTGTCGGCCTGGCCCGCGCACAGCACAAGCTGCGCCGACGGATCGATCCACTCGGCCGCCCGCAACAGCACCGGGAGGCCCTTCTGCCTGGTGACCCGACCGACGAACACGACAGACGGCTCCGCGGGATCGATGCCGAACCGGTCAAGCGCGTCGCGGCCGTGATCCGGCCGGTACTGGTTCGCATCGATCCCGTTGTAGATCACGTGCACGCGATCCGCGGGCACCGCAGGGTAGGAAGCGCGGATGTCGGCTGCCATGCCTTGCGAAACGGCGATCACGGCAGCGGCGGACTGGATGGCGGTGCGCTCACACCAGCTCGACAGGGCGTAGCCACCGCCGAGCTGCTCGGCCTTCCACGGCCGCAGCGGCTCGAGCGAGAGCGCGGTCATCACATGCGGCACGCCGTACAACAGTGAGCTGAGGTGGCCGGCCAGGTTGGCATACCAGGTGTGCGAGTGCACCAGGTCAGCGCCGCCAGCGGCGGCAGTCATGGCCAGATCGGTCGAGATCACTTGCAGCGCGGAACTCGCCGCGGCCAGCTTGTCCCACGGCCGGTGCGCGATTGCCGGGGGTACCGGTCGGTCGTCCCCTCGCGCCAGCGCTGCGTCCGGCCGGTCCGCGCCCTGGCAGTGCACCGTGAGGTCTACCAGGTCGGCTAGTGACCGGGCCAGGTATTCCACATGTACGCCAGCACCGCCGTAGACCTCCGGCGGGTACTCTCTGGTCAGCATCGCCACCCGCAACGGCCGCGAGGTGACGGTGGCGGCGTCCGTCACGAGCCAGTTCCCGTCATGGGTGCACTCCGGTCACAGCGGCACTTCCTGGCCCTTGCCCACGACGGTGATGCCGCCCTCGGAGACGACGAAACCTCGCGCGCGATCGTGCTCCTTGTCCACCCCGATCACGGCGCCTTCGGGAACGTCCACGTTCTTGTCGATGATGGCGTTCTCGACGACGGCGTGGCGCCCGATCCTGGTGTTGTGCAGGATGACAGCGCGCTCCACCCTGGACCAGCTGTTGACCCGGACGCCGGGTGACAGCACCGCGTCGCGGACCAGGCCGCCGGACACGATCACGCCGTTGCTGACCACGCTGTTGATCGCCCGGCCGACCCGGTCGCCGCTGTCGTGCACGAACTTGGCCGGCGGCTGTGAGGGCACCTGCGTCAGGATCGGCCACCTGTCGTTGTACAGGTTGAAGATCGGGTGCACGGCGCACAAGTCCATCTGCGCGTCGAAGTACGAGTCGAGCGTCCCGACGTCGCGCCAGTAGCCGAGGTCGCGCGGCTCGGCGCCGGGGACCTTGTTATCGAGGAAGTCGTAGACCTGGGCCGTGCCCTTCTTCACTAGCATCGGCACGATGTCGCCGCCCATGTCATGCCTGCTGGCATCGTCGGCCGCGTCCTCGCGCAGCGAATCCACCAGGACGTCCGTGCTGAAGATGTAGATGCCCATCGACGCGAATGCCATGTCCGGATTGCCGGGCATGGCCGGCGGATCAGCGGGCTTCTCCAGGAAGGCCTCGATGGTGCGCCCGTCCGCCGCTACCCGGATCACGCCGAAGGCGGTCGCCTCAGCACGCGGCACCGGGATCGCCGCCACGGTCACCCCGGCGCCGTTCCGGATGTGCTGGTCGATCATCTGCTGCGGGTCCATCCGGAACACGTGGTCGGCCCCGAACACGGCGACGATATCCGGCTGGTCGTCGAAGATGAGGTTCAGGGACTGATAGATGGCGTCAGCCGAGCCGGTGTACCAGTGCGGGCCCAGCCGCTGCTGCGCCGGCACCGGTGTCACGTAATTGCCGAGCAGGCTGCTGAGCCGCCAGGTGGTGGTGATATGCCGGTCCAGGCTATGGCTCTTGTACTGGGTCAGCACGCAGACGCGCCGCATCCCCGCGTTGACCAGGTTGGACAGTGCGAAGTCGACCAGCCGGTACAAGCCGCCGAAGGGCACGGCCGGCTTGGCCCGGTCCGCGGTGAGCGGGGCTAGTCTCTTGCCCGCGCCCCCGGCTAGGACCATGCCGAGCACCCTGGCCCGTGAGGGCTCTATGTTGGCAGCCATCTCCACCTCCTAGAGCACCATGCCCGCAGCGTCGTGGCTACAAGTCTGGTCCGCGTACGCGGAGAAAAGTATCCCCGACTGCTGCGCCGGGCGCGTCACCGGATCTTGGATTGCTCATGCCCAGAAATGCGTCAGCTGTGAGGCGCGGCTGGCAGGGCAGCTAAGACGGTGCCTCACCTTTCGTTTTCCGCGGCTGCCGCCGCTTTCGGGTGACCTCCGGACTTGTCGCTTCGGCGACACCAGAGCTTGCCGCCGTCGGAGACCACACCACGAGAGCCTTCGCATCTGACAGGGGCGGCGGACTGTATGGCGGCAACGTTTTGCCGTGAACATGCGCCGACAGCGCGTCAAGCAGAGTGTCCCCGTTCGCCAGGCATTTCTCTGCAAGCTGCGCCGCAGCCGCAACGTCGCGTTCCGCGAAGGAACAGGTATAGCCCACAAGGGTCTGGTGGGTCCGCACTCTGCCCCGCAGCACGTCATCAGTCACCGCTAGGCCCTGCACGGCCAGCGTGCGGGAGAAGACGTTGAATGCAGCCGTCAACTCCTCAATCTGGGGTTGGTTGGCGATCCATGTCGCGAGCGCCACATGCATCGCACCGACAGCGTCAGCGATCGACATGGCAGCTTCGCGAGACCGGTCCATGAGAGCGTCGGCACGGTCACGTTGCCACTGATTGTGGCCAGCCCGAAGCGCATACCAGCCGCCTACGATGCCGCCCAGGACCGAGCCGCCGACACCAAGCAGCGCTGCGTACAGCGTCAGGGCGGTTGTCGACATGCCGCCCATTGTTCGCCAAACACCGCGCGTTTGCGGCGGATCCCAGCCGAAAGCTAGTGGCCGCCGTAGGCCTTGCTGCGATGACGCACATCCTCGATCCAGAGTTCACGCTCATCGTCATCCACTGTGTAGAGGACCCGGTAGTCGCCAGTCCTGGCCCGGAACACCCCTCGCATGCCTATAACCGGCTTGATACCAGCAGGCCGCGGATTCTCCGCTAGCTCAGCAATCAGGTCATCGACTTGTTCTCGGGCGGGCTTATCTAAGGCGCGATAATGCTTGGCGGCAACCTTGCTCCACTGCGTCGAATACGTCACGGCGGATTACAGATCAGACCCGGACTTAACCTCGTGCCACGGGATGCCAGGACCTGGGTCGGCGCGGGACTCTAGCACGGCGGCGCGGTCGGCCAAGTCCTCAAGCAACTCGGCGGCCTCCTGGTTGCCCGCGTTCTCGGCTGCGGCAGCCATCTCCTCCAGGTCATCGGCCGAAAGCCGCTCCAAAGCAGCCGCCAGCTCCGCCGATACGATGCTAGCCACGCGCTGGCCCCGCTCTGTGATGTAGACAAACTGGCCGCTGGCTGCCTCGCGGGCTGGCTCGGCTACGGCAGGGGTGTCCTCGACGGCGACTTCACTCATGATCCCCGCGGCTCCCTGCGTGGTGACGGTGCTAGCGCACATCTGTCAACTGCCATGAGTGTATGACGAAATCCAAGGGAATTCCCTGGCCTAACCTCAGTAGTTTTCGACGAGATTCCACGTATACGCAGGTCAGCCGCCTGGCCAGACCGTGCAGTGTTCCCTGCGGACGGGTCACTATTCTTCGTTATCCACCGTATCTGGCGAGGCGATTCGCGGCAGCGATCTCCGGTCTGGCGTGCGGGGCAACTAGGCGGTGCACAGGGGGTCCGGAAGGGCATGTGCACTGTTGTCGGCCCGTGCACGTCCTAGCGCCACGGCGAGCACGTGATAGTGCTCCTGCCGGTCTCCGGTCAGGCTGGCTTTGTCACCCGGATCTTGGATTGCTCGTGTCCGGTTTCTTCCCAGTCGGCCATGTACTCAGCGGCTAGGCCGTGCCGGCGGGCCAGGTCTATCAGAGTCTGCGTGCGGTAGTAGAAGTCCTCGCGCAGCACCTGGTGCTCGTTGCCCTCAGTGCGATCGAACGTGAAGTCAAAGAACCCGCCCGGGGCCATGATCCTTCCCACGTGAGCGAGGCACTCTTCGATCACCGACAGCGGCGAATGCGAGAAGACGCTGTGCGCGTGCACGGCATCGAAGTAGCCGTCGGGCAGGAACTCCAGTCGCAGGTCGCTGACGAGGCTGACGTAGGGCAGCTTCCGCTGCAGGCCATACTCGACAATCGTCCGCTCCGCCGCCAGCAGGATGTCCGGCGAGATGTCGGTGCCGTAGTAGTTGCCCGTATCCAGGTAGTCGATGAACAAGCGGCCCGCCCGCAGGTTGCCGCAGCCGATCTCCAGCATCCGCATGTCCGGCTTGAGGCCGTGGCTGGTGAGGTAGTCGAACTGCAGCTGGCCCAGCTGAAGCCAGGCCTCGCGAGACTTGCTCCCGACGGCTGCGTCACTGCTCCGGCTGGCGTCGGAGCGCATCACCGCGCGGTAGTAGCTGACGTGGTCACGTGTGGTCAGCCAGAGCCAGGTATCCCGGCCGCGACGGCGAGCGTACCCGGAGATGCGGTCCGGATTGCGGATCGCGTAACCGATCTTGTAGGTCAGGCTCGAGCGGTTCTTCCCATGCACCCAGCCATGCTAGGGCAACCGGGGCCCTGGGCGCGGCGGACTGCCGGCCGCCGGATGGCTAAGCCGAGGTTCCGTCCGGATCCGATGACCGCCGCGTTGTCGCCCGCGTCGCCAGCATCCGCGCGGTGTGCACGCCTGCTCCTAGCACGATGCCCCAGATCAGCGCTTCGCGGAGGGCGACTTCCGGGTTCTCCGGGTGCTCCGGTGGCTCCTTGCCGGTGACCTTCGTCCAGCCGAAAGACAGGATCTTGCGTGCCAGAAAGGCGGCACCGGCGCCAACCAGCGCGCTCACCAGGCGGCTTCCTCCACCGCTCTTGCCTGCCATCAGCCCGTCCTCCTAGGCAACTGCTCTGCTGTTCCCGTCACTGTCGCCGACTGGGCGATCATGTCATGGTCAGGCCGCCGGGACTTACCACGGGGCGAGAAGATTCGATTGCCGCGGCAAGTTCGGCCGGGTGCCGCGTCGCTATCAGCCAGTACGGGCTGGCCGGGTCCGGGCCCTTGACTTCGATATAGACCGCGTATCGCAGGTAGGGCCTGATCAGGATGTGGGCGGTCGGGTCAGCTCGCGGCCCGATCAAGGCCCTGGTCTGGGCTTCGCTGAGCGCCTGTACCTCACCGCTCATGGCTAGTGGCAAGGTAGCGTCGCCGGCTCTGAGCTCTCCCGCAGTCACCTCGATGACCGCCCGGCCCCAGTTCAGCAGAAAGGCGGCGGTGATCACGATCAGCGTGCCGAAAACCGCGAGGGTGATCAGAAGATCAAAGCCGGTCCAGACAATCGCGCCGAACGTCAGCATGGTGATCATCCCGACCACCCACCACAGCGGCGGCGCGAACAGGCGCTCGCGGTAGAAGTGCATGGCACCACGGTAGTTGGTTACATGTACTGCATGACGGCCCGGCCGAGACATCCTTTCAGCGCAAAGCCTGCTCCGGCCAGCGCCGGGCACTCCAATGGGCTGCGAGGCGCCATGCGGCGACTATGGCGGGCCGGCGGGGCCGGCACTGGCGAGCACGAGGCCCCGGCGGAGCCAGAAGCAGCGCCGAGGCCAGAAGCAGCCGCCGGGGCACAACCAGCCGCCGGCCCGCCCCAGACCGTTGCCGATCGCAGCCAGGTCAGCGCGGACATGCAGGTGTCGAGGCTGCTGCGGCAAGGGGCCGCATGGTCCTGGCGTCTGTTGGTGACCGGCGCGGCGGTCTACCTGGCGTTTCGCTTGGCGGACACGCTGCGCCTCGTCGTGCTTCCGTTCATTGCGGCGCTGCTGTTCACCGCCTTGCTCCAGCCGTTCGCTGGCTGGTTGCGCCGGCACGGCGCTGGCCCGCTGCTGTCCACCTGGTCCTGCTTCCTGATCGCGCTGCTGATCATCGGCGGCGCGATGACGCTCGTGGCAACTCAGATCAGCGCCGATTACCCGACCCTCTTCCGCGAGACGCAGCGAACCGCGAACGAAGTGCTGCGAACGCTGGCAGGGCCGCCGTTCCACCTGAACGCCACGCGGCTTTCGAAGCTCAGCTCCGGGGCGCTCAAATACATCTCCCAGCACAAATCCGTGGTAGCCGGGACAGTGCTGACCACTGGCAAGTACGCCCTGGAGTTCCTGACCGGCCTGATCCTGACCCTGTTCATCTCGTTTTTCCTGCTCAAAGATGGTCACCGGATCTGGCATTTCGTGATCAGCGGGATCAAGGGGGAGGCGCACCGGCGCGCAGATCGCGCGGGCGGCGCCGCCTGGCAGGCCCTGGTCCACTACATTCGCGGCACGACCCTGGTGGCCGCCATCCACGCACTGTTCATCGGGCTCGCGCTCTGGCTGCTGGGCGTCCCGCTCCTGGCTCCGTTTATCGTGCTGATATTCCTCGCGGCCTACGTACCTCTTATCGGCATCCTGGTGGTCGGCGCGCTGGCCATCCTGGTCACGCTCGCGACCAAGGGCTGGGTGGCGGCCGTCATTCTGCTGGGCGTCTTCATCCTGGAGAACCAGATCGAGGACCACCTGCTGCAGCCGCTCGTTATCGGCCGGATCATCAGGCTGCATCCGCTGGCAATCATCCTGGCGCTGGCGGTCGGCGGCATCGTGGCCGGCATCCCGGGCGCGATCATCGCCGTTCCCGTTACTGCGGTCATTACCTACGCCTGGCCTGCCCTGCGGGACGAGGCGCCGGAGGGTTAGCTTTCCGCGGTACGGTCGGGCCAGCCCGGAGTCACCCCGCGAAGGATGGTCAGATGACGTGTGCCTGCAGCGAGCCCGGATCGGTCGAGGTGCTGATCCGACGGCTCGATCCAGATCTGCCAGTCCCGCACCGCGCTCACCCGGGCGATGCGGGTAGTGATCTGTACCTCACTGCGGACCTGGATCTGCAGCCGGGCCAGCGGGCGACAGTCGGCACCGGCGTGTGCATCGCCCTGCCAGATGGGTACGCAGGGTTCGTGCATCCTCGCTCTGGACTGGCTGCCCGGTTCGGGCTGACGATCGTCAATGCGCCGGGCACTGTCGACGCGGGGTACCGTGGCGAGATCAAGGTGATTCTGCTGAACACCGATGCCAAGCACCCGGTACAGCTCCGGCGAGGTGACCGGATTGCCCAGCTTGTGATTCAAAAGGTAGAACGCCCGCTCTGGCGGGAGGTGACGACCCTGCCGGGATCGCAACGCGGCGACGGCGGCCATGGCTCGACCGGAGGGCATGCGATGGGCGGCGATCCCCTAGGTGGTAACTAGCTCCCTGCTGGTCTGCGGGCTGGCTGGGAGATAAGAGACAGGGAGTGTGTGGGGTGTTCCGACGGCGCCGCCGTCACGGCCAGCAAGATACTGACGTCGATCCCGGCATTGGCGACTACCCGGCAGCTGATGATGCGCTGGCGGAGCAGGACAGCACAGGCGAAGAGTGGGCCGAGGACGCGTGGACTGAGGACGACTGGGTCGAGGAAGAAGGGCCCGGCGAACCTTCTGAGGAGGAGCTGGCCGAGGGCCAGTGGGTTGAGGACGCTGCGCCGGAGGCGAGCGATACCGGCGACGACGCACCCGACTCGGCTGCCGCTGCCGCCCGCGGGCGGCAGCGGGCCCGGCGGGCGGACCTGGGTGATCCGGAGACCTGGACCCGGTTGCGGGATTCCCAGATCGTCAGCCCGGCAATGACACGCTCCGCCGGTCCGTGGGACGGCGCCGGTGAATATCCCGAGGCGGAGCGCATCGACTTCGGAAGCCTGATGGTCCCGGTCCGCGAGGGGTTCGACGTCCAGGTGTTCGTGTCGGAGGAAGACGGTATCTCGATCGCGGTGGTCAACGGCGAGAGCGGGTTGCAGCTCCAGCCGTTCGCCGCCCCGCGGAGCTCCGGCTTGTGGCATGAGGTCCTGCCGGAAATCGGCCAGGAGGTGGCCAAGGCCGGAGGCCAGAGCGCCGAGCGGGACGGCCCGTTCGGCCCCGAGTTGCTCGCCCGGGTCGTGCCACAGGGTGCCGAGGGCCAGGACATCCCCCCGCAACTCCTCCGTTTCCTGGGCGCCGATGGCCCGCGATGGTTCCTGCGCGGCCTGATCAGCGGTCCCGCTGCGGGCGACGCCGAGCTCGCGCTGCCGTTCGAGGAGATATTCGCGGACGTCGTGGTCGTGCGCGGGGAACACGCGGAGCCGCCGCGCAAGCCGCTCGAGATCCAGCTTCCGGACGAGGCACGCCAGGTCCTCGAGGGGCAACTCGCCGCTCAGGATCCGGATTCTTTCGGTCCGTTCGAGCGGGGGCCGGAGATCACGGAGACGCGGTAGCGCGGCTCAGGCGGCGTCGCGGCGGTGCCTAGTGGCCGTTGGCCAACAGCGTCGCCAGCTCGCGCTCGACGTTCTGGCTGGTGACGAACAGCAACTCGTCCCCGGCCTCCAGCGGATCGTCCGCGCTTGGCACGATCACCCGGCCGTCCCTGAGGATGGCGACCAGCGCCGTATCGACCGGCCACTCAATGCTGCCGACTCGTTCGCCGGCCAGCGGCGCGCCCGCGGGCATGGTGATCTCGACGAGGTTGGCCTCGCTCTGCCGGAATGTCATGAGCCGGACCAGGTCACCGACGCTGACTGCCTCCTCGACCAGGGCAGAGATGAGGCGCGGAGTAGAGACGGCGACGTCAATGCCCCACGACTCGTTGAACAGCCACTCATTGTTCGGGTGATTGATCCGTGCCACCACGCGCGGCACGCCGTACTCGGTCTTGGCGAGCAGGGACACCACCAGATTCGCCTTGTCGTCGCCGGTGGCGGCGATGACGACGTTGCAGCGTTCCAGAGCCGCGTCGTCGAGCGCGGTTATCTCGCAGGCATCGGCCAGCAGCCATTCAGCCCGAGGCACGCTATGGACCTTGATGGAATTCGGGTCCTTGTCGATGAGGAGGACGTCGTGCCCGTTCTCAAGGAGCTCTTTGGCAATCGAGCGGCCGACCGCTCCTGCGCCCGCGATCGCAACACGCATCAGTGACCTCCCCTTCCGGGCCCCGGTGCCGCGAACACCCTGGCGATCTCAGCGATGTTGTTCTCCGCGGCGACCACGTGCAGGACATCGCCCTCCTGGACTACCAGGTTCGGGCCGGGCACCACGGCCTCGCCGAGCCGGGAAATGTAAGCGATCCGGGCATGCGCTGCCTGTTCCAGGTCGCAGACCTTCTCGCCGATCCAGTCGTCGGAGTAGGCAACCTCGGCCAGGACGACCGCGCCAGTCGGATCGCGCCACAGCGATTCGGCGCCTTCGGGGATCAGCCTGCGCAGCATCTGGTCGGCAGTCCACGCCACGGTTGCCACGGTCGGAATTCCTAGCCGCTGGTAGACCGACGCCCTTCGCGGGTCGTAGATCCGCGCCACGACCCGCTGCACGCCGAACGACTCCCTGGCCACTCTGGCCGCGATGACGTTGGAGTTGTCGCCGCTACTCACCGCGGCGAACGCGTCGGCACGCTCGATGCCCGCCTCGATGAGCACGTCCCGGTCGAAACCGACACCGGTCACCTTGGTGCCCTTGAACCCGGACCGCAGCTTCCTGAAAGCCTCCGGGTCCTGGTCGATGACCGCGACCGAATGACCGGAGTCCTCGAGCGCATGGGCAATGCTTGAGCCGACCCGCCCGCATCCCATGATCACGATATGCACGTGCTTCCTTCCAGCCACAGCGGTCCAGTCACGGTATGCCTTCCAGCGCGATGCTGCCAGCCCGCGGGCACGGGCCGCCAGCCTGTCCGGTACCCAGCTTGAAGCTAGCCCGCGCCGACAGGGCACGATGTAGCCCGTGACCACCGGGGCTGCGTCTGCGCCGCAAGCCGGAGACGTGCTGGAGCTCACTGCCGGCGAGGTCGCCCACGGCGGCTGGTGCGTTTCCAGGCAGGATGATACGGGGCGGGTGATTTTCGTTCGCCATGCCCTGCCCGGTGAGCGCGTCCTCGCTACCGTGACACAGGCAACTGCCCGGTTCGCCAGGGCCGAAGCGACCGAGATCCTGCGGCCGTCCGCCGACCGCGTTACGCCGCCCTGCCCGTACGCCCGGCCGGGCGGCTGCGGCGGCTGCGACTGGCAGCATGCCAGCCTGCCCGCCCAGCGTGCACTGAAAGCCGCGGTGATCCGCCAGCAACTCAGCCGCATCGGCGGGATCGACACCGAGGTCGAGGTCCAGGCTCTTGACGGCGATGAGGACGGCCTCGGGTGGCGGACGGTCGTGTCGTTCGCAGTCGACGCGGCCGGAATGGCCGGCCTGCGCAAGCACAGGTCGCACGAGATCGTCGAGATCGAGCGCTGCCTTATCGCGCACGAACTGGTGACGGCCGCGGACGTGACCGGCACGCGCTGGCCGGGAGCTCAGTCAGTCGAGGTCAGTGTCGCGCCTGCTACCGGTGAGCGGGGCCTGCTGGTGACCGGCCCGGCGGCCGGTGACGCGCTGCGGGAGATGGCGGCCGATTCGATCCAGCTGGTGCGCAAGTCCGGCGCCCGCACGCCGGTACGGGGCCGCAGCTACCTCACCCAGCGAGCGGCCGGGCGGGAGTGGCGGGTAAGCCTTGGCAGCTTCTGGCAAGTGCACCCCGGAGCCGCCGACGCGCTGGCCGCAGCGGTCCTGGCCGCGACAGACCCGCGGCCAGGCGACACAGCGCTCGACTTGTACTGCGGCGCGGGCTTGTTCGCCGGCATCCTGGCGGAGGCGGTCGGGCCCGACGGCGCCGTGATCGCGATCGAGCAGGACCCATCGTCCGTCAGGGACGCGCGGCATAACTTGCGTGCCTTTCCATGGGCTCGGGTGCACCGAGGGGACGTGGCAGCGGTGCTCCGTAAGGAAGGCCTCGGCGATGCATCCATCGCGGTGCTGGACCCGCCGAGGGCCGGTGCGTCCAGGCCGGTCATCGACGCGCTATGCGGTCGCGCCGGCAGCCGGGCGCCCGGTTCGGCGCTGCGCCGGATCGCCTACGTATCGTGCGATCCTGCCACCCTGGCTCGTGACCTGCGGCTACTCCTGGACGCCGGCTGGCAGCTCGCCGGGCTGCGAGGGTACGACGCGTTCCCGATGACTCATCACGTGGAGTGCGTGGCCACGCTGATCCGTGACTAGTTGCCGCAAATGGCGCAAATCACCTTTCGACGGGAGGCGAATATGCCCGGCCCAGCCGCCTGAGGGCTGAGTCCTGACGTACGGGCAAGATGGGGCTCATGAAACTGCGAATCTTCACCGAACCTCAGCAGGGCGCTAGCTACCAGACGCTGCTCCGAGTCGCCAAGGCAACCGAAGACCTCGGCTTCGACGCGTTCTTCAGGTCCGATCACTACCTGAAGATGGGCAACGTGAGCGGCCTTCCCGGCCCGACCGACGCCTGGATCACGCTGGCCGGACTGGCGCTGCAGACATCGCGGATCAGGCTCGGCACGCTGATGAGCCCGGCAACCTTCCGCTATCCCGGCCCGCTCGCCATTTCGGTTGCGCAGGTCGACCAGATGAGCGATGGACGGGTCGAGTTCGGCTTCGGCGCGGGCTGGTTTGATGCTGAGCACGCGGCCTACGCGATCCCGTTCCCGGACACGCGCGAGCTGTTCGACCGCTATGCCGAGCAACTGGCCATCATCACCGGGCTGTGGGACACGCCGGTGGGGGAGAAGTTCAACTACACCGGCACCTACTACACGGTGACCGACTCACCCGGGCTGCCGAAGGCAGCGCAGCAACCGCACCCACCCGTACTGATCGGCGGCACGGGGCCGAAGCGGACGCCGAAGCTAGCCGCGCGGTACGCGGACGAGTACAACGTCCCGTTCAGCAGCATCGACGACACGGCGGCTGCGTTCCGCCGGGTGAAGGAGGCCTGCGCGGCGGCTGGCCGGGCGGAAGAGTCCATGGTCTACTCTGCCGCCCAGGTGGTCTGCTGCGGCCGCACTCCCGATGAGCTGGCCAAGCGGGCTGCGGCAATCGGGCGCGAGGTGGACGAGCTGCGCGTGAACGGCCTCGCCGGCACGCCAGCAGAGGTCGGCGACCGGATCGCCGAGTTCGCCAGGATCGGCGCCACCACGGTGTACCTGCAGGTGCTGGACCTGGATGATCTTGATCACCTGGAGCTCCTGGCCGAGCTGCTGCCGGCCGTCGGCTAGGCAGAGGATTTCCGGCGCAGCGGCTGGGTAAGCCCGGAGCTGATGCTGTGAAGGTGAGCCAGGCCGAGCAACTTGCCCGGCCTGGCTCACTTCCGGAAGGAACTGGCATGGCAGGTCTGCGCCGGGGCCGGTTGCGCTGGTGGCTGCTGGGCTGCCTCGTTGTCCTCGTCGTTATGGTCGTCGGCGGAACCTGGCTGTACATCAATGTGATCGAGGGCCCGGCGCCTGCGCCGCTCGGGCTGAAGTCCGCTGCGAGTTCGAGCCCGGCCTCGGCCAGCGCTGCGGACTCAGTGGCCGGAACGTGGCGGGTCGCCTCGGGCTCCGTCGTCGGTTACCGGGTGAACGAGGTGCTCGCCGGCCAGAACAATGTCGCCGTCGGGCGGACCAGCGACATCACTGGCAGCCTCAGCGTCAGCGGCAGCACCGCCAGGGCCGCGTCGTTCAGCGTCCCGATGGACACCATCAAAAGCGACCAGAGCGGGCGGGATGCGCAGTTCAACGGGCGGATCATGGAAACTTCCACCTATCCCAGGGGAACGCTGACGCTTACCTCTCCGATTGCCCTGGGCGCGCTGCCTGCGGCCGGAGTGATCCGGACTTATCACGCCACGGCCAATCTCACCTTGCACGGACACACCCGGAAGGTCACCTTCCCGCTGTCGGCCGAACGGACCGCGGCCGGCATCGAGGTTTCGGGCTCGATCCCGATCGTGTTCGCCGACTGGGACATCGGCAATCCGAGCTTCGCCGGGTTCGTCACGACCCAGAACCATGGCCTGCTGGAGTTCCTGATCAAGTTCAGCCGGTCCTGAGCGGTACCTCGAGCCACTCCTGCAGGACCATCTCACTCCGGCTGCCAGGATCGGCCGGACCGACTGGGCAAGCCTCCGGCATCGCCGTCGCCTGGTGAGGTCAAAGCCGCGGCGCCTGCTAGCCGAGTGAGCCTCAGCGCGACGGCTACGATCGCCGCAAGCGGCAGGCTGACCCCGATCCGTTGCAGTGTGGCGGCCCAGCTGCCGTTCGGCTCGGCGTACAGGGCGGCCAGCAGTCCGGCTGCCGCCACCGAGGCTGCGACCAGCGGCATTGTCAGCCTGCTCCACCGCCGGTCGCGCCAGAACCGCCGGGCCAGCAGGAGCGGCGTGGCGATCAGCAGCACGTACCCCGCAGCGCTGACGACGTTGTGCGCCTGGTTGTGCCAGGACTCCGGCCCGGCCGTCAGCAGCACGTGGTCGCGGCGCAGCAGCCCGGCCGCGATCGTCAGTACTCCTGCCAGTTGGATCAGCCACGGACTTAGACCGGCCCGGCGGCCGCCAAGCCCGGACCGGAGCGCCGCGCCGAAGCCGATCGCGCATCCGCCGAGCACGAGGAAGGCGCTGATCATGAGCCACGGATCGCGGGCGTTGCCGGCCGCCAGACCGCTGATCTGGGGCACGGAGAAGGGCAGGCCGGGCTGACGGAACGCCGCTACGATCCAGCCGAGCGTGAACGCGGCCGGGCCGATGACGCCGGCGACAGCACCTGCCCGGAACCAGGCGCCGGCGCGGATCCGGGACCTCGCCCGGATCCGGGTTCCTGGCCAGGTCCACGCCCTCGCGCGGATCCAGTTCCCCATGCGACCGCGGCCGGTCGCGGTGCTGCGAGGGGGAACAGACCCGTTCCCGGTCTGAATATTGGCGTTAGCCGCCTGCCGCGCGCCACGGGTCATAGTCGACCTCAAGCGGCTCCTGCGGTGGCCGCTCGGCCGCCGGGATGTGCCGCAGGTTGAGCCTGATCCTGGTCCAGGTGGAGGACCGGCCGCGCATCGAGTCGACCAGGATGTCGGCCGGCTCGAGCAGCGCTGCCGCGTCCGGGTGCCGCTGCTTCCAGCGGTCCAGGCCGGCCATCGCGTCGGCCTTGCTGGCCGCGCGGGCAATCTCGATCAGCGGCATCGACGAGCGGCGGCGCCCGGTCGGGCCGCTGTTCTTGCCAGGAGCCGGCTGCGCCGGGTCCGCTGCCGCGCTGACTGCGATGCTCGCTGGCGCGCGCCGTTTGCTTGGCTGCACCCGCGGCTGCTCGCCGGCCTGCTTCTCGAAATGCGGCGGCCACGGCGCGTCCGGAAGCCCGGCGGCCTCGTCGGCTGCGGCTAGTTCCAGCAGCCGGTCGAGCGAGCCGACAGTACTGTCGATGCCATCGCCCGGGTCGCCGATCTCGGCGTACCGCTTCGGCACAGTGTCGATAGTGAACGCTGCCGGATCACAGCCCGGCACCTCGTCCCAGCGCAGCGGCGTAGACACCCGCGCGTCGGGTGTGGGCCTGACCGAGTAGGCGGACGCGACTGTGCGGTCTTTGGCGTTCTGGTTGTAATCCACGAAGACGCCGTGCCGCTCTTCCTTCCACCACCGCGAGGTGGCCTCGCCGGGCGCGCGGCGCTCGATCTCCCTGGCCAGCGCCACGGCCGCGCGCCGGACCTCGGTGAACGTCCAGCGTTGCTCGATCCGCGCGTACACGTGCATGCCGCGCGAGCCGGACGTCTTTGGCCAGCCCGTCAGGCCGGCGTCAGCGAGAACCTCCCTGGCTACCATCGCGACGTTGACGATCTGCGGCCAGTCAATGCCGGGAACGGGGTCAAGATCGACACGCAGTTCGTCCGGATGGTCGAGGTCGTCGGCGCGGATGGGATGCGGGTTCAGGTCGATGCAGCCCAGGTTGACGACCCATGCCAGGCCTGCGGCGTCGGAGACGACGATCTCCTCGGCGGTCCGGCCGGAGGGGAAGCTGAGCACCACGCTGTCCAGCCAGGCCGGCCGGTTAGCCGGCGCGCGCTTCTGGAAGAACGCCTCGCCCTCGGCGCCGTTGACGAAACGCTTGAGCACCATCGGGCGGTCAGCAACCCCGCGCAACGCGCCGTCCGCGACGCTGAGGTAGTAACGGACCAGGTCCAGCTTGGTGTGGCCAGTGCGCGGGAAGTAGACCTTGTCCGGATTGGAGACCGTCACCGTGCGGCCGGCGACTTCGATCGTCTCTTTGCGCTCGGCCATGGTGCCACGATAACCGCGTTCCGCCTGGCGGTCAGTGCGGTCGGCTGCGTGCCGGCCGGTGGGACGGGCTCTGCGGACTAGGCGCAGACAGCCGCGCTCGGGTCAGCCTCCGCACGTTTCATGAGTTTGGCGACCAAATTTCAGACATAACGTCCGCAGAAACGACGCAAACCCATGAAGGGTGGTGGCGGTGCCATGAAGGGTGGTGGCGGGCGCATGAAGAGTCGTGGCGGCAGGTTCGGCGAAGCGCGAGACGGTTGCGGCCGACGCCGGAAGTGCTTCTATTGTGTTGTATGACTGTCGATAGCAGTAGCCGATCGGCGGTGGCGCAGCTTGAGGCGCTGATCGGCTCGCTGCCGCCGGACTGCAAGCTGCCCT
>DASXIA010000096.1:0-10638 GCA_036488155.1 Streptosporangiaceae bacterium | reverse complement strand
CATGGAGGGGCCTCAGTCTGTTCGCGGCTCAGTCTGTTCGCGCCTGCCAGGCCTGCCATGCTCGGGCCGCCACCTGCTTCAGTCGCAACACTGCTGGGGCCCAATCCTCCGGCAGTTGACTAGCTGCCGTGGCCGACGCGGCGCGGTATCCGCTTTCCGGTGGACGCCTGGACCAGATGCCGCCGCCCCAGCGGGGACGGGAGCCTGACGCTGACCATGACCGGTTTGACGGCCTCGGCATCGCAATTGGTGTCTGGGTTTACCCATTTCAGCGTGACCCGGTCCCGGTAGGAGCGGGCGACGAGAAGCGGAGTGTGGCCGCAGGCGATGACGCCACGCGCGGTGATAACGCGGCCGTTCGCGCTAACCGTGACCGACGAAGCAATATCAGCTGTCCGCGGCGGCGGCGGGAAGCTGGCGACGCCGCTGCCGCAGGCGGAGAGCGCGAACAGTGCGACAGTTGCCGCAGCGGCAACCTGGATCGGTCGCCCCATGGTCATGGCCTCCATTGGCAACGCAACGTGCCCGACAACGCGCTTGCCTCTTCATCTGCCAGGTGCACTCTTGATTCCATTTCACTGGCTGGCTAGTCCACTGGCAAGCTGGCAACAGAAGGCCTTGCCGAGCGACGGCACCTCGACTAGCGAGACCGTGATCCCTGCCCGCCGAGACGGCTTACGCCAGCCCGAGTGCTCAGTCTGCTGGCGGCTCAGTCATGTGGTGGTCGGCCGACATAGCGACACCGGGGTCGGGCCTGTCATAGTGACCGGCGTGGACACTTCGCAGCCGGACGGGTCCCCGCAAGTCCGGACGGCGCGGCTGCTGCGCTGGCAGGCGGATGCGTGCCGGGAACTCGGCAGCCCGCTCTACGGGGACCTACTCACGCGCGCCGCAGATGATGTAGTCGCAGACGGCCCGACAGCCGAAGTTCTGCGCGGCCATTTCAGCGACCGCTTGTCAAGCGTGCTGGCCCTGCGTCTGCTCGGCGGTGTGCACGCGCTCGCGCTATCCGGCGAGGCTCCGGATCTTGCCGCGTTCTATCCCAGTTGCGGGGGGACCGCCGAGAGCGAGCCAGGCAGCCCGCGAGCCTGGGCGGCGCTCAGGCGTGTCCTAGCCGAACGGGGCGAGACCGTCCGCGGCTGGCTCGACTGGCCGCCGCAGACTAATGAGGTGGGGCGAGCCGCAGCATTGCTCGGTGCCCTCAGGCATATCGCCGCAGAAGCGAGTTTGCCGATAAGGCTGGCAGAGGTCGGCGCGAGTGCTGGCTTGAACTTGCGTGCCGATCACTTCTTCGTATCCGGCCCGGCTGGCCGGCACGGAAACCCGGATTCACCGGTCGTGCTGACCAACGGGTGGCTAGGCGCCCCGCTGCCGCTGAGCCGGATCGAGGTCATCGAGCAAACTGGCGGAGACATCGCACCTATCGACCCGCTGACCGACCAGGGCCGGCTCACGCTCACTGCGTACGTCTGGCCCGATCAGGCCAGCCGGCTGAGGCGTCTTCGCGGCGCTTTCGAGGTCGCCCGGCAGGTCCCGGCTGACCTGCGGGCAGAGTCGGCGTCGGCCACGGTCGCCAGACTGAAGCTCGAGCCAGGTAGCTGGACCGTGCTCTGGCACTCGATCTTCCGCCAGTACCTGAGCGACGTTCAGCGGGCCGAGCTGGCAGCCGGCGTCGAAGCGCTGAGCGCGACCGCTACTGATGGCGCGCGGTTCGCCTACGTCTACCTAGAGCAGTCGCGGGCAGGAGGTTGCCCGGTCACGCTCACGACCTGGCCCGGCGGGCATCGGCGAGTGCTTGGCACGGCTCCCGCGCATGGCCTGCCGGTTCGCTGGCAGGATCCGTCAAGACCGTGATCCCGAGGGGGGTCTAGTCGCAGCCCGAGGCGGCCCAGTTGCTTACGTGTTGACGGAGCGGCCGAACCATGAGCCGCAGGAACCGCGGTTGCGTTAACTTCGGTTCGTGCTGAGCATCTTTCTCGCCTGCGACGATCCCTACCAGACAGCGCGGCTGATGACCGACGAACTCGGCTGGCAGCTGGAGTTCGCCACGCCGGCCGACTCTGACGACCGGCTCGCGTGCGTCAGCCTTGGCGGCGCTCAGGTCATGCTCGGTACCGCTGAGGAGCGCTGGCTGCCCGCGGCCAGTCGCGATCACCGCGGCGCCGGCGTCACTGTGTACGTCCGGCTGCCGGAGACGAACGACATCACCGCGGTCCATGACCGGCATGCCGCTGGCGGCGTGGTCACGGAGCCGTTGAGTCAGCGGCCGTGGGGCGAGCTGTCATTCGACGCGGTCATTGCCGGCTACCGGTTCCTGATCAGCCAGGAGCCCGTGCCTGGCGAACTCTAATCAGCGCCGGCATTAGCGGCCAGCATGATGCCGAGCTCGCGTTCCAGGCCTCCGGTGCCGACGTCGATGACCCGCAACGGTAGCCCGAACCGGCTGGCGATCCGCGCAGCTTGCTGGTCCAGCGCCGCGTCGCGGTCCTGTGCCAGCCAGACAAGTTTCCGGTACTGCCCGAAGTAGTCGGCCCACAGCTGCGGATGACGGTCGAGGCCAAGCCCCGCTACGACGGTCCGGTCGAAGCTGCGGACCAGGAAATCGGTCAGCAGGTAAGTGCCCGGCTCACGCTCGAACAGCGCACGCACCCGGTCGGCCCCGCCCAGTACGTCATAGCAGTGCAGCCCGCGCAGCCTGGCGATGCCGAGCCGGGAGCAGAGTTCGTCCAGCGCGCCGTAGCTGCCGCAGTCGGCGTAGCCGAGCGCGACCCTCAGGCCGCGCGCCTGCAGGAGGCCGGCCAGCTCGGCTGCGGCCGGCGCGATCCGGTCCGGCCGGTTGTGCAAGGCGGCCGGCAGCGCGTGCACCTCGACCGGCCAGCCGCGGCGCGCCGCGATCTCGCGGACCATGCTGGCGATCGCACCGCAGGCGATCACCGCGAGCGCCGGCGATGCTTCATCAGGGCGGGAACGGGGAATGCCCAGGGGACTGCCGTCAGTCCGGGAACTGCAGCAGGTCGACGAAAGCGTCGTTGAACCCGTCGCGGTCGGAGAGCTCGACATATCTCACCTCCCCGAGCAGGGCGAGAGCTGCCGCGCGCTCGCGGACTGACAACAGCGCCATCTTCGCGCCCTCGCCGGCCACGTTGCCCGCGCTGACGACGCGGAGCACCGGCAGCTTGGGCACCAGGCCAAGCGCGATCGCACTGGCGGGTGACAGATAGCTGCCGAACGAGCCTGCCAGCAGTACCTGCTGGATGTCGCTTGCGGCGAGTCCGGCCTCGTCGAGCAGTACCTGCCAGCCGGTCGCGATCGCTGCCTTGGCGAACTGCAGCTCACGGATGTCACGCTGCGACAGGTAGACAGAAGCCGAGACATCGCCCGGCGAGCCGAGCCAGTGCAGCACGAAGACCCGTTCCTGGCCGAGCATGGTCAGCCGCTGCGCCAAAGCTGGGGCAAGCCCGGCCGCCACCTCGTCCGGTACGAGGCGGCCAGAGCGATCGAGCAGACCTGCCTTCACCAGCCCGGCCACCGCGTCGACCAAGCCGGACCCGCAGAGGCCGGCTGGCGCGCAGTCCCCGATAACGGCCAGCGTCACGTCATCGTCGCCGATCAAGACGCCTTCGATAGCGCCGTCGGCCGCCCGCATTCCGCACCGGATCGCGGCCCCCTCAAACGCCGGGCCGGCCGGCGCAGCGGTGCCGAGCAGCCAGTCGCGGTTGCCGAGCACGATCTCGCAGTTGGTGCCGATGTCGATGAACAGCCGGGTCCGGGCGTCGCGGTTCATGCCAGCGGCGAGCAGCCCGGCCGTGATGTCGCCACCGACGTAGGCCCCGAACGCCGGGAACACGAACGCGCGCGCCCGCGGATGGGCGGGCACGTCCAGATCGGCAGCGAGCACTTCAGGCAGCTGCCGTGCCGTCATGATGAACGGGGCTACGCCGAGCGGCTCCGGGTCGATGCCGAGCGCGATGTGCGTCATTGTCGCGTTCCCCGCGATCGCGATCTCGGTAACGTCGGCCGGATCGGCGCCTGCGTGCGCGCACACCTCGGCAGCCAGTTCGCCAAGGGTTTCCCTGGCGAGTGAGCCCAGTGTGTCCAGCGCGCGAGGGTCAAGCATCGTGGCGCTGATCCGGGTGATCACGTCGGCGCCGAACGGCTGCTGTTTGTTCAGCATCGACGCTACCGCCAGCGGCGTCCCGGTGCTGAGGTCGAGCAGCGTCGCGACGACGGCAGTGGTGCCAAGGTCGAAGGCAATGCCGAGCAGCTGCCCGGTGGTGTCGCCTGCCTGCACGTCGATGAGCACGTCGTCGATGATGACGGCGGTCACCTTGAAATCGGCAGCCCGCAGCCGGCGGCCGAGGCTGCGCAGCACGGAAAGGTCGACCCGCAGCTCGAGGTCATCCAGCGCCGCCAGCACGCGCTCAATATCGGCCTGCTGATCCGCCAGCGACGGCTCCGCCAGCTCCAGGTAACGCTTCTGCGCAGCCGGCCGAAGGATGACCTGGCGGCCGACGCCGATAGTGGCCGCCTTCGGCCTGGTCACCAGCGGCGGCACCGCAACCTGCACGTCCGCGTCGGCTATCGCGCGGCATGCCAGCCGCCAGCCGTCGCGCAGCTCCTCGGGCGAGAACGCGCGGGTGTCGAGCGGCGAGACCTGCACATTGCCGTCCAGCACACGGACCTTGCATTTCTTGCACGTGCCATGGCCGCCGCAGGTCGAGTCAATCGCGATGCCATTCCAGCTGGCCGCGTCGAACAGGCTGACTCCCGGCGGGACGCGCACTCGCAAGCCGCCCGGCTGAAAGTGCAGCTCGACCCTGGCGGGCGGCCCGGCCTCGGGCTCTGCCGCCGGGTCCGTCGCTGTGCGGCCGGTCGCTGTGTCGTGAATCACGGGGCGTCCGGCGCCGTACTCGCTGATGCTGTGCCTGGTGGTGCTGTGCTTGCTGGTGCGGTGTTTGCTGATGCGGGCGCCTGACGAGCAGTTGCCTGCCGGGCCCGGTGCGCGGCTATCCAGGCCGCACCCCAGGGATCGCGGTTGGTCAGCAGGTCAGCCGCCTTCGCGGCCTGCACTAGCTGCTGCGACCGGGCGTCCATGATGGCGCTGGTCAAACCGGCGGCGATCGCCATCGGCAGGAACGCAGCTCCGATCGCGCCGCGTTCGGGCATCCCGAACGAAACGTTCGACGCGCCCAGTGTCATGTTCACGCCCAGCTCCGCCCGGAGCAACTCGATCGTTTCGAGCGTCCGCAGTACCAGCGACGTGTCGGCGCCGACCGGCATGGCTAGCGGATCGATGACGATGTCCTCGATCGGGATGCCGTACTTACCGGTGGCCACGTCCACGATCTTGCGAGCGAGCTCAAGCCGCCGGGCTGGCTCTTCCGGGATCTCCTCCTCGTCATTGGGCAGCGCGATGACAGCCGCGCCGTGGCGCTTGACCAGCGGCAGGATCGCGTCGAGCCGGTCGTCCTCGGCGGTCACCGAGTTGACCAGCGCCTTGCCCTGGCAAACGGCAAGCCCTGCCTCGAGCACCTCGACGATGGAGGAGTCGAGACAGAGCGGCAGATCGCACCGGGACTGGATCAGTCCGATCGCGCGGGTCATCAGCTCTGCCTCGTCGCAGAGCGGGGCGCCCATGTTGACGTCGAGTACCATCGCGCCGCCGGCCAGCTGCTCGGCTACGTCGATCTCGACCCTGGCCAGATCGCCACGCCGCAGCTGATCCTGGAAGAGCTTGCGGCCGGTCGGGTTGATCCGCTCGCCGATGATGCAGAACGGGTTCTCCCCGCCGATCCGCACCTCGCGGCTTGCGGAGGACAGGACTGTTTCCATCGCGGGTGGATCCGTTCGCTAGGTGGGCGGTTTCGGTCACAGTCGGGGCGGGCGCGGTCAGGCCGGCGCTACCGCGCGCCGCGCCCGCAGCAACTCCTTGGCGCGGACCACGGCGGCAGAGGCGTCGGCGGCATACCCGTCGGCGCCGACAACGTTCGCGTACTCCTGGGTGACGGGCGCCCCGCCGACCATCACGATGACCTGGTCGCGCATGCCCGCCTTCTCCAGCGCGTTGATATTGGCCTTGAACATCGGCATCGTGGTCGTCAGGAACGCGGAGAACCCAACGATGTCCGGCTGGTGCTCCCTGATAGCGTCCAGGAACTTCTCCGGCGCTACCTGCACGCCGAGATCGATCACCTCGAAGCCCGCACCTTCGAACATGATGTTGACGAGGTTCTTGCCGATGTCGTGTACGTCGCCTTTGACCGTGCCCATGACGATCTTCCCGATGGTCTGCGCTCCGGTCTCGGCCAGCAGCGGCCGCAGGATCTCCAGCGCACCGGCCATCGCCTTCCCGGCGATCAGCATTTCCGGTACGAAGAAATCACCCCGCTCGAACCGGGCACCGACTTCCTCGAGGGAGGGAATGAGCGCCTCGTAGAGCAGTGTCTCCGGGCCGAGGCCCTGTTCGAGCCCCTGCCTGGTGAGGCTGAGCACTTCCGGGCCGTTGCCGACGAGAGTGAAGTCATAGAGCTGGCGCAGTAGCTCGTCTGTGGTCACGAGGCACCTTCTTCTTCAGTCTTCTCGAGTAGTGAGGACGACATGCTGGACTCGCCAACGGGCCGCTCGTGGCCGAGCAGGGCCGACAACGAGCGGGCCGCGGCCATGCAGCTGCGCGCGGTCAGCGGGATCGCGGTGGCAGTCAGCCGGCTAGCGGGCCCGGACACCGACAGCGCACCGACCACGATGCCGCCGTCTGCGAGCACCGGCGCGGCCACCGCGACCAGCCCGGGCTCCAGCTCCTCGATCGTCACCGCGTAGCCGCGCTCGCGCACCGCTGCGAGGTCGGTGGCCAGCGCGGCACGGCTGGTGACCGTCCGGTCCGTGCGCTGCTCAAGCCTGCCCTTGGGCAGTTCCGCGGCACCGAACGCGAGCAGAACCTTGCCAAGAGCGGCGCAGTGCAACGGGACCGTGAGGCCAACCCAGTTCGTGCCGCCGATCAGGTACTTACTGTCCACCTGCGCGATCTGCTCGACCAGTCCGCCGTCGCGAGCCACGCCGAGGTTGACGGTCTCACCCGTTACTTCGCCCAGTTCGGCGAGCACTGGCTGGGCCACGCTGACCAGGTCGGCCTCGGCCCCGCCGCGCCAGGCATAGGAAACGAACACCTCGCCTGGCGAGAACCGGCCGGCCAGGTCGCGCCGGACCAGGCCGTTACGCTCCAGCGCAGTCAGGAGCCTCGATGTCGTGCTCTTCGCCAGGCCGCTGGCGGCGATGAGCTCGGCGAAGGAGACCGGGTCGCGATGCCGGGCAACCTCGATGAGCAGCTGAGCCGCCCGGTCGACGGCCTGAGTTCCGGTCGGAGAGGTCACGGCAGCTGTCTCGCTTCCGGGTGTCTGGCTGCTGTGTTTCTGGCTGCTTGGGGCCATTCTTGAGTTCCATAGTACGGAACATTGTTCTACGATGTGATTCTAGATTCGGGCTTTCAGACCGGTCAAGGCGGCGCCATTCCGCGGTTGTCCTGGGTCGCGCTGGCCTTTTGGGTAGCACTGTCGTTTTGGGTAGCACGGGCGAGGTAGCAATGTTCCGCAACACGATGCCGAGGTACGAGATCCTGTCGCCGGACGCGATCGAGGTGCTCGACAAGGGCTGGCGCCGTATCGTTTCCGAGATCGGCATCCAGTTCGCCAAGCCCGAGGCAGTTGAGTTGTTCCGCAAGGCCGGGCAGCGCGCCGACGGCGAGGTCGTCTACCTGGACCCGGATTTCGTGCTCGAGCAGGTGGCGCTCGCGCCGCGAGAGTTCGACGTGCAGGCCAGGAACCCCGCCCGCAACGTGCACATCGGCGGCGACGACATGGCCTTCGGCGCGGTCTACGGCTCGCCGTTCGTGCGCGATGGTGACGTGCGGCGCGATGCGACCATGGACGACTTCCGTCGCATGTGCATGCTGTCGCAGTCGTTTGGCGAACTTGACTCCGCCGGCGGCGTCATCTGCGAGCCGAACGATGCGCCGCTTGACTCCCGGCATTTGGACATGATCTTCGCGTTGCAGACCCTGACCGACAAGATCTACATGGGGAACGTGGTGTCCGGGCCCAATGCCGCCGACACCATCGCGATGACTGAGATCCTGTTCGGCGGCCGCGGCGCCATCGAGTCGGTGCCCGCGACGATTTCGCTGATCAACTGCAATTCACCGTTGCGCTGGGACGACCGGATGCTCGACGCCCAATTTGAGTACTGTGCCGCCAGGCAGCCGGTGGTGCTAACCCCGTTCCTGCTCATGGGGGCTATGTCTCCGGTCACAGTCCCCGCCGCGCTCGTCCAGCAGCTGGCCGAAGCGCTATCGGGCATCGCGCTAGCACAGCTGATCCGCCCCGGCTGCCCGGTGATATTTGGCTCGTTCCTGTCCAATATCGACATGCAGTCGGGCTCGCCAAGCTTCGGAACGCCCGAGTCCGGCATCGGGCTGCTGTGCACCGGGCAACTCGCGCGGCATTTCGGCCTGCCCTTCCGGACCGGCGGCGGGCTGAACTCGAGCCAGACCTGCGACGCGCAGGCAGCGTATGAGTCGCTGATGACGCTGCTGCCGACGTTCCTGGCCGGCACGAACTGGGTCATGCACGCGGCAGGCTGGCTGGAAGGCGGCCTGGTGTCGTGCTACGAGAAGTTCATCGTCGACATCGAGTTGCTGCGCATGCTGCGGGTGGAGTTCACGCCGCTGGAGATCGACGAGGAGTCGCTGGCCTTCGGCGCGCACACTGAGGTCGGGCACGGCGGTCACTTCCTCGGCGCGCAGCACACCATGGAGAGATTCCGCGAGTGCTTTTACCGTCCGCTGTTGTCCTCGACGGCGAACTACGAGCGCTGGCTGAAGCTCGGCGGGAAGGACGCCACCGCCCGGGCCGGCGAGATAGCCGCGAAGACCTTGGCCGAGTACGAGCAGCCGCCGCTGGACGACGCTATCAGGGACGAACTGGCCGAATATGTCACCCGGCGCCGTGCCGAGCTGGGTGACTGAATCATCGGGAGCTCTTCAGCTCGCCTATGAGCGTGGCCAGAAAACAAAAACCACACCTCAACAGGAGTAAAAACTTAACCGCTCAGGACACTGGCCTGGTCCATAGCGCACCAGTCTTGCTGCTTTATCAGCATAAATCACCTATGTTTGACGGCAGCGCCCGATTTGAAATGCGCCTATCTGGGCGGATTAAACTGTCGTGAATTGGCCGGCTACCTATCCTGAAATTGCAAGCAATCGGTCAATGTGAAAACCTTTCTTCCTTTCACGCGAGCCTGACCTGGGTACATGGCCGGAGGTCAGGCGCCTGTGTGTCGTCCGGGCGCACCTTCGTCAGAAAGTAACGCGTGAACGAACGCACTATGCGCTGCGCGCCGAAACGACGACTCTCAACTCAGCTGCGCAGCGTGGTGCAGGCCGCGCTCGCGGTTCTCGTTTTGCTCGTCGCGTCCGCCGGAATTTCCCACTCGACTCCCGCCAGGGCCGATTCTGCAGCCGTGGCAATGTCGGCAACCAGGAAGTTGCGGCTGTCGATCTGGTTCTGGGCACTCAGGCAGCAAGGTAAGCCCTATCTCTGGGGTGGCGCTGGACCCTACGGTTACGACTGCTCAGGCCTGGTCTACGCCGCTTACCGGGCACGCGGCATTTCGCTGCCGCGCACGACATACGAGATGCTCGGCAACTCACGCCTCATCCGGATCCGCAAATCTCAGGCGAAGCGCGGTGACCTCGCCTTTTTCGGCACCGGTCACGTCGAGCTGTACGGCTGGGGCAACTGGACGTTCGGCGCCGCAGATACCGGCACGCTCATCGGGTTCCACCGGATGAACGCCTACTGGCACCCCACCATGTACTTCAGGGTGCGGACGTTAGCCAGCCGGTGCCGGTGCGGGCTCGTGGCATTGACCCCGAGCCGGTGCCGGCGCCGGTGGCCCGGTTCGCCGCCGGTGAAAGTGACCTGGCTGTTGTGATAGCAACAGAAAACTCACATCCATGAAGATCATCCGGGTTTGGCACTGGTTTCGGCGTCGGCTAGCGCCGGATCCGCTGCCGGAGCAGCGATGACCGGGCGGCCGGGACGCGGCAGGGCTTAGCGCAGCCCGAGAACGGTGTGCACGCCTACTTTCGGGCATGATCTGGAGTGCGTTTCGCTGACCGGCAGGACACGGCACAGGGGGTGGTCTGATGACGACAGCTGTCCAGGACAAGGGCACGGCGATCGTCACCGGCGCGAGCCGCGGTATCGGCGCCGCCATCGCCAAACGGCTGGCCAGTGACGGCTACGGCGTGATCGTGAACTACGCCAACGATGCCCGCGGGGCCGAGTCGGTGGTGTCGGCCATTACCGGCACCGGCGGGAAGGCCGTGGCTGTGCAGGCGGACGTGGAATCGGAAGACGACGTGGTGGCGATGTTCGACCGGGCGGCTAAGCAGATGGGACCGGTCACCGCGCTGGTCAACAACGCCGGAGAGGCGGGTGAGCAGGCGCGCATCGACGAGCAGCACTCCGACGCGCTGGCCCGGCTGATGCAGGTCAATGTCGTGGGGCCGATGCTGTGCGCCAAGCACGCGGTCCGGGCCATGTCGACCGCGCGCGGCGGTCAGGGCGGGTCGATCGTGAC